>CBFHHK010000023.1:9860-29241 GCA_965655435.1 Planctomycetota bacterium | reverse complement strand
CGCTCGCGTCGGCCGCGGGCCTCCCCGGAGGCGACGACGCCGAGCTCGCGGAGTCCGTGGCGGCGCGTTGCGCGGAGCTGCTCGAGTGCTCGGGGCTCGGGACGGGCCTCGGGGACCTCGGGGTCACCACGGCCGACCTCCCCGGGCTCGCTGCGGAGGCGAACCAGCAGTGGACCGCGGGCTTCAACCCTCGGGCGGTGGACCCGGCGGCCTTCGTGGCGCTGCTGACCGCCTCCCTCTGAGCGCGGCGCCAGGCGTATCGACGGGGGACAACTCGTCGCGATCTGGGGGCCGGAAGACCCAGCAGGGCGGCGCCATGGGGGGTGCCCACTGATCTCCCAGGAGAGGTCGTGCGCCGAGCGAGGAATCCCGCACACTCTGGCGCTCCACGGCGCCGCGCCGCGGAGCCTCGAGTCACCTCTCCATGAGCGATTCTCGCGCCCCCAGTTACGGCCGGTTCGGCACCTTCGGCGGTGTCTTCACGCCGTGCACGCTCACGATCCTGGGCGTGATCATGTTCCTGCGCTTCGGCCAGGTCGTGGGCAACGCGGGACTGTGGTCGGCGATCGGGATCGTGCTGCTCGCCAAGGCGATCACCACCATCACGGCCTTCTCGCTGTCGGCCATCGCCACCAACACCCAGGTGAAGAGCGGGGGGGCCTACTACATGATCAGCCGCTCCCTCGGAGCGGAGTTCGGAGGGTCGATCGGGCTGGTGTTCTTCCTGGCCCAAGCCGTCTCGGTCGCCCTGTACGTGATCGGCTTCACCGAGGCGCTGGTCGCGACCTTCCCTGCTCTCGAAGGGAACTTCCGCTGGGCCGCGAGCGCGGTCAACCTGGTGGTCTTCGCGTGCGTGTACGTCGGCGCGGGGTGGACCATCCGGCTGCAGTACGGGATCCTGGCCGTGCTCTTCATCGCGGTGCTGTCGTTCGCAGTCGGCGCGCTGATGAACTTCGACGTGGAGATCCTCCGCGCGAACCTGGGGTCGGGCTACGCGGAGGGCCAGAGCGTCCTGACCATGTTCGCCCTCTTCTTCCCCGCCGCCACGGGGATCATGGCCGGCGCCAACCTGTCAGGGGACCTGAAGGATCCCGCTCGCTCCATCCCCCGCGGGACCCTGGCGTCGATTGGCTTCACGGGGCTGATCTACATCACGATGGGGGTCCTGCTGGCAGGGGCCGCTCCGCGAGCCTTCCTGCAGACGAGCAACATGGTCGTTCGCGAGACGGCGGCGGTGCCGGTGCTGATCACCGCCGGGATCTTCGCGGCCACGCTGTCCTCGGCCATCGGGTCCATGATGGGGGCCCCGAGGATCCTCCAGGCGCTGGCGCGGGACGGGATCTTCAAGCGCCTGCGCGCCTTCTCCAGCGGCGACAAGGCGACCAACGAGCCGCGCCCTGCGATCATCCTCACCTTCGCGATCGCGCAGGTCGGCGTGATGGTCGGGACCCTCGACCTGATCGCGCCGATCATCACCATGTTCTTCATGGTGACCTACGGCTACCTGAACTTCGCCACGTTCAGGGAGTCGTACTCGCGGAACCCCTCTTATCGGCCGACGTTCCGCTACGCCCACTGGACCCTCGCCCTCGCGGGCGGTGTGGCGTGCGCGGCGGTGATGCTGCTCATCGCGCCGGGCTGGGCGATGGGGTCGGCCGCGCTGATGTTCGCGCTGCACCGGTTCATCTCCAAGCAGAAGATCCGGACCTCCTGGGGCGACGTGCGCAGCGGCGCGGCCTACGAGCGCGCGCGCAAGGAGCTGCGCCGGCTAGAGGACGAGCACTACCACCCGAAGAACTGGCGGCCGGCGATCCTGGCCTTCAGCGGCGCGGTGGCGGGGCGGCCCCGGACGGCGGTCTTCGCCAACTGGCTCTGCGCCGGCCGCGGCATCCTGAGCATCGGCCAGGTCATTCCCGGTGACGTGGAGGACCTCGTGGAGCGTCGCCGTGGCCAGGAGAAGGCGCTCCGGAAGTTCATCCAGAAGCACAAGGTCGACGCGTTCCCGGCGGTGGTGGTGTCCAACGACCGCCAGCGGGGCATCGAGGCGCTGGTGCAGTGTCACGGGCTCGGGGGCCTCCGGCCGAACTCGGTGATGGGCGACTGGATCCGGGAGGGCGAAGATGCCGAGGACTACGTCCACGCGCTGCGCCGGGTCTCCATGCTCGGTCAGAGCCTCCTGCTCTTCTCCAGCCGGGTGGATCCAGATGCGGACCCTCACGAGGTGCCCACCGGGACCGTGGACGTCTGGTGGCGAGGCAAGGAGAACGGGTCGCTGATGGTGCTGCTCGCGCACATGCTGGTGCAGAACGCCGACTGGCGCGGCCGGCACGTGCGCCTCCTGCGGGTGGTCAACAACGAGGCGGCCCTCGAGGAGACCGAGCGGCACCTGAAGGACCTGGTGCAGCGGGCGCGGATCGAGGCCCGCGTCCAGGTGGTCGTCTCGGACTCGGCGGTGCACGCGATCCACGAGGTCTCCCGCGACGCGGCGGTGGTCTTCCTCGGGTTCAAGGTCCCGGACGAGGACAGCGGCGCGCGGGACTTCGTGGACACCAACGACGCCTTGGTCGGGGGCCTGCGCACGGTCTTCCTCGTGAACAGCGCCGGCGACGCCTCCCTGGACGTCTGAGCCCCAGTCTCTGAAGGCGTGTAGGCCGCGCGGCGCTAGGATGGCGCCATGCTGTCACTCCTGCTAACGCTCGCCGTCGGGGCCCCCGACTGGCCCGACTTCCGAGGTCCCGGGCGGGACGGGCACGCGGACGGCGTGGAGCTCCCCATGTCATGGAGCGAGGAGGAGCACGTGGCCTGGAAGACCGCGATCCACGGCCGAGGCTGGTCCTCGCCGGTGCTGCTGGAGGGGCGCGCGTGGCTGACCACGGCGCCCTCCAAGGGCGGCGCGCTCTCGGTCCTCGCCGTGGACCTGGACTCCGGCGAGGTCGTGGTGGACCGGGTGGTGTTCGAGATCCCCGAGCCCGAGCCACGCAACGGCCTCAACAGCTACGCCTCCCCGAGCCCCGTGGTCGGGGCTGGAAGGGTCTTCGTCCACTTCGGGACCTACGGGACGGCGTGCCTGGACTCGAGCACCGGTGAGACGCTCTGGTCGCGGGTCGACCTCAAGTGCGATCACCTCGAGGGGCCTGGGTCCTCTCCGCTCCTGCAGGGCGGCCGCCTCTTCCTGCACCTCGACGGCGCTGACGTGCAGTATCTCGTGGCGCTCGACCCGGAGACCGGGGAGACCCTGTGGAGAACGGAACGAAGCGCGGACCTCGAGCCGCTCGGCCCGGACCTCCGCAAGGCGTACAGCACGCCGCTGCTCACCCGGATGGCAGGGAAGGACGGGCCCCGTGAGGTGCTGGTGAGCTCCGCAGCGCGCGCCACCTACGGGTACGACCCGGCCACCGGCGAGGAGCTGTGGCGCATGGACCACCCGGGCTTCTCCATGTCCTCTCGGCCGCTGCTCGTGGACGACCGGGTCATCGTCTCCACCGGCTTCAACCGGGCGGAGCTGTGGGCCTTCCGGCTCGCAGGATCGGGCAACATCACGGACGACGCCCTCCTCTGGCGGAACACCCGTGGCGTGCCGACCATGCCCTCCTCGGTCATCGTCGGCGGGCGTCTGTTCCAGGTCAGCGACCGCGGCATGGCCTCGGCGGTGGACCTGGAGACGGGGGAGACGCTCTGGCAGGAGCGGCTCGGCGAGGACCACTGCGCGTCCCTCCTGGCATCGGGTGACCACATCTACGCCTTCGGCGTGGAGGGCAAGACCTCTGTCTTCCGGGCCAGCGGGAGCTTCGAGAGGCTCGCAGAGAGCCAGCTGGAGGCGGGCTTCATGGCCTCGCCGGCGGTGCTCGGCGACGCGCTCATCCTGCGGACGAAGACCCACCTCTACCGGATCGAGGTGGCGGAATGAGGGCGCTCACGTTCCAGGGGATCAAGGACGTCGCCTGCACGGAGGCGCCTGACCCGACCATCGAGCAGCCCACGGACGCGATCGTTCGCGTGGAGCTCTCGGCCATTTGCGGCTCGGACCTGCACGTCTACCGCGGGGCCGAGGCCGGCCTCGACCGCGGGACGGTGCTGGGGCACGAGTTCGCGGGCGAGGTCCTTGAGGTGGGGAGCGCCGTGGAGGGGATCGTCCCGGGGGACCGGGTCGTCGCGCCCTTCTCCACCAGCTGCGGCGCCTGCCCCGCGTGCGAGCGCGGGCTCAGCTCGCGGTGCGAGGTGGGGCAGCTGTTCGGGTGGGTCGAGGGTGGCCAAGGGCTCCACGGAGGCCAGGCAGAGCTCGTGCGCGTGCCCCTCGCCGGGAGCTCCCTGGTCAAGGTGGAGGACGGCCGCGACCCGGCGGCGCTCTTCGCCGGGGACGTGATGTCCACCGGGATGTTCCTCGCCGCGCTCGGCGGGGTCGGCCCCGGCGACCGGGTGGCCGTCATCGGCTGCGGCCCGGTGGGCCTGATGGCCGTGGTCGCGGCCCTCGACATGGGCGCCGCAGAGGTATTCGCGCTCGACCTGCTGGAGGACCGCCTCGAGCTCGCGCGGTCCTTCGGCGCCACGCCCGTCCTGGCCTCGGACCCGGCCCAGCTCCCGTCTGCGGTGGACGCCTCGCTTGAGGCGGTGGGGTCGCCCTCCTCCACTCGCCTGGCCTTCGAGCTGCTTCGGCCTGGTGGGACCCTCGCGGCGGCGGGCGTTCACGTGGAGCCTCAGCTGGCGTTCTCACCGGGCGAGGCCTACGACAAGAACCTGACCTATCGCGCCGGCCGCTCTCCGGCGCGGAGCCTCCTGGAGCCGGCGCTGGAGCTGGCCACGCGCAGCGGCGTGGACCGCATCGTGTCCCACAGGATCCCGCTCTCCGAGGCCGCCCACGGGTACCGGATCTTCGACGGTCGGCTCGACGGCGCGACCAAGGTGCTCCTGGAGCCCTGAGCCACCCTCCAGCGGAGACGACGGGCAGCCGAGCCGTCAGCGACCGGTCAGCTCGGAGAGGACCGCCTCGAGTGCGTCGCACACGCGGCCCACGTCCTCGTCCTTCATGGCGGGGAACATGGGGAGTGAGAGGGTCCGGCGGTAGTACTCGGCGGCGCCGGTGAAGGGCGCGGGGTCATAGCCGAGGTCGCGGTAGTAGGGCTGGGCGGGGACGGGGATGTAGTGCACCTGCGTCCCGACGCTCCGCTCGCGCAGGCCTTGCATGACGGCGGCGCGGGTCGTCCCGAGCCCCTCGAAGTCGAGCAGGACGCCGAACAGGTGATAGGCGCTGACGCTGCCCTCGGGGCCAGGGTCGTTGATCTCCACGGCGGCGAGCGGGGCGAGGCGCTCCTCGTACATCCGCGCCAGGTGGCGGCGGCGTGCGACGAAGCCCTCGAGGCGGTCCATCTGCGAGGCGCCGAGGGCGCACTGGATGTCGGTGATCCGGTAGTTGTAGCCGAGCTCCTGTTGCTCGTAGTACCAGGGGCCGGGCGAGGCGGCCTTGAGCTGGTCCGGCTCGCGGACCATTCCGTGGGAGATGAAGCTCCGGACGCGCGCCGCGAGCGTCGCGTCATGGGTGACCACGGCGCCGCCTTCGCCAGTCGTGGCGTGCTTGACGGGGTGGAAGCTGAAGATCGACATGTCCGACCAGGGGCCGCCGCCGATGGGGGTGCCGCGCAGGCTCGCGCCGAGGGCGTGGGCGGCGTCGTCGATCACCGCTGCGCCGCGCTCCCGGGCGAAGGTGGAGAGCACCTCCATGTCCACGGGCCGCCCGGTGAGGTGGACCGGGATGACCGCCCGGGTGCGCGGGGTCCACGCGGCCTCGAGGTCCTCGGGACGCATGAGCCCGCAGTCGGGACAGACGTCGGAGAAGACCGGCCGCGCGCCCGCGTAGAGCACCGCGTTCGACGTCGCCAGGAAGGTCACCGCGGGCACGATGACCTCGTCCTCGGGGCCCAGGTCGAGGGCGTGGCAGGCCGCGTGCAGGGCGGCGGTCCCGGACGACATCGCCACGGCGTGGGGGGCGTGGACGGCCGAGGCGAGCGCCTCCTCGAAGGCACCTACGCGCGGGCCAGTGGTCAGGTACGGGGAACGAAGCGCCTCCACGACGGCGGCGATATCCGCGTCGTCGATGGACTGGGCGCCGTAGGGGAGGAAGTCGCTCAAGGTCTTGGCTCCGGGGAGGGGCCAGAGAAGATAGCAGAGGCCTGATCGAGAGGCCCAGGAGAGAGGTGGAGAGGCCCGGGAGAAGCCAGGTCGAGAGGCCCGCATGCGGCCCGGCCCCGGCGCGCCGGATCCGTCGCCCGCTCGGCCCTGCCGGGCCAGGACCGAGAGGTCGAGGAGGCCCCGGCGTTCAGGAGGCTCAGGGCCCCAGCGGCAGGAGGAGCCGGGACGAGGGAGCCTGCGAGGCCGGCCGGTTCGGCGCCGCGTACGACGGGCAGCGGGGCATCGCGGGGAGCGCGCTCGCACGGGCAGTGCTGGCGCTCTCCCCGGGCGCGGCCCTCAGGGAGCCGGCGCGGGGATCGGCTGGCCGAGTTCGCTGGCGAGTTGCTCCAGAACGGGGTGCTCGGCACCGGCGGCGGCGGCGAGCTCCAGGGCCTCTCGGATGGTCTCGGTGTCGCCGAGTTGAGCGAGCGTCTTCACGAGCGCGGACCAGGCGTCGCCGTCCCCGCGGTCCAGGGCCACGGACTGCTGCAGCGCCTCGAGGGCTCCGTCGTGCTGGTCCATGGCGGAGAGCGCGACGCCCAGGATGAGCCAGGCCTCGGCGCACCCGGCGGCGGACTCCAGCGCGACGAGCAGCAGGCGGCTCGCCTCCATGGGGTCGCCGGCATCGATCAGCTGGGAGGCCTTCTCGATGCTGAGGTTGAGGGGGTTCTCGGGGAGGTCCGGCGCCTCGGCGAGCCAGGGGTAGGTGCGCAGGAGGAAGCGCTCCTCCACGAGACTCCGGGAGCCCTCAACACCCTCTGCGGGGGGGTCCTGGAGCGGCGCGTCCCCGAGGACGAAGCGGCAGATCCGGTCGAGCTCGGGATCCTTGCCCTCGGCGAGCTCGGACGTCGCGGTGAAGGTCAGGGCGCCCTTGCCGCCCGCCTGCTCCTCGACCCAGGGGAACTCCACGGCGACCTCGTTGTAGAGCTTGCTCATGAAACGATGGGCGAGCAGGGCGGCCCGGAAGCTGACGGGCTGCTGGGCGGCCTCACGCACCGTCGGGAGGTAGGCCTCGGGCGTCTGGGCGAAGCGCACCATCTCGGTCCTGCCGTACCAGCCGCGGGCGACGGCGACCACGGGCTTGCCGCGGGAGGCCATCTCGACCCCGAGGGTGGTGCCGTACACCACGCCACACGCGGCGATGTCGGCCAGGGTGTACGAGGACACGTCGTCGGTGGGCATCACCAGCCGGCAATTGGTGGGCAGCTGCGCGGCGAGCTCGCGGGCCTGCTCCATCGCCTGCTCGTTGATGCCGTAGTTGACGAGGTTGGGGTGGAGCCGGATCACCCACTGGAGCTCGGGACTCTGCCGCGCGGCCTCCAGGGTCGCGGGGATCCAGTCGAGGGAGTTGGGGAAGGCGCCCTCACGTCGCTCGGGGAAGGTGAGCCACTCGTCGTCGGAGCTGGTGAAGCAGGCCACGACGGGGCGGTCGTCGAGGCTCAGCTGACGGCAGAGGGCGTCGGCCTCGCCGGGGGGCGGGCTGAAGGACTTCCAGTTGAGGTCCTTGCCGTACCGCCGGTTGTGGAACATCTGGGAGGTGGCGCGGGCCTCGTGGAGCTCCAGGGGGACGTCGTGCCAGTCGGACCAGATGCGGTCGAACAGGTCCAGCTCGTGGATCATGCCCCCGGAGCGCAGCAGCGCCGTGGACTTGCGGAAGCCGCGCTCGTGGGTGACGAGCTGGAGGCCTCGCTGGTGCGCGAGCTCCACGGCGACCCGGTGGCTGAAGAAGCGCCCGTTGAAGGTGATGACGACCTCCGGCTGAAACTCGTCGAAGGCGCCTGAGAGGGCGTCGAAGGAGATCGCCGTCCCGACGATGCAGTCCCGCAGCACCTTGACCACCTCGGGGTCCTCCAGGGAGATCCGCGAGAGGCGGAACTGGTTGAACGCCGAGGACTTCGCCCACTCGCCCACGGGCTGACCGGACCAGCGGGCGCCCAGGAGCTCGTCGTCCGTGAGGCCGTCCACCCACGTCTCGATGCGTGCGATCCGGTCACGGGTGATCCAGGTCCCGAGCCACTGCCACTCCAGCGCGTAGCTGGCGAGGTGCGTGGACTGCAGCGCCTGACAGTGGGAGCAGGCGTTGGGCGGCCGGTGCCCGCTGGCGTCCCCGGTGGTGTTCCGCCGGAAGATGTCGCACTCCCGGTAGAGGGCGTCACAGAGGGTGAAGCGCACCTCCGCGCCGCGCTCCCTGAGGGCGTGGGCGAGGGTGGCCTCCATGGCCGCGTGGTAGCCCCAGACGCTGTAGGGGCTGTGGATGAAGACGCGTTTCGACATGGATGCGGTGTGGCGAGCTTGCGGCGTGGGTCCAGGCGGATGGTACGGAGGCCCGGTCGAGATCCGAAACGTGCAGCGGTGGATCCCAGGGGGCTCGTCGATGTCTCTGGTGGACACAGGGTCTCTGGCGGACACAGGATCTCTGACAGACACCGGGTCTCTGGCGGACACAGGCGGCTCCCTCCTGGACACAGGTTGAGCGCCCGCGCGTGTGACGCCGGTAAGCAACCGGGGGACAGCTCGCAGGATTCGCCCCTGGGGAGTGGTGGGAACGCGCGCGCAGCCCAGAATGTGCGCATGTTGATGGTCATGGTCTCCTGGGCGACGCTGCCCTTGGCGGGCGCGTTCGGCGCCGCCGCCTCCGCCGGGGTGGACCTGGCAATGCCCCCGCTGGCGGCTCGGGCCCTGCCGCCGGCTGGGTCCACCGAGGAGGAGTGGCCGCTCTTCCGCGGCGACAGCCACCTCTCGGGGATCGCCGCCAGCGCGCTCCCCGCCGAGCTCGAGCTCGCGTGGACCTACGATGCCGGAAAGGCGATCACGTCCTCACCCGTGGTCGCCGGCGGCCGGGTCTTCTTCGGGGCGGATGACCACGCGGTGCACTGCGCGGACGCGGGCAGCGGCGCGCCTGTCTGGAAGTTCATGACGGAGGACCTCGTGGAGGCGCCGCCGCTGGTGCTCGACGGGACCGTCTTCATCGGGAGCAACGACACCTTCTTCTATGCCATCGACGCGGCGTCCGGCGAGCTTCGCTGGAAGGCGCCGACGATGGACAAGATCCTCGGCGGGGCGAACCATGTGAAGGTGGGGGAGCGGTCGGTGGTGGTCGTCGGCTCCTATGACAACCGGCTCTACGCCTTCGACGCGGCTACGGGCGAGCAGCTTTGGGCCTACGAGACCGAGAACTACGTCAACGGCACCCCGGCCATCGACGACGGGCGGGCGATCTTCGGCGGCTGCGATGCGATCCTGCACGTGGTCGACGTGGCCGCCGGCGAGCAGACCGCGGCGGTCACGCTGGGCGGCGACAGTCACATCGCGGGCTCAGCCGCCTTCCTGGACGGCAAGGCCTACTTCGGTCACTACGGCAACCAGTTCGTGTGCGTGGACGTGGCCAAGGGCGAGGTGGTCTGGGCCTACGACTCGCCGCGACAGGCGTTCTTCTCTTCACCGGCGATCACCGAGGACCTGGTGGTCTTCGGCGGCCGTGACCGGCACTTGCACTGCGTGCGCCGTGAGACCGGCGAGCCCGTATGGAAGTTCCGCACGCGTCGCAAGGTCGACGGTTCCCCCGTGGTCGCTGGTGACGCCGTGGTGTTCGGGTCGGACGACGGACGCATGTACGTCCTCGGCCTTGAGGACGGCGCGCAGCGCTGGAGCTACGACATCGGCGAGCCGGTCCTCTCATCACCCGCGGTCGTCAACGGTCGCGTGTACGTCGGCGCCAATGATGGGCAGCTGTACTGCTTTGCTGCCCCAGCGGCAGCGGCGGAGAGCATGGACGACGAGGTGGACCGTTGAAGCCGCTGGACGAGGGCGCGAGCGGCGAGGGCTCACAGCCGGAGGCTGCGGCGGAGAAGACGACGGTCGGCAACTACTTCATCTCCAACTACCCGCCGTACTCGTTCTGGAATGAGGAGGCGCTGGAGTCTTTGGACGGGTGTCTGCAAGCGGCGCCCGCCGACGACCGGCCCCTGGGGCTCTACGTTCACATCCCCTTCTGTCGCAAGCGCTGCGACTTCTGCTACTTCAAGGTCTACACGGACAAGAACTCCAAGGAGGTTCGTCGCTACCTCTCGGGGGTCGCGAGCGAGCTCGACAGCTACGCGGACGTCCCGTATCTGAAGGGCCGCAGCCCGCGCTTCGTGTACTTCGGCGGGGGCACGCCCAGCTACCTCTCCACGGGCCAGCTCGAGGAGCTCTTCGGAGCCCTCCGCGAGCGGATCGACTGGTCCGACGTGGAGGAGGTGACCTTCGAGTGCGAGCCGGGGACCCTCTCGCTTCCCAAGCTGCAGACCCTGCGCGACCTCGGGGTGACGCGCCTCTCCCTCGGCGTGGAGAACTTCAACCCGACCATCCTCGAGCGCAACAACCGGGCCCACCGGGCCGAGGAGATCGTGCGCACCTACGGCTTCGCCCGCGAGGTCGGGTTCCCGCAGGTGAACATCGACCTGATCGCTGGGATGATCGGCGAGACCGACGAGAACTGGGCGCACTGCATCGAACGCACCCTGGAGCTCGGGCCCGATAGCGTGACGATCTATCAGATGGAGGTGCCCTACAACACGACCATCTACCGCCGCATGAAGGACGACGAGACCGAGGAGGCGCCGGTGGCGGACTGGGCCACCAAGCGTCGCTGGGTCCGGGAGGCCTTCGCCGCCCTCGGGGAGGCGGGCTTCGAGCAGTCGAGCGCGTACACCGCGTACCGGGGCGGAGGCACGAGCTTCCTCTACCGGGACTCCCTGTGGCACGGCGCGGACATGCTGGGCCTCGGCGTGTCGTCCTTCTCGCACCTGGACGGGATCCACTTCCAGAACGAGCCGTCCTTCGGCGGCTACCTCGACCGCGCGGAGCGGGGCGAGCGACCGATCTCGCGGGCCTACGCCCTCGGGGACGACGAGCGGCTCATCCGCGAATTTATTCTCCAGCTGAAGACGGGCGCGGTGGACGCGGGCGACTTCCGATCGAAGTTCGGGGTGGACCCCCTGGCGCGCTTCGCGGCCGCCCTGGCGGACCACGTGGCCGCGGGGATGCTGACCGTGGACGGCGATCAGATCCGGACCACCCCCGACGGGCTCCTCGTGGTGGACACGCTCCTGCCGGCGTTCTTCCGTCCCGAGCACATCTCTGATCGCTACGTCTGAGCACCTCGCGGCCCGTGCGGATCCTCCAGCTGACCCCCGGTACCGGTGACTTCCTGTGCGGGAGCTGCCTGCGCGACAACTCCCTGGTCATGGGCCTGCGGGACCGCGGTCACGAGGCGCTGATCGCGCCGCTCTACCTGCCCTTCGCGATGGAGGGGGGCGCCGGCGACGCCGCGCCGCCGGAGGGGGTGGAGTCCACGATCCACATGGGCGGGATCAACGTCTACCTGCAGCAGAAGCTCGGCCTCTTCCGCTGGCTCCCGCGGATCCTCCACGACCGCCTCGACTCGCCGCGGCTGCTGCGCTGGGCGGCGGGCCACTCGAAGATGACGGAGACACCAGGCCTCGGGGCCCTGACGCTCTCCATGCTCCGGGGCGAGGAGGGCCGCCAGCGTGCCGAGGTGGAGCGGCTGGTGGAGTGGGCGCGGGAGCTGCCGCGCCCCGACGTGCTCTTGCTCTCCAACGTGATGCTCATCGGGCTGGCTCGGGAACTCAAGGCGGCCCTGGGCTGCCCGGTCGTCTGCACCATGCAGGGAGAGGCGCCCTTCCTCGAGGCCCTCGACGACAGGCACCGGGAGCGGTGCTGGTCGACGCTCGCCGAGCGCGCGCGGGACGTGGACGGCTTCTTCGCTGTGAGCCAGTACACCGCCGACCTGATGGCTGCGCGCATGAACGTGGACCCGGCCAAGGTCCAGGTGGTCTGGAACGGGGGCGACCTCGAGGGGATCGCGCCGGACCCCGCCCGCCGTGACCCCGAGCGCCCTGCCATCGGCTACCTGGCTCGCATGTGCCGGGACAAGGGCATCGAGGCCCTGGTCGAGGGCTTCCTGCGGCTGAAAGAGCGGCACCCCCGGGCGCGCCTGGTGGCGGCGGGGGTGGTGCTGAACGAGGACCGTGACCTCCTCGGGCGCCTTGAGCGGCGCGTGGCGGAGGCGGGCTGGGCGGCGGACGTCGAGCTCCTCGGCCCGGTCACCCGCGAGCAGAAGATCGACCTCCTCCAGCGGGTGGACGTCCTGAGCGTCCCCGCCGTCTACGGCGAGTCCTTCGGCCTCTACCTCCCGGAGGCGTGGGCCGCGGGCCTCCCGGTGGTGCAGCCCCGCCACGGGGGCTTCACCGAGCTGGTGGAGCACACCGGCGCCGGGGTCCTCTACGACGCCGGTGACCCCGAGGCGCTCGCGGGCGCCCTCGGCGACCTCCTTGAGGACCCCGACCGGCGCGCCTCGCTCGGCGAGCGGGGCCGCGCGGCCGCGGCCGAGGAGTTCACCCGAGAGCGCATGGCGGAGCGCGTCGAGGGCGCGCTGGCCCAGGTGCTGGGCGAGGGGCTGGGGACGGACCCCGCGCGGGGCTGAGCGTTGACCGGGGGCTCCGTTGCGCCCTGAGCCGCGGTGCGGCCCTCGCCTGGAGATGGAGCAGCCGGCGCGGTGAGGCCCGGCTCTTCATGGGCAGCACGGGCTTCATGGACGGGGTAGAGCCACGAGGGGGAGCGGTGATGATGCTCGGACCTCCGCTTGCATGTGGGGGGGGGCAGCGGAGATAAACCTGCCCAGGCGAGGCCACTGGAAGCAACACACGAGACCAACATGACGGGAGCGAGAGGACAGGCTGAGTATCAATCACGGCTGGCCGCGGCGGGGATCACGTCGGACTATCGGGCGGTGCTCGTGCGCGGGGTCCCGCAGAACCCGATGTTCGATGTGCGGGCCTTTGAGGACGTAATCGACAACTTCCAGACGAAGGACAGCGATGTCTTCGTCGCCACGTACGTCAAGGCAGGGACGACCTGGGTCCAGCAGATCCTGCATGGCCTTCTGCGCGGCGGAGAGGGCGGCGGCAGGTACGGCGAGACGGTCCCCTGGCTGGAGGCGTGCGCCTCCTCGCCGGACGTGATCGGGCCGCGGGAGGCGCCCGGCTGGACGATGGAGAGGATCAACGCCGCGCCGGCTCCGCGATACTTCAAGACCCACGCGAGGGTCGAGGACCTGCCGCGCGGGGCAGCGCGCCCACGGGTGATCTATGTGGCGCGGAACCCAAAGGACACGGTGGTCTCGCTCTTCCACCATGCGCGTAACAAGCCCGAGTTCGGCTTCACGGGCGACTTCGAGACCTTCTTGAAGGTGTTCCTGTCGGACCTGGCGGAGAACGGGAGCTGGTTCGATCACGTCCTCGGCTGGCACCAGGAGTGTCTGCAGAATCCCGGGACCCACCTCTTCCTGAGGTACGAGGATCTCCACGACGATACGCCCGGCGTCGTGCGGCAGCTCGCGAGCTTCCTCGGCCTCCCGATCAACGATGAGATCCTGGCGGGGACGCTCAGTGCGGCCAGCCTTGACGAAATGAAGCGGCACGCCTCGATCGGGATGAACCACCTGCGCAAGGGCGGATACGGCGGGTGGAGGGACGTGTTCACCGATGAGATGAACGAGCAGTTCGACCAGCTCTACGCGCGCAGGATGTCGACCAGTGACCTGACGTTCCGGTTCGAGTCGCGGCGCGCTTGACCCGCAGGCCTCTGGCTGCGCGGTCGAGCTGGAGGGTCGGAGAGCCCGCCAGGGCTCAGCGCGCCGAGGACCTCCACGCTCTCCCGGCGACGCGGCGCCCGGAGCCCTATCGACGCTGCGGGCTGCCGGGGGACAGCGGGGACAGCGGGCTCGGCAGCGAGCGGCGTCGAGGAGGGCTCGAACCGGCGCTGGTGCGCTAGAGCGCTTCCAGGAGCGCGTCGGCGACCCCGACCGAAGAGGCGGGGTTCTGTCCGGTGATCAGGAGCCCGTCGACGATGACGAACGGCGTCCAGTCCTCCGCCTTCTCGTACTTTCCACCCAGCTCGACCAGCCGGTCCTCGACGAGGAAGGGGACGACCTCGGTCAGACCGACCGCCGCCTCCTCGGTGTTGCTGAACCCCGTGACGCGCTTGCCGCCGGGGAGCGGCGCGCCGCTGGCGTCCTTCGCGTGGAGCAGAACGGCCGGCGCGTGGCACACGGCCGCGACGGGCTTGCCCTGCTCGACGAAGCGCTCGATCAGCTGCACGGAGGTCGCGTCGCCTGCCAGGTCCCAGAGGGGGCCGTGTCCACCGGGATAGAAGACCGCGTCGAAGTCCCCGGCATCCACGTCTGCGAGGCGCACGGTCTCGGCGAGCTCGGCCTGGGCGGCGGTGTCGCTGTCGAAGCGCCGGGTGGCGTCGGTCTGGTAGCCCGGCTCATTGCTCGTTGGGTCGAGCGGGGGCTGCCCACCCTTGGGGGACGCCAGCGTGAGCACGGCACCCGCGTCCTTCAGCCTGTAGTAGGGGGCCGCGAACTCCTCGAGCCAGAAACCCGTGGGCTTCCCGGTGTCGCCGAGGCGGTCGTGTGAGGTGAGGACGATGAGGACGTTCATGGTTGGGCTCCTGGGGATGAAGTGCGAGGGAGCCGCAGCGCCCCCCCTCACTCGGCGGGGAGCCTAGCCCTCCCCTCGACGGACTCCAGATCAAAACGAGCGGAGTCGGGCAGCCGGACACCGCCCGGCAAGAGCCTCCATGGCGTGAGGTGCTCCGTCGAGGCCCGCGCGGCGTGGGCCCGCGCTCGAGGCGTCAAACGGTTGGTCGCGGCACGAGGTGAACACGTGGTCTTGGAAGCCGCGGAACCGTCCAGCTCATGCCCACGGAAGGTCACTCGGTGACGGTCGGACGGGCGTTCATGGCGCGCCCTCCGGTCGGGCCGGGGTTCCTCCCCGTGCGGCCCGTGGGCCTTGGTCTGCCGCCGCAGGGGGGAGGCCGGGAGACAGGGAGACCGGGAAAGGGGGAGACCGGGAAAGGGGGAGACCGGGGGAGCGGCACGCTGACGGTGTCGCTGGAGACGGACGGCTCCGCAGTTGAGAGGGGGGAGCGCCGGCCCTCGAGGCAGGAGGTCTTCTTCGAGAGAGCGAGGGGCCTGTCCCGTCGGTGGCGGCGTCAGGTCCAAGATCCGAGGGAGACCCCCTCCGTGAACGGAAGTCGCGGCGGGTGGAGAGCACCTCGACCAGGCCACCCTCTCTCCTCCGCCCCGACTCCGGCGCCCACGGAACGGGGCCGTGGCCAGCGTTGGGGTGACCCATGAACGCACGCAGGAACGGTCGCCTTGAAGTGAAGGTCGTGGGCTGGGCGAGGGGGTGCAAGCGCGGGGACCGAGCGCGTGGTCATCGCCGTGCTCCGAGCCCCGCTTCACGGCCTGGCGCAAGGTGGACCAGTCCTGGACCGGTTGGCTGCTCGGTCGAGATTCGTGCCAAATTGCAACCGCGCCCCCGCTCGTCGGGAGGGCAACCCACTAGTCTTCAGCGAATGAGGGTCTTCGGCGAACGAGGACGGCGCAGCCAGCGGCACCAGTGGGCTGCCCTCGGTGACCCACTTGGAGATGACTGCCCTTCGATATCGACGAGAGATTGACGGCCTGCGAGCGATCGCGGTCCTGCCCGTGATCCTGTTCCACCTCGACCTCTTCGGATTGCGGGGTGGCTTCCTGGGCGTGGATGTCTTCTTCGTCATCTCCGGCTATCTGATCACGTCGATCCTCAAGGGAGACCTGGACCGCGGGACGTTCTCCATGAGGGAGTTCTGGGCACGCCGTGCCCGGAGGATCCTGCCGGCGCTGCTGGTGGTGACGGCCGGCACCCTCACGGTGTCCTTTGCCCTCATGTTCCTCCCGGATCAGCGGGCGGTCGGCGCCCAAGCCGTTGCGGCCCTGTTCTCGAGCTCCAACCTCTACTTCTGGTGGTCCGCGAGCGACTACTGGGGCGGGGCCGCTGAGGCCGCCCCGTTCCTCCACGCGTGGTCCCTCTCGGTTGAAGAGCAGTTCTACCTGCTGTTCCCCATCCTCCTCTGGTGGGTCCACAGGGCGCGGCCCTCGTGGGTCCACCCTCTTGTCCTCACCGCGGGCTTCGCGAGCCTCGCCGGCTATTGGCTCTGTCACGCGGCCTTCCCGACGGCGACCTTCTACCTCACTCCCTTCCGGGCCTGGGAGCTCGCGGCGGGGTGTGCGCTCGCGACCGCCCCGCGGGACAGGTCAGCGTGGCTGGCTCGTCGGGGTGAGCTGGCGACGGTCGGCCTCGCGATCACCCTCGCGTCCTTCGCGATCTTCGATGGCCTTGGACTTGGACCCGTCCTCGTGGTCGGGGGGACGACCATGGTGCTGGCTGCCGGGCACTCTGGGTTGGCGCATAGGGTTCTCTGCTTGGGGCCTCTCGTCCACATCGGGCGGCTCTCCTATTCGCTCTACCTCTGGCACTGGCCATTGATCGTCTTCGCCGACGAACTTGGGCTGAACTGGGTCGGCCCTTCGGACAAGCTCGCCCTTCTCGTGCTCACCTATCTGCTGGCCCTTGCGACCTACCGGTGGGTCGAAGTCCCCACGCGGAAGAGCCCGGGCCACACCGTGCGGGTCCTCTTGGCCGCCACGGTCCCTGCTGCTGCGGGGCTCTTCATGGCCAGCTACCTCCGGACCTACGACGCCTCCGCCTATGAGGAGGTGGGGTTCATGTCCTACTCGCCTAACCCGGCGTGGGCCCCTGCCAGGGGCCCGCGGGTCCTGGGCGCCCGCATGTCCAACCCAGGGTATTCACCGGACGCGCTGGCCGCTGGCGGGATCAAGGTCGGGGAGCAGTGGGGCAAACCACGAGTCGCCGTGATCGGTGACTCCCACGCGGAGATGTGGAGCCGCACGATCGCCTCCATTGCGGAGAGCGAGCGTCTGTCGACCGTCTTCTTTTCCCAGGCGGGGGAGCCCTGGTGGCTTGTCGACTACGACGCCGGAGACTCGGAGGTCTTCCGCTGGCTTGGACGACACCGGCCGGAGGTCATCGTCGTGGCCCTGGCTTGGAGAGCCGTCGACCCCGCAGGGTTGGCGCCGATGATGGACCTCGCCGAGTCCCTCGGCGCCCGGGTGCTCCTCGTCGAAGATGCCCCCTGGCTGCGCCCCTGTGGCAACCGCAGCGCGAGCCAGTGGATGGCGTCCCGTGGTATCCGACCTGATGACGAGGGGAGGCGCTACCTGCGGTTCAACGTTGAGTCGCGAGACGGGGTCGGGCGCAGCCGCGTCCGGCAGCTGGCGGAGGCCCACGGCCACGCGGCGCTCGTGGAGACCTTCGACGCTTACGCCTCGGACCAGGGCATCCTCGTCCTCGATGGGCGCGCCCCGATCTACCTCGATGACGACCACCTCTCCACCCACGGCGCGAACCTGGCGAGAGGGCGCCTCGAGGCCGGCATCCTCGGCGCCCTCGGCCCCCCCTGAGTTCACGGGCGGTGGGCGCGCAGCCAGTGCTGGATCCGGGGCCCTCCGCCGAGCTCTCCCTCCGGTGGGCCTGCTGAGCGGGTGCCGGTGCTGACCTCTGGAGCTCTCTGTGTCGCGGGTGCGATGGGTGCCGAGCGGATGTCCGCTGTGGCGGTGGATCACCCGCGCGAGCAGCTGGAGGCCTCCGGGGAGCCCCCGATCCGCCAAGGCTGCTCGATGACTGCACTCTCGGGGCGGCGACACGCGGCCTCCACGCACAGAGTGCGCCGCCGTCGATCTGCACGCTCCGACCACCTCCGTCGCCACCGGCGTTCACCGCGTTCGGGCACCCGTGAAGACGGCTGGAGGCGCAGCTGCCCGTGGTTGGGCGCCATGCTCGGTGTTGAGCCCCTCCCGATGGAGAGCCCTGTGGACGAGCGCTGATCGCCGGACGGCGTCGGTCGATCCTCGACCTGGCCGGGCGACGTGGTCACTGGCGGAGCACCGGCGGTTCATCCATACTGCCCAGAGAATGAACAAGGCTCAAACGATCGGCGGCACCCGCAGCGCACGACAGTGCACGCGGACGAGGAGAGGCTAGGTACCGCACGTGGCCAACTGGATCACCAAGAAGCTCAAGGGCTACGCGAAGCGTCGGGAGCATGCCGCGCTCCTGAAGAAGAAGCTCTCCCATGTCCAGTCGGCGGGCCGCGACTCAGGTGAGGATCAGAGGGTGGTCTTCGTCTCCGGGGTCCAGCGCTCCGGGACGAACATGCTGATGAGCATCCTGGAGCAGAACCTCGATACCGACGTGTATCACGAGAGTGACCGCCGGGCCTTCGATAACTACATCATGCGGGACGAGAGCATCGTGCGCGGACTGATGTCGGCGTCGCCCTTCCCGGACTTCGTGATCAAGGCGCTCCACGAGGGGGACCGCCTCCGGGGACTGATGGACGACTTCGGGCCCGCGAAGTCGATCTGGCTCTTCCGGCGCCACGGCGACGTCGTGAACTCGAACCTCGTGTTGTGGCCTGGCGGACGCAACTTCATCGAGAAGATCGTCGAGGATCGGCTCTCAGCGAAGTGGCGCGGCAAGGGCATGACCGATGAGACCCACGCGATGGTGCGGGAGCATCACCACGCCGACCTGAGTGATGCGTCAGCCATCGGGATCTTCTGGGTCTATCGGAACCAGCTGTACTTCGATCAGGGCCTGGACAAGAGCGAAGACAGCCTCTTGATGTCCTACGAGTGGCTGGTCATGAATCCCGAGGAGGGTGTGCGGGCGATCTGCAAGTTCCTCGGCTTGACCCCGAGCGCGAGCATGTGGGGCCTCATGTCGTCCAGCTCGATCGGCAAGGACAAGTCCCCTGACATCGAGGAGCCAGTGAGCCGCCTCTGCGTCGATATGCACGAGCGCCTGGTCACCGCGTGGGAAGCGAAGATGTCGACGCTCGGCGTCGATGTCTCCGGCTGGCGATGCTGATGCCTCGACAAGACCGGCATCAATGCGCGAGCAGCTGATCCGGGGCTCCGCGGTCGGGGTGGGAGGCCACGTCTCGTCGCTCCCCGCGGGTGACCACCCGGCGTGACGCGGCGCTAGCCTGACCGCAGCGCGGGGGGGGCGCCCCGGCGTTTGGAGCGGCCAGGCGCACTCGCGACAGGCAGCGGGAGATCAACTCCATGTGGGCTCTCCGTCCGCCGGGATGCTGAGGTGCGGCCGATCGCGCTCCGCGACGGTCTTCGTGGAGCGTCGAACCAGCGTGGACAGGCGCCCGAACCACCACCCTGGAGCTCCCCCCCGACGCGCGTTCGGGAGCGCCGCGCTCACCCTTCCGAGGAAGGGTGCTCGTCGCTCCTGTT
>CBFHHK010000023.1:0-9761 GCA_965655435.1 Planctomycetota bacterium | reverse complement strand
TGTGGCGGAGTCGTAGGTGCGCAGGGCGCTGATGAGGAACGCGCTCAGGAACAGGAGACACGTCAGGCTCTCGAAGGTCTCCTCGAGGTATCCAGATAGCTTGAGGCCGCGCCTCGTCTCGCTCGGTGTGACCTCGATCAAGCCCACGCAGAGCGCCGTGATGTTGGCCGTGATGAACGGGAACACGGCGAACAGGGAGCGGCCCCGATAGACCCTGAGGAGCGCGCGCAGGTGAATGAGCGCGACCACGGCGGCGGCGGGGCCCAGAATCAGGATGAGCACGTCGTCTGCGCTGAAGCTCGCGCCGCGTAAGGCTTCGACATGCCTACCCAGCTGGGTCCCGACGACCTCGTGGAACTGGAACCGCTCGTCAAAGGCGGCTCCGCAGAAGGCGATGGTGAGGAGCCCCCAGAAGCGCCTGACGGTCCGCAGGTCGCCGGGACTCACGTCATCCAGGTCGCGAACGAGGAAGCGGTTGAGGAGCGCCAGCATGCCGACGAGGACGAGTGTCACGCTCTGAAACCATCGGACCGCACAGGTCTCCATGCCCAGGGAGACCGGGTCAAGGGTCAGGACCGCCACGAATGCGCCAGCTCCGACGAGAAGGACGTTCAGGGTCACCTCCGCGCCGCGCCGCAGGTGTCCGGTAAAGCGAACACAAAGGAGCAGCAGCCCGATCCCCAGCATGTTCACGAGGACCTGGAGCCGAACCATCTCCTCCACCTCGAAGCCTCCCTGCTGGCGGACTTTCTCGAAGCCAGGCAGGTAGGTCAGCGCGTGCCAGAGACCGGCACCGGCCGAAGCCTCTCGTGTGGCCTCCACGCGCAGAGCGTCGGTGAAGACGAGGTTGATCGAGGCGAGTCCGATCAGGGATGCAGCGAGCGCAAGCGCTGCCAGCGGGCGTGGCCGTCGGGGCGCCGGCTCGTCTTGATCGCGGTTCCTTGGACTCGGGTGCATCGGCTCAGGGACGGGTGAGTTCTTCAATGGGGGCGATCGGCTCCGGAGCCTCCCCTCGATCGTAGTCGACAGCTCGCGGATGTGCGGTCCAAGCTGATCCGCCGAGCGGGCAAAAAAGCGAGCGCGTGCCGCCGGTACGGAGAACTCCCGTCCGGGTGGCTCGCCCGCGGCTGTTTGCGAGGTGCTTCTCGTCCAGCTGGAGGGCGCCTCCGGTTCCTGTGCCCCTCGATCCCTCCGGCGCTGTGCCTTGATCCCTCGCTTCGAGGCCGCCCTCGGTGGATCACCTGGCTGGAGGGGGCGGAGAACCTACTCGAGCGCTATCCCACGGTCGAGCTCATCGAGAGAGCCAGCACGTGCTGGTCGCCGTCTCGGCACCCGCCGCGCAGCCGCGGCCATGACGCACCGTTCGGCGGCGCTGAGGGGTGGAAGGAGCGAACGGCGTGGCGCCAGACGTGGTCATCAGCCCATTGCACCTCACCACGCATAGCCAAGGCTCAGCCCGAGGACCAGGACGTCTTCGTCCGGGTGCTTCAGCGAGAAGTCGTAGGCCACGGTGGGCGAGAGTGTCCAGCCGTGGCCGACCGGGAACTCATAGAGCCCCCCCAGGCGCATGACGCCTTGCCACTCCTTGTCCTTTCGCTCCTCTCCGTAGCCCACGAAGAGGGCGAGCGGCTCGGCCGCGTGCCAGACCAGGTCCGCTCCGACGATGATGGCTCGGCCCTCGCCCGCGATGACCTCGGTGAAGGCGCCCACTCCAAAGAGCTCACTGAAGCGGTACTCGTAGTCGACGCCGAGGGCGAAGCCCTCCGTCTCCGTGTCCTCCTGAGCGATCCCGGTGAAGCCGTTGAGGATGTGGCGACGGTGCTCATCCTCCCCCGACTCGCCGGCAGCGGCGGTGCCTTCCGGCACCTGGGCCCAGGTCGCGGGCTGCGGGCTCATGGTCGCGCAGCCGGAGAAGAGGGTGGGGAGGCTCAGGATCGCTGCGCGCAGCGGAGTGGAGCGCCACCACGGGGAGGGGGTCGGGGCTGCCATGGAGCTTGATCGGGATCGTTCGCCTGGAATGACCGAATGGGGGGGCCGCTGCGTGACGGGCGAGCGCCTCCTCGGGCACCGTAGCGTTCGCGTGGGCAGCCCGCCCCGGCCACGTCCGATTAAGGCCCTCCACGCTCGGCAGGGCGCCGCAATGGCGGACCGCGCCGATCCACCCTCGGCACTCGCGCCATGCCCGAGGGCGCGGAGGCAGCGAAGGGTGGAGCCCCGTACGCGCGGCGCTGGGGAGACTCGAAGGTCTCCTCATCCGACGTTGAGGAGGCGCGTTGCACGGGGGCGCTCAACGGCAGCCGACCCTGACAGGGGCGGCCTCGGGCTCTACCGGACACTCTACCGGGCACTCTGTCGGGTGCTCGGTCAGCCGCTCAGGAGTCGACACGCCGGATCCTGTCGACCCGCAGTCGGTCGCGCTCGTCGAAGACGAGGCGCTCGGCGGCCAGGACCACGCCGACCGTCCCCAGGGCGACCGCGCCTGCGATCGCGAAGATGATGAAGAGCTGGTAGCGGGCGGCGGTCGCCGGGTCCGCTCCTGCGAGCAGTTGCCCGGTCATCATGCCGGGCACGCTGATCACTCCCACGGCGATCATGGCGTTGAGGATCGGGATCATCCCGCGCCGCGCGGCGCGCCTCAAGACCGGCGCCGCGGCCTGACGGCGGGTGGCCCCGTGGGCCAGGAGCAGCTCGACGCGCGCGCGGTCCTCATCGAAGCCCTCGAGGGCGGCGTCGAGGCCGAGGCTGATGCCGTTGAGCGCGTTGCCGAGCACCATGCCCAGCAGGGGGATCGCGTACTGGGGCGTGTACCAGGGCCCCGGGATGTCGAGCACGACGAGCAGCCCGTACGAGGTCACCGCGAGGGAGCTCACGAGCATGACCCCGACGCTGGCGGCGAAGATCCCCGGGACCCGGCGGCTGCTGCGACGGACCGCCTCGACGCCTGCCACGGTCGCCATGACCAGGGTCATGAGCAGGACCGCGCCGGGCCCCTCGGTCTCGAACACCAGCCCCAGCACCCAGCCGAGGAGCGCCAGCTGCACGGCGGCGCGCACGGCGGCGAGGAGCAGGCGCCGCCCGAGGCCCAGGCGCAGGATGAGGTCCACGGCCGCGTTCGCCAGGACCAGCAGCGCCGCGAGGCCGAGGTCGGTCAGGGTCAGCGGAACGATGGCGATCACAGGCTCACCTCCCGGGCGCCGAGCCGCTCCGCGAGGCCGGCGTCGTGGCTGACCCAAAGGACCGAGCCACCCTCCCGCGCGAACGCCTGCACGCGCGCCTCGGCCGCTTCCGCCGCGGGTCGATCGAGGGCGGCGGTGACCTCGTCCAGCAGCAGGACCTGTGGCGCGCCGAGCAGGGCTCTGTGGAGCGCGAGGCGCTGGGCCTCGCCGCCCGAGAGCCGGCTCGCGTCCGCGCGCGGGTCGAGGGCGGGGACTGGAGTGGGGGGGACGCTCAGCAGCGCGGCGACCGCAGCGATGTTCTCCTCCACCGTCCCGGGGAGGCACGGGGCGCCTTGCTGGGCGTAGCGCACCGCCCGCCGCCACACCGGGGGGGGAGTGGTCTCCCGTGAGCGGCCGTCCAGGGTGACCTCGCCGGCGTCGACCGGGTCCAGGTCGGCCAGCGCCCTCAGGAGGAGCGTCTTCCCGCTCCCCGAGGGGCCGCGCAGCACCGCGACCTCGCCACGCTCGAGGTCGAGCTCGAGATCGCGCCACCACGGCGCGCGGGTGAACCCACGGACCTGAAGCAACCCCACGCCTCAGCCCCTGGCGCCAGCCAGCGCCCCTTGCCCGCCGCCGCCTGCGCAGAGGTCGCGGGTGATCCCGTCATCGTTCAGGAGCCCCATGTCGCCACGGAGGATACAAGGCGAGGCCGAGTGGGCGGGCGTTGCCATCGGCCCGGTGTCTCGCCCGGGGAGCTGGACCCCTGGGAAACCCGAGGCTGCCGTTGGGTCCGTGCCCGGAAGCGGGCAGGGCCGAGGCGCGGGCTTGGGAGGCCTGGCCCCCTTGGTGCACCGCTGTGCTGTGGATGGGGCGGGTCGCTCCATCCACGCTCCCGCCGTGGGCGAGAGCTCCGTCCCAGGGTCAACGTATCCAGGAACGCACGCTTCCCGCTTCTGCCCATGCTCCTCACAGCGGCCGCCTGTGATGGGGCTGCGTCCTCCGAATCGGCGCAGGCTTCGGTGACTCCGGGAGACGTCCGTGCGGACCTGCTGATGGGCAGCCCAGCGCGCCGAGGAGGACCGCCTTGATCCGGCTCCTCGTGGCAGGGGGGCGGATTGACAATTGGCGCTAATCGAACGGCTCACTGCTATGGGGCTCACCAGAGCGAGCCGAAGACCGATCGTATCTGAGCAGCCTGACGCCCCTTCGGAGACCACGCCATGAGACTTCTGCCCATCACACTGACTCTCTTCGTTCTCAACGTCGTTGCGATGCTCGTGCTGAGGGAGCTGGGGAGCGTTGAGCTCTTCCATCGCTCGGTCACCAGCACTTGGATCCTCTTCTTGATCGCCGCCGCGGTCGCCCTCACCAAGGTAGCCCGCGCTGTGGACTCCGCCAGGCTCAAGGCTGCCGGGGAGCCTCCTGGATCCGGGAGCTCACCGAGCGTGAGGCTCGCCGCTGACATGGAGCGTGGCGGCTCCAACGTCACAGGCAGGGCCGAACGACCGAAGCTGACCCCCCTGGATCGACTCCTCCTGACCTTCGCGGTGGTCTTCGCCACGCTCACGAGCCTCGTGACCTTCTCGCTCCACTCGGGGGCCTGGGGGAACGGAGTGATCATGGCCTTTCTGATTCCTGGGCTGGCCATGGGGGCCTTGTTCGCACTCGTCGGAGTCGTCGTGGTCCCGGTCAAGTTCCTCTGGAGGTGGGTCAGGTGGCGACGGGCTGGGGCGGCAGCGGGCGAGGCGGTCAGCTAGCTCGCTGGCTCGGAACGATCGGCCCCATCCGCTGCGGGGGTCAGGGGCCGGGAATCGCGGCGAGGACGAGGGCGGTGAACGCCTCGTCCTCGCCGCTGTAGAACGCCCAGCCGTCGTGGGCGTCGACGTCCAGAAGGCCGCCGCGCAGGCGGGCGAACCGGAGGACCTGGCCCCCGCTTCGCAGCTCGACGCGGTGCTCGGGGGTCGGCGGCGCGAACTTGACCAGCCGGACACCGCGGGTGGGGAGCTCCGGCACGGCCTCGAGGGCAGCCAACCACAGGTCGATCGTCTCGGCGTCGGTGATCTCCAGGGTCCGGACGTCGGCCGCGTCCAGCTCTCCGGAGGGGCTGAAGGCGACGACGATCGAGTCGACGGCGTGCCGGCGGTTCGGCTCGGGGGCGCCGGCGCAGGCCGGCAGGTGGAGGAGGGCGGCGAGCAGCGCGAGGTGGAGGATCAGCTGGTTCATGGGTGCTTCCCTGGCGGTTTCCAACGGTACGTCGCGCTCGACCCGAGCCTTGGTGGAAGGTGCGAGGACGTGGGGTCTGGGAGCCGGTGGGAGGCGGGGATGGCTCCCTCAGGGGGCCTCAAGCGGGCCCGCGCGGGGGTCGTGAGGCCCCACTGAGCGGGCCGCTCGGTCCTGGACCGACACCTGGCGCGGTGGCTCCACGTCGAGCTTGGTGGTCACGCCCTGCTCCTTCGACGCGCGGCGGTCCGGCCTAGCGGTAGCCGAGCTCCTTGAGGCGGTCGGCCTCCTCGGGGGTGTTCACGACGGGGAGGGCCTCGGAGGCGCCGGCCTCGAGCCACATCCAGGCCTGGCCGCGGCCGGGCCAGCCCACGTCCTCGGCGCGGCGCTCGGGGAGCTCGCCGCGATCGAAGTCCGCGGGGAGGGGGCGGCGGTCCGAGCCGGGGGCGAGGGTGAGGCCCTCGAGGGGCTCCCCGTCCAGGGTGGCCTCGACGCGCAGGTCCCTGCCGCGGCACCAGCAGCGGAGCTCGAGGCGGTCGTTCTCGAGGACCGTATCCAGGGCGAGGAAGCTGCGGTCGAGGTCCATCTCGAAGGCGTCGGGCGCCAGCGCGGGGCGGGTGATGAAGTTGGCGTCGAAGAGGTCGTCGGTGGACACGCGCAGCTGGAGGCGCTGGCCCTTGGTGCCGCGTACGCGCAGGTGGAAGCGGCCGGCGGAGAGGTGGGCGAGGCGGAACTCGCGCAGGGCCTCACGGGCCCGGGCCACCACCTCGGGGTGCTGGTCCTTCACGTCCACCGACTCGGCGGGGTCCGCGACGAAGTCGTAGAGGGCCTCGGTCTGGTAGAGCGGGTCCCAGAGGTACTTGAACGGGCCCTCGACCCAGGCCTTCTGGGCGCTGGAGTCGTAGGTGGGGTACTCGATGAAGGTGGCGTCCACCGCCGGCGCGTCCGGCGCCAGCCGGTCCACGCCCTGGGCGTCCTCGGGGGCGGGGATCCCCAGCTGGCCGAGGAGGGTGGGCATGAGGTCGACGGTGGAGACGGGTCGCTCGATCACCTGGCCCGCAGGCCCGCCGGGCACGCGCAGGAGCATGGGCACGTGGACCTGGTCGTCGAAGAGGGTGTAGCCGTGGTGGTAGTGGTCGTGGTCCCCGAGCCCCTCGCCGTGGTCGGCGACGAAGGCGACGATGGTGCGATCCCACTGGCCCGAGGCGCGCAGGGCCTCGAGCACGACGCCGATGCCCGCGTCCATCTCGGAGATCTCCGCGTCGTAGTAGTCGCCCACGTAGCGGGCGTCCGCCTCGGTCAGCTCGGGGGCCGGGGGCGGTCCCTCGTGGGCGTACCAGCGCCGGCCAGGCCGCGGGTCGAGGACCTGGAACGGCACCGTCGGGCCGCCGCGGCCCCCCTCGGCGAAGCGGCCGTCGTAGGCCGCGTCCGTGAAGCGCTCCCGCGTCTCCGCCGACGTCGTGTACGGCAGGTGCGGGTCCATGATGTGCCAGAACATCAGCCACGGGGTCGCGCGATGCCCGTCGATGAACTCCGCCACCCGGGGCGCGTCCTTCTCCACGGACTCCATGGCCCACTGGGCCCGGTACCGGTCGAAGCCCTGGTCCAGACCGTAGCGCGGCGAGATGAGCCCGTTGGCCACGATGCCCGCGGTTTCGTACCCGTTCCTCGCGAGCACCTCGGCCACCGAGACGGTGGTGGGGTCGATGGCCTCCCATTCGTCGTGCCCGCCGCGGCCCGCGCCGTGGGCGGAGGGGTAGAGGGAGGTGAGCATCGACGAGAAGCTCGGCAGGGTCCAGGGCGCGGGGGAGCGCGCCATGTCGAAGCGCACGCCCTCGTCGGCGAGCGCCTTCAGGTTCGGGGTCGTGTCGCGCTCGTAGCCGAAGGCGGACATGTGATCCGCGCGCAGGGTATCGACGCCGATGAGCAGGATGTTCGGCGCGGTGGGGGGCTCGTCCCGGGGCTCGATGCGGGGTGTACCCACCAGGAGGGCGTCGAGGGGGTCGGGCTGGTCGTCCACGTCGGTGACCCGGAAAGCCAGGGTCCCGGTCCTGCCGGCGGCAGGGCTCAGATCAAAGGTGACCTCGCGCCAGACCCGCTGGTCGCGGTCGTTCTTCGCGTCGACGGTGACGCTCCCGAGCTCGAGCGCCCCCTCGGCGTCGGTGAACCAGGCGCTCATGGTCGCCCCGTCACCCGACTCGCGGGAGGTCTCGGGGAGCGCCGCGACGCCGAAGCGCAGCTGCGGGGCCGAGTCGGCCGGCGGAACCTCGAGCTCGAAGGCGAGCTCGCCGCCGGCCCGGACCAGCACGCTGTCTCGCACCTCGGACTGCAGGCTCACCCGCAGGCGCCAGGGCGTCAGGGACTCCTGACCATCGCGCGGCTCGTAGCGCCCGGTGAGGTAGTCGAGGTACGCGGACTCCTCCAGCGGGGTGATGGACACGGTGATGTCGTCGATCAGGGTCACGACCTCGTCGGAGCCGCCGGTGCGGTGGAGGAAGTGGAGCTCCAGGGTGGAGGCGGTCGAGCTCGTGATGGCCTCGCTGCGCACGCGGTCCCACCCCGACGCGTCCACGCGCCGAGACACCCGGTCGAGGCTGCGCCGGCGGATCCGGCGGCCCTCGGCGTTGCGCTCCACGCTCGGGTCGGGGACCGCTGCGCCGCGATGCTCGTAGAGGCGCAGGGACTCTCGGCCGCTGCGCTCGTCCAGCACGGCGGAGCCCTGGACGCGGATGCGTCCCTCGACCACGACCCGGTTCCGTCCGTTGATGGGGAGGCTCATCACCGCGCGGCTGTAGTCCTCGGCCACGCCGGGGCCGAGCTGGAGCGCGGCGCCCTCGCGCCCACCCTCGTCGATGATGGTCGCGCCCTCGGCCTTCCAGTCCAGGGTGCGCTGGCGCGGCTCAGCGAACCAGATCTGGTCGGGCCGGGCGCCCTCTGAAAAGTCGTAGGTGATCGTCTCGCCCTCGGCCGCCTCCGCTCTGGACTCCGGACCCGTGAGCCGGGCCTCGTCCATCCCGTCGAACAGGCGGAGCCGGGTGGCGGGGGGAGCGGGGGCTGCGTCGGCGCCAGGGGCCGCAGCCTCCTGGTCCGTGCCGCAGGCGGCGAGGAGGCAGAGCGGGGCGATGCGTCGGAGCATCGGCCCAGCCTAGCCGCAGCCGGACCCCTGGGGGCGTGGACCTTTCCTTAGCCAACCACGCCAGCGACGACCTCGCCGTCGACGTCCGTGAGGCGCGCGCGTGGCCCATGGCGCCGTGTCGGGCTCCGATCCTGACGTAGGAAGCGGCGGTCTCTCTCGGTGGCGCGTATCGCTCACAGCGAGGTCCGCACGGGACCCGCCGTGAATCCCAGGCGGGGTTGAGGGCTGAAGGGCAACGGCCCTGCTCGACCTGCGCCGCCACCGGGTCTCTCGGACGGCTCGCAAGGGGGGGCGTCCCCCTGGAGCGACGGGGAGGCCCGGTCGATCGCCCATCAAACCTCCAGCCGGCTCGAACGACGTCCTGGATCGGGTGATGCCCGTGACCTCAGGGGGGCGGCGAGCCTCTCAGGGGCCTCAGCCCGGTCGGCTTGGCGAGATGCCCGCGATTGGGCTAGAGTCGAGATATGCTCAACGGGCTTCGCGAGACACGGTCCCAACGGCGGGGATGGCTGGGAGCGATCGGCGCGCTGGCGGCGCTGTTCATGGTCACCGGCTCTGCGGCCCCGCTCACGGTCCAGGACGACCTCCCCCTTGGCGCGAGCGCCAGCTATCAGGGCTCCCAGGCCTCGGACGCCTTCAGCGCGATCCACCATATCGGCAACGACCGGATCATCGCCGGCAAGCGCTCCTCTGGCCCCAACGATCGCTTCCTCCTCAGCACCGACGACGGCGCGACCTGGACACCGGTCGCCTGCCCCGGGTCGTCGGGCGCACACACCTACTTCTTCGGTCAGAACAACGGGACGCTGCTCTCAGGGACGGGCGATACCGGCAACGCATGCATCATGCGGAGCACCGACAAGGGCAGCAGTTGGAGTGTCACGCTCAGTGCGGCGCAGCTTGGGACCCTGATCGGGAGCAGCAGCCCGAAGGCCATCTTCGGGACGGTCCACCTGGGCGCCGGTCACTGGCTCGTCAACGTCAAGGCGTTCGACACGACCATCAAGGTGATCGAGTCGATCGATGATGGCGTCACCTGGACGGTACCTGCGGCGCAGCCGGGCCAGGGCGCGACGTCGTGGGCACGGCAGATGATCCAGACCAGTGACGGCGTGTTGCTCTGGCCGTCCTGTAACACCGACCAGATGTACCGGTCGGATGACCTCGGGCAGAGCTGGAGCCCAGCCACCGTGCCGGGGGCCGCGCTCTTCCAGTCGCTCTGCGATGCGGGCTATGGCGCCTACCTCTGT
>CBFHHK010000022.1:0-29276 GCA_965655435.1 Planctomycetota bacterium | reverse complement strand
GGCCTCGGCGGCGGGAGCGGCAGCAGCGGGGGCCGGAGCCTCCGCAGCGGGTGCAGCGGGTGCAGCGGGTGCAGCGGGTGCAGCGGGTGCCGGAGCATCCGCCGCCTTGCCGATGGGCTCGGGCAAGGTGTTGCCCGTGGTCGGACGCACCTCGTCACCGGGGATCGCCTCCTCGTCGGGGCTGCGCTCGGCGGAGCCGACGGCCTGCATGTTGTCGGTGTGCTGGTGGGCGCCGGCCTCGACCGAGTCCACGAGCTCCTCGACGAGCAGACGCACCGACTTGAGGGCGTCGTCGTTGCCCGGGATGACGATGTCGACGTCGTTCGGGTCGCAGTCCGTATCCAGGAGGCCAATGACCACGATGCCCATCTTGCGGGCCTCACGGATCGCGTTGCCCTCGCGGGACGGGTCGACCACGACCATGGCGCCGGGCATGCGATCCATCTCGCGGATGCCGCCCAGGTTGCGGGTGATCTTGCGGAGCTCGCGGTTGATCTGCGCGACCTCCTTCTTGGTGAGCTTCTGCTGCTCGATGGCCTTCTCGTCGATGGCCTCGAGCTGCGCGAGGCGCTTCAGTCGACTGCGGATGACGCTGAAGTTGGTCAGCGTGCCGCCGATCCAACGCTCGGTGACGATCGGCATGCCGGTGCGCTGACCGGCGTCCTCGATCACGCCCTTGACCTGACGCTTGGTCCCGACCCAGAGGACCGTCTGGCCCTCCGAAGCGATCTGGAACAACAGGTTCTGGGCACGGAGAAGGCCCTTGACGGTCTCACGGAGGTCGATCACGTGGATCATTCCGCGACGGCCGTGGATGTAGGGGGCCATCTTCGGATTCCACCGCGACACGCGGCATCCGAAGTGCACGCCAGCTTCAATGAGCTTCTGTGCGTTGATATTACTCATGGGGTCCTCGAAACAGGGGGAAGCCCGGTCGCCAAACGAGACGGCCGGAAACGAGCGGAAGAGTGTACGGGGGGCCCCCTGAATGTCCAGCTTTCCCGGCTTCTGGCCCCGGGCGGGGTGTCCCCGGTGGAGACCTCTCGTGCCAGGCGCCCCGGTCTACAATGCGTTGTCATAGGGTGGAAGGGCGGCCTGGGGCCGCCCCTCCCCCCCCTTCCCGTGACGCTCCCGACCCGACTGCTCATCGCCGACCACGGCACCTCTGGACTCCGTGAGGCCCTGCGCCCGCTGGAGGCCCTGGGGCTGGAGCTTGTCCCGAGCTCGACGCGGGAGACCACGATGAACCTGATCGAGCGCGGCGAGGTTGAGCTCCTCATTCTCGAGCGTGACCAGCTGGAGATCCTCGACCGCGACGAACTGCCGCAGGCCCTCGCCCGGCCCCGTCCGATTCCTCTGCTCCTCGTGAGCGAGAACGAGGACGCCATGTCCGCCATCATCGCCGGTCGATCCATGCGGGGGATCCCCTGGGACCTTGTGCGCGCGGACGCCCCCGTGGAGGAATTCCTGCTCCGCGCAGAGCAGCTCCTGGAGCGAGCCGACGTCCTCCACCAGCTCGACAAGGCCCGCTACCAGGCTTCCCACGATGACCTCACGGGCCTGCTCCGCCCCCGGCCCTTCGGCGAGCGGCTGCGTGAGCACTTCTCGGCGACCCAGCGGCACCGCCTCGAGCTGGCCCTGATCCTGATCGACCTCGACGACTTCGGCCGCGTGAACAAGGACTTCGACCACACCGTGGGCGACGAGGTCATCGCCCGGGCGGGAGAGACGATTCGAACGAGCCTGCGGGAGGAGGACATCGGCGGGCGCCTCGGAGGCGACGAGTTCGCGCTCATCTTGCCCTTCACCTCGAGGGTCGACGCGGCCCGCGTGGTGGCGCGGCTCGCGGCGCGGATCCGCGGGCTCAGCGGCCCCCCCTCCGGCCTGCGACCCTACGTCGACCAACGCCGCGGGGACCCCCGGCGCACGATCCGAGTGTCCGCCAGCCTCGGCTTCGAGACCTACGACGGCCACGACCTCACGACCCTCGAGGAGCTCCGCCTCCACGCAGAGCAGGCCCTCCACGCCGCCAAGGGGCGCGGGGGTAATCAGGGCGTGTACTTCCGCAGCCTGGGCCCCGACGGCGGCCGCGGCGCTGCGGCCGTGGGGACCTGAGGTCGCGGGCACGCACGAGGCTCCGCGACGGATCCCAGGAGGACCCTCGAAGGGTCCCGTAAGAGGCTCCCGACCCGGGCGCGTCCCCGCACCTGAGGGGGCTCCTCAGCGGAGCAGCATGGGACGGATCCAATTCGCTCGATCCAGCACGAAGTCACCCGCAGGGTCGACCTCGAGGGTGAGCTTCTGAACGCCCGCCAAGGGGATGGAGGGCGGTCGCGCGGCCTCTACCCCGGTCCGGAGCACGTCGCTCTCCCAGAGGATCTTGCCGTCGCCGATCACGCGAAAGCGCACGGCGCCCGCGCGCGCGCCGCTCTGCCCAGAGTCGTCGACCCCGCACATCAGGCGCAGGGAGGACCACTCACCCGCCACATTCCAGGCGACCCGGCTCGGCGCGTGAACGCCGAGGCCCCGGTCAAAGACCTCGCCCCCCACGGAGAGCAGGCCTCCACGACAGTTCCGGTCCACCCGCATGGGCCAGACGAAGCCGAGCTCGTCGTCGAACGGTGACGAGCTCCCGCGTTCGCTCGGGACCACGTCGCCGAGGAAGCGGAAGGAGCCGTCGGCGAGGGAGACCTCGTTGACGATGGAGCCGGGGAGTTGCACGGCAGCCCCGTCGCCGATCCGGATCTTCACGCCGACCTCGGGCGGCCCGAGCTGGACGAGGCTGCCGCTGATCCGACCGCCCCCCGCGAGGGTGACGGCCACACGCTCGCCCGATCCCTCGTCCGAGCCCTCGTCCGAGCTTTCGTCCGAGCCCGCCCCGGGGCCTCCCTCATCGAGGGGGGCGACGAAGAGCGCGGCGACCCGCTCCCAGGCGTAGGTGCGCTGGCCGAGCCGCTCATCGAAGAAGGCCACGCCCTCCGCCGAGAACGACTCGACGAACCCCTGGGCTCGGTCGAGCCCGTTGGCCGCGACGAGGTAGAGGCGGTCGCCCTCCTCGGGGGGGCCAGCGGCGGGGCTCTCGGTGACGGAGTCCGGGATCCGGGATGGATGGACGATGGAGCGGATCGAGTCGATCGAGAGGGCGAGGACGACGCCTGGGCGGACCTCGACGTCCAGGACGTCTCCCTCCCCGCCCCGGATCGCCGCCCGAAGGCGGTCCCCGCCCGCCAGCCCGAGGGACGCGAGGTTCGCCCCCGCGGCGCGGCCGGCGTCCGGCACCGGTGCGAGCCCCTCGAAGCGGGCAAACGCGGCCCCGGCCGCCGCGAGGCTCTCCAGGGGCTTTGCGTCCACGCCGCGATAGGTCAGCCCGCCGGCGAGGTCCTCCAGCACCACCCGCGCCTCGAACTCAGAGCTCGCCTGGGGCTCACCGTCGTCCTGTCCGACGGCATACGCAGGCAGCAGCACGGAGACGAGCAACGCGAGCAGCAGGGGAAAACAGGGGCCCTCCGTCGTTTTCATGGCTGCATCGTAGGCTGCCGGCGCGGCAATGGCACCCGCCGCCCCCCCGGACCGAGGGTCCGGATCAGGGCCGCGTCGCCACCAGCACCACGGACTGCCCGACCGGAGGGCCGCCGCCCGGACCCGCCCATCCCGTCAGGCGGTCCACCGCGCGAAAGGCGCCGATGGAGCGCTTGATCCACCGCAGCTGACGCTCGTTGAACGAGCTGGAGAAGGTGGATCCCCGACGCAGGACACGGCTCTTCAGCAGGTACGGGCCGACCCCTGCGAGGTTCATGTAGCGCGCGGCGCGGACCGAGAAGCCCGCCTCCTCGACCTTCGAGACGAGGCCCCCGCGGCTGTAACGCCGCAGGTGATCGGAGGCGACGTCCACCGTCCCGAAGAGCCACTGGTGCGCGGGGACCTTGACGAAGAGGGTCCCACCGGGGGGCAGAATGCCCGCGAAGCTCCGCAGCAGAGAGAGGTCATCCTGGATGTGCTCGAGGACATCCAGGCACACCACCGCCTCCACGTTGCGGGCCCGGAGCTCCGCCCGCTGGGCGTCCAGGTCGGTCTGCAGCACCTCGACGCCGCTCACCCCCTCGAAGCGGCGCTGGAGCACCGCCACGTTCATGGGAGAGAGGTCCACGGCGAGCACCTCCTCGGCGCGGTGCCTCATCACCTCCACGAAGTTTCCGATCCCGCAGCCCGCGTCGAGGACGCGCGCCCCCAGGGGCCCTCCGTTCAGGTCCTCCGCGAGCTCCGCGACCCAGCGGTAATAGGGTTCGAGCCCGGCCATACGCTCCAGCGCGGCGAGGTGCTCGCCCTCGTGGGGCAGCTTGTGGGCGGCGACCTCGTCGAGTTGAGACGGGTCGGCGCCGGCCGCGGGTCGGCCCTGCTCCGGGTCGCGGCTCACCGCGGCGCCCCCTGGGCGGGCCAAGGGAGCGCCCTGGGGGACGGGAGGGGGAGCTTCGGGGCAGGATGAGCCATGGAACAGGCCGGGACGGTGCCCGGCGGCGGCCCAACCTACCCGCTGGAGGCGAGCCGAGGCCAAGGCTCAATTCGCCTCCGCCCCACCCCCGCATGGGCTCCTCGGCCGGAGGGCCTCGGTCGCCCCATCTCCCAGCTGGCCGAGCAGCGCTCCGATTCTGGGCCAGGAGCGCACCCCACCGTGTGCTCCGGTCGGCCGAGTCGAGGGCCCCGCTTCTGCCCCTCTTCCGCCTTCCAGTGGGCCCAGGGGCGGCTGCCTCGACCCGGAGCGGTCAAATCGGCAGCGCCCCGGGGGTCGAAGGGGAGCCCCTGCCACTTCGGCAGCGCGGGGGCCCCAGAGCGGCCCCATGTGGGTTCGGCACGCCCTTTGCACTCCGCCGTGTTCACCCCCGGGTCCACCCAACCCGGCACCCAATATTCGCGCGCGTCGCGCTCCGCGGCGCCGCTCCCCACTCCCCGTACACAGAAAGCTCAGACACCCATGGCTAAGCAGATGGTTTTCGAGTCCGACGCGCGTGAGGCGATCCTCCGCGGTGTCGACAAGCTCGCCAAGGCGGTCACCACCACCCTCGGGCCCCGCGGCCGGAACGCGGTCATCGACAAGGGCTGGGGCGCTCCCACCGTGACCAAGGACGGCGTGACCGTCGCCGAGGAGATCCAACTCCAGAATCCCTACGAGCAGATGGGCGCCCAGCTGGTCAAGGAGGTCGCGAGCAAGACGAGCGACGTGGCCGGCGACGGGACCACGACGGCGACCCTGCTGACGCGCACGCTCTTCGCGGGCGGCCTGAAGGCCATCACGGCCGGCGCGGCCCCCGCGCGGATGAACGCGGCCATGCACGACGGCGCCGCGAAGGTGATCGCCAAGCTCGAGCAGATGGCCAAGCAGGTCGGCGGGAACGACGAGATCAAGCAGATCGCGACGGTCTCGGCCAACAACGACCCTGTGGTCGGCAAGCTCATCGCCGACGCCATGAAGAAGGTCGGCCGCGACGGCGTCATCACCGTCGAGGACGGCAAGAGCATGGAGACCACCGTCGACGTGGTCGAGGGCATGCAGTTCGACCGCGGGTTCCTGTCCCCCCACTTCGTCACCTCGCCCGAGGAGATGGAGGCCCAGTTCGAGGGCGCGCAGATCTTGATCCACGAGGGCAAGATCAGCAGCGTCCAGTCCCTGCTGCCGGTCCTCGAGGCCTCCAAGCAGAGCGGCAAGGCGCTGATGATCATCGCCGAGGACGTTGAGAACGAGGCCTTGGCGACGCTGGTCGTGAACAAGATGCGCGGCATCCTGCAGGTCTGCGCCGTGAAGGCGCCGGGCTACGGCGACCGCCGGAAGCAGATGCTCCTCGACCTGGCCGCCCTCACCGGCGCCACGGCCATCATGAAGGACACCGGCATGGAGCTGGAGCAGGTCACTGCCCAGCACCTCGGCTCCGCCAAGAAGATGACCGTCTCCAGCGAGGCGACCACCATCGTCGGCGGCAAGGGCCGCCGCGATGACGTCGAGGGACGCGTCACACAGATCCGCAGCGAGATCGCGAACACGACCTCGGACTACGATCGCGAGAAGCTCCAGGAGCGCCTGGCCAAGCTCACGGGCGGCATCGCCCAGATCAACGTTGGCGGCGCCACCGACACCGAGGTGAAGGAGCGCAAGGCCCTCATCGAGGACGCGCTGCACGCCACGCGCGCGGCGGTCGAGGAGGGCGTCCTGCCCGGCGGGGGCGTCGCGCTCCTGCGGGCCCGCGAGTCCGTCCTGGACCTGAAGCTCCGTGACGACGTGGACTACAACCTCGGCATCGACACGCTCTACGAGGCCCTCGCCCGGCCCCTCTGCCAGATCGCAGAGAACGCCGGCCACGACGGCGCCGTCGTCGCTCACCGGGTCAACCGCGAGCGCAAGGCCACCTACGGGTTCAACGCTCACTCCGGGCAGTACGACGACATGCTCAAGATGGGCATCATCGACCCCGCCAAGGTCACCAAGTCCGCGCTCCTGAACGCGGTCAGCGTCGCCACGCTCCTGCTGACGACGGACGCGCTCATCGCCAACAAGCCCGAGGCCAAGGCCGCGCCGCCCGAGATGGATGGCATGGACGACATGGCTGGCATGGGCGGCATGGGCGGAATGGGAGGCATGGGCGACATGGGATTCTGATCCCGCGCCCCTCCCCACTACCTCCCCTCAACAAACCGAACACCCCCACCAAAGAAGGAACACCAAATGGCCAAGCAAATCATGTTCGACGACGCCGCTCGTCAGAAGATGAAGGCGGGCATCGAGAAGCTCGCCAAGACGGTCCGCGTCACCCTCGGCCCCGCCGGTCGAAACGTCATCCTGCAGAAGAGCTTCGGCTCCCCGCACGTGACCAAGGACGGCGTCTCTGTCGCCAAGGAGATCGAGCACGTTGACCCCTTCGAGAACATGGGCGCCAAGCTCGTGCTCGAGGTCGCCAACAAGACCAACGACATCGCCGGTGACGGGACGACCACTGCCACGGTGCTCGCGTCCGCCATCTTCAACGAGGGCCTGAAGTACGCCGCCACCGGCGTGTCCACCATCGCCCTACGCTCCGGCGTCGACAAGGCCGTCCAGGCCGCCGTTGAGTCGATCGCGTCCCAGTCGCGGAAGATCAAGTCCACGGCCGACAAGGCCGCGGTCGCGACCATCTCCGCGAACAACGACCCCGAGACCGGAGCGCTCCTCGCAGAGGCCTTCGAGAAGGTCGGGAACGAGGGCGTCATCACGGTCGAGGAGAACAAGGGCATCGACACCCTGCTCGATCACGTCGAGGGCATGGAGTTCGACAAGGGCTACCTGTCCCCTTACTTCGCGACCGACCTCTCGAAGCTCGTCGCGGAGTACGAGGACGTCCACATCTTCATCTGCAACAAGAAGATTTCGACGGTCCGCGAGCTCGTACCCGCCCTCGAGGCGGCCATGCGCACCGGGAAGCCGCTGCTGATCATCGCCGAGGACATCGAGGGTGAAGCCCTCACCGCCCTCGTCATCAACCGCCTCAAGAACGTGCTGAACGTCGCGGCCGTGAAGGCGCCTGGCTTCGGCGAGCGTCGCAAGTCGTACCTCGAGGACATCGCGGCCCTCACGGGTGGCACCGCGATCACCGATGATCTCGGCATGTCGCTGGAGAGCGTCACCGCCGAGCACTTCGGCCACGCGAGCCGCGTGGTGGTTTCGAAGGACTCGACCACGATCATCCAGGGCTCCGGTAAGAAGAAGGCCGTCTCCGACCGCGCCGCGCAGATCCGCGTGCAGATCGAGAAGTCGACCTCCGACTACGACAAGGAGAAGCTCGAGGAGCGCCTCGCGAAGCTGACCGGCGGCGTGGCCGTCATCAAGGTCGGTGGCAAGACCGAAGCCGAGATGAAGGAGCGCAAGGATCGCGTCGAGGACGCCCTCAACGCGACCCGCGCGGCCATCGAAGAGGGCATCGTGCCGGGCGGCGGCGTGGCCCTGCTCCGCGCTTCCTCCGCCGTGGCCGAGGGCCGCTACAAGGGCGACGAGAAGTTCGGGGCGCTCATCATCGAGCGCGCCCTCGAGGCCCCGATCCGGCAGATCGCCGAGAACGCGGGCGTCGATGGATCGGTCGTCGCAGAGATGGTCCGTGAGAAGGGCAAGTCCACCGGGTACAACGCCCTCACCGGCGAGTACGAGGACATGTTCAAGGCCGGGGTCATTGACCCGTCGAAGGTCGTCCGCAGCGCGCTGCAAAACGCCGCCTCGATCTCCGGGCTCCTCCTGACGACGGACTCGATGATCACGGACCTGAAGAACGACCACTCCATCGAGGGCTCGGTCGCCTGATCGCGCGCGGCCTCCCGGTCGCGACCCCAAGCGCCGGGCGGCGGGGCGGACTCCCGTCCCGCCGCCCGGCTCCTATTCCAACCGCCTCCCGTCACTGCCGCCCCCGACCGAATCGCCCCGATGAGCCAGAAGCGCGACTACTACGAGGTGCTCGGCGTCCCCAAGGACGCTCCGGCAGGTGACATCAAGAAGGCGTACCGCAAGCTCGCCCTCAAGTACCACCCCGACCAGAACCCTGACGACGCGGAGGCGGAGGCCAACTTCAAGGAGGCGGCCGAGGCCTACGACGTCGTGGGCGACGCGGAGAAGCGGCCCCGATACGACCAGTTCGGGCACCAGGCCTTCGACCAGGGCGCTGGCGCCGGCGCCGGCGGCTTCACCAACGTCGACGATATCTTCTCGGCCTTCGGGGACATCTTCGGGGGCTCCGGCGGCTTTGGGAGCATGTTCGGCGGCGGCGGCGGGCGCCGCCGCGGCCCCCAGCGTGGCCGCGACCTACGGATCGTGCTCGACCTGACGCTCGAGGAGATCGACGAGGGCGTCTCGAAGACCGTCGCGCTCAAGCGCATGGACAGCTGCAAGCCCTGCTCGGGCTCCGGCGCTCGGAAGGGCACGGGCAAGTCTCGCTGCTCGACCTGCAACGGGAGCGGTCAGGTCACCCGGAGCGCGGGCTTCTTCCAGATGGCCTCGCCTTGCCCGGCCTGCCGCGGGGCAGGCGAGGTGATCGAGTCCCCCTGCCAGTCCTGCAGCGGCAGCGGCAATGTTCAGGATCGGACCGAGGTCGAGATCCAGGTCCCCGCCGGGGTCGAGGAGGGCGTCCAGCTCCGCATCACCGGTGAGGGCGACGCGGGCCCCAGCGGCTCCCCTCGCGGCGACCTCTATTGCGTGATCCGAGAGAAGGAGCACCGGGTATTCCAGCGCTCCGGGCCGGACGTGCTCACCGAGGTCCCCTTCGCCTTCTCCCAGCTCGCCCTCGGGGACAAGATCGAGATCCCCACCCTGCGCGGCAAGGTGGAGATGACCGTGCCCGCCGGCACCCAGAGCGGCAAGGTCTTCCGCCTCCGCGGCCAGGGCCTCCCCCGCATGGATAGCCGCGCCCGCGGCGATCAGCTTGTGCGAGTGTTCTGCGAGGTGCCCAAGAAGATCACCGACAGGCAGCGAGAGCTCCTCGAGGAGTTCCAGGAGATTGACCGGGAGACGAGCGGCCGGAAGTCGTTCTTCGATCGCGTCACCGAGTACTTCAAGTGACCGCCATGGCGTTCGGAAAGAGCAAGCGAAGCGAAGCAAAGACAGAGCCCGTGAACGAGGACCCCGAGGCAGTGGCGCAGGACGCCGCCGCGGACGAGGCCCCCGCTACGGATCCCGCCGCGGATGCCCCGGAGGACCCGCTGGTCACCCTGACCCGGGAGAAGGACGACGCCGTGGACCGCTGGATGCGGCTCCAGGCCGACTTTCAGAACCACCGGCGCCACGCCCAGGCCAACATCGAGGCGGCCGTGGCGAGCGCGCGGTCCGAGGTCCTGGGTGAAGCCGTCACCATCCTCGACTACCTCGACATGGCGCTCGCCTTCGAGGTCACCAGCGAGGAGGCCAAGAACCTGAAGGTCGGGGTCGAGATGACCCGCCAGCAGCTGCAGGGGCTCTTCGACAGGATGAACGTCAAGGCGGTCACCGCCGAGGGCGCCTTTGATCCCAGCCGGCACCAGGCCGTCTCCACCGTGGAGACCGACGAGCACGAGCCCGGCACGATCGTCGAGGTCGTGCGCGGAGGCTGGACGATCGGCGATGCCGTGCTCCGCTTCGCCCAGGTACGGGTCGCCGCGGCGCCCGACGCCCCCACCGACGAGGCGGCCCCCGAGGACGGCTCTACGGGCGAGGCCAGCCCTGAGGGGGCCGGCGCTGAGGAGGCCGGCGAAGGAGAGAGCGAGCGAGGGCCCGGGGCACCCGCCGAGGCCGGAGAGGAGAAGGCCTGATGCCGACGTACGACTATCGCTGCAACGCCTGCGGACACACGTTCGAGGAGTTCCAGATGATGAGCGACCGCGTCATGCGCAAGTGCCCGGAGTGCGGGAAGCTCAAGCTCGAGCGCTTGATCGGTTCCGGGGCCGGCTTCGTCTTCAAGGGCTCGGGGTACTACGTCACGGACTATCGCTCGAAGAGCTACGACGACGCGAAGAAGGCCGACACGCCGACGAAGAAGAGCTCCGACTCCGGCGGATCGACGAAGAAGAAGGCCGACCGTTCGGGCGACTGATCCCGCGCTGCGGGCCGGCGGTCCGGACTCCTTCGGAGCGACCGACACCCGAGCGGCCCCCCTGCCCGTGGGTCGCCGGCGTGAGTCCCAGTTGGTATGGCCCGTTGTTCAGGCCCCTCTGCTGAGACCCCTCTGCTGAGGCCTCCTTTGCTGAGGTCACCTCGTTTAGGCCCAAGCGCTGGCGCCTGATGACTGGCGCCCCGCGGCGCCCTGCCGCGAACGGACAGCGCTCTACCCCCGGGGACCATGCGGTGCACCGGGCTCAGACCGCCGAGCAAGGCGAACCGAGGGGCGCGGCTGCAGAAAGAGCCCCGCCTGTCCAGCGCTCCTCCCTGGCGCCTCGCGACTCGCACACCAGGGCCGTGGCCCCAGATCAGCGCTCCCCGCTGCGGTGGCTGCACCCGCCCGGGTGCGGGGCACGGAGCTCGAGGCACTGAGCCCGAGGCTCTGAGCTAAGGGCACTGAGCCCGAGGCCCTGAGCTAAGAGCTAAGAGCTCTGAGCCCAGAGCGCTGCGCACTGGGCCCAGGCCGCGGGCCCGAGACCACCGAGCGCTGACGAGCGAGCGCCAAGCACCGAGCCCCCGAAGGAGCGCTCAGCGCAGGAGCTTGTCTTCCACGAGGGCGCCGATGGCGTCGGTCCCGTGATGATCGAGGATCAGGTCCGCCTCGGCCTGGATCTCGGGGAACGCGTTCCCCATCGCGACCCCCAGGCCAGCGCGGCGGAGCATGGGGATGTCGTTGTCTGCGTCGCCGATGGCGATGACCCGTGACGCCGGGATCCCCTTGGTCTCCTGGAGCAGCCGGATCGCCTCGGCCTTGCCCTGGCACGGCGCGTGGACGTCGATCGCGCTGTAGGGATTGGTCCGGTGACGCGGGAGGATCGAGAGGGGGAAGTGTGAGATGTAGATCGGCGCCCCCGCCGCCGCCTCGAGCTCCGCGGCCACGTTGGCAGAGCCGACGTCACCGCACTTCATGAGGAAGCTGAGGCGGATCGTGTAGTCCCGGAGCAGCCCGGGGCGGTCGACGAACTGCACGCCGATGAAGCCCTCGAAGTTCCGCGCCTCCTCGTCGCTGCGCGGCGCCAGGGCGAGCTTCTCGTCGGCGGTCATGACGAGGACCTGGGCCTCCCGCTCGGCGGCCCAGCGGTGCAAGCGCCGGAGAGTTCGGGTGGCGACGGTGCGCTCCTCGAGCATGCGCTCCCCCTTGTGGCACCAGACCGCGCACCCGTTGAAGAGCACCGTCGGCGCGTCCAGCCCGAGCTCGGTCACGATGGGCATGGCGGAGATCTTGCTCCGCCCCGTCACCACCATCACCTCGACCCCCTGCCGCTCGGCCTCGAGGATCGCCTCGCGCGTTCGCGGGTGAATCGACTCGTCCGGGGTCAGCAGGGTCCCATCGAGGTCCAGGAGGAGGGCGTCATACTCTCGCGGCATGGGGAGGATCCTAGCTCCTCTTCCGCCCGACCTCGATCACAGAGTCGCCTCCGACCTCGATCAAAGAGCCGGCATCGTGATCGTCGCGCGCTCGCCGGCCTCCAGGAGGAGCTCCTTGCTCTCCACGGCGGGAGCCCCTTCGGCCTTCAGGTCGACGGTCTCGACCCGGTATCGGCCCGGCGTCAGGGACGAGAAGCGGTAACTCGACCCGCGAAGCCGACTCACCACCTTGTTGGATCGAACGCCGCCGCGCTCGTCGAGGCCACGGAGGCGTATGCCGTACTGCCTCGCCCGGCGGCCCCGACGCCCGCTGCCCGACGAGGAGCCGGCGACGACCGTGAGGCTCGCAGCAGCGTCCACCTCGATGACCACCTGCTCACGGGCCTCCCCCGCCTCGAAGGGAGGGAGGTTGACGCGCTTGCCGAGAACGAGGGAGCCAGAGATGTCGAGCCGAACGGGGACCCCGACGGTGAGCCCACCGAAGGCGAAGGAGCCGTCCTCTCCCGACCGGAGGCTCCCTGGCTCGAGCCAGTCGTCCCTCGCATCCATGGAGCCGTCACGCTCCGCGCGGAGGGTGCGCTGCCCCACCCACGCCCGGTGAAGGTCAGACGGCCCGCGGACCTTGATCGACACTCCAACCACTGGCTCCCCGGATCCCCGGTACACGAGCCGCCCCGAGACCGTCGCCTCGGCGAGATCGATCAGCAGCTCCTCCGGCTCGGGCCCAACCTGGTGCGTGAAGACCGTGGCCATGGCCCGGTTCCGGTGGTTCACCGTCACCTCGTAGGTGCCCGTCGGGAGCCCACGCAGGGCGAACTCCCCGCTGGTGTCCGTGATGGCCCGGAGGGTGGTGGACGTGGTCTCGGGGCGCAAGAGCTCGTCGCCATCCTGGATCGCGAGCCGAATACGCGCGTCCGGGAGGGCCCGGCCGCCGGCACGCACGCGCCCTCGGAGCTCGCCGGACACGGGCATCACGAGCCGCGTCTCAACCTCACCAGAGGCCGGGATCTGAACCGCCTCGGCGGTGTCCGACCAGTCCCGGGGTTGACGCGGTCGCATACGAGGGAGCTCGGCCCGGACCACCCCCTCGCCCATCTCGACGTGCTCGAAGCGTGCGATCCCGTCCTCGCCGGACTGGACCATGCGCCGGGGCACCCATAGGTCCCGATGGCCGCTCTGCCTGACCCGCAGGGAAACGTCGATCCCCTTGAGCGGGTTCCCGTCCTCATCGACGACCTCGGCCGTGAGGGTGGCGCCTCGGGCGAGCTCGACGGTGAGCTCTTCCTCGTCGCCGGTGACCACGATGAGCTCACCGGCAGGGAAGCCGTCCCCGTTCGCGCAGAGGACCCACGGGCGCTGGACCGGGAGCTGCAGGACGGCGCGCCCGTCAGGGTCCGTCTCGGCGAAGCGGATCTTGTCGCTGGAGTGGGCCGCCCTGTCCCGGAGTCGCCATCGACCGAGCGCAACGCGGTCGGACGCGGCGGCGAGGTAGACCCGAGCCCCCTCCACCGGGAGGTCCGTGCCAGCCTCCACGACGCGCACGCGGAGCGACGGCGCCGGGGTCAACTCGAGGTCACCGAGGTCCAGCTGGGCGCCGTGCCCCATGGGGACCCCGCGCCGCACGAGCTGCTCGTACCCAGCCGTCCGCACCCGGAAGGTGTACGGCACCTGCTCGCCCTCGCCGATGCGCAGCCCCTCGATGCTGAAGACGCCCCCAGGGTGATCCACCTTCGCCTCGCCGCGCTCGTCCGTCAGAGCGCGCCCATCGAACTCGTCGTCCCCAGGGGCCCCCTTCGCCTGCCACACCACGAACCTCTCCACCGGCTCCAGCGCCCCCGTGATCGCGGACCGATGCACGACCCGACCGCGTACCGAGGCCCGGGGCCGCCAGACCAGTCGGAGGTCGTGCTCGCCGCTCCTGGAGACGGTCGACTCCCCCTCCATCGGGGAGCGGGGCGAACGGTCCAGCCCGACGTAGACCCGGTAGCTCCCCTCCGCTCGGAGCCCCTCAAGCTCGAAGCGTCCCTCCGCGTCGGGCCGGACGGCGCGTGGACGCCGATCCACGGCGGGGGCGCCCCTGTCCACGGGCCACGCCGAGACCCAGAGGTCCGCCGGCGGCTGGTCGCCGCTGTCCACCTCGCCGGAGATGCTGTCGCCGCGGCCGAGCCGGACGACGACGCCAGCGAGCCCCCGTCCCGCCGAGACCTCGCCCTCGTGGAACGCCACGGGGTGGCCAGGCTTCTCGACGACCAGATGGAAGGGCCCGGGCGCGAGCTCGTCGCACCGGAAGGTCCCCTCCTCCGGGGTCATGCCGAGCAGATAGCCGCGGCTCGGCGCCGACACGCGGAAGCCCCCCAGCGGGCTCGCCTGGCCAAAGTAGACCGTGGCTCCCTCAACGGGGAGCCCATCGGGCCCGAGGACGCGCCCGGTGATCGTCTCGGCCGGCTCCATGACGATCGGAGCCGCGACCATCGGGCGCCGGCCCGGGAAGCGACCAAGGCGGCAGCTCCGGACGACCCAGCCGGGAGACCGGATCAGCGCGGCGACGGTCCGCCCTTCCTCAAGCTCCGGGATCCCCTCGCCCGTGCCAATTCGAAATTGCCCGGCGCTGTCACTCTCGGTGGAACAGACCCCTCGGAGTTCACGGTCCTCGAGCGCCATCCCGAGCGAGGACCCCGCCGACCGACCGGTCGTGACGAGGACCCTCGCGCCCGCCACCGCCTCACCGGCCGGACCCAGGACCTTTCCGATCAGTTGCACCACAGGCGGCGACCCGTCGCGCAGCGCCGCCGCTGCCCTGGCAGCTGCGAGGGCCTCCGCAGAGACCTGCTCGGGCAGGCGCATCTCGCTCGAACCGACCCCCGGCAGAAGCTCGTCCCCGGCCTGGGCTCCGATCGTCGTGGCCACCGACCGCTGGACGACCTCTACCCCCTCCTCACGACCCGCCGCCCCCCAGGGGGCCAGCCAGAGGAGGGCCCCGAGGCACAGCAGCACGGCGACTCCGAGGAGTCGCCCCGCTCCGGTCTTGCTCGCGTGGGTCATGATCAATCGAGGTGCGCCGACCGGATGTCCCCCAGAAAAGAGATCCTCCGGAAAGGCGTGGAAGGGGGCCGGATTGGGATCAAATCCGAGGACCTGTCGAGTCGCGGCCCGCACGCGACGATAATCGTAGCGGGACAATAGGTCGTCCCTCATCCTCCTCGGGTCCACAAGCCATGAGTAAATCCCTCCCCCAACCGGCCCTCGCGCGCTCCGTGCGAAACGTGGCCGCGCTCGCTCTCGCGCTCGCCCTGACGGCCTGCACGGGCACCCGCAAGCTGACCGACCCCGTCGTCGGCATCATGACGGACCGGGGGATGGAGCTTGGAGTGTCGACGGAGTTCGGCGTGGTCTTCCTCGGCAAGACGGCAGATCGCGGACCCGTCATCGTCGAGGCCTTCTTCGGGGACGGCCCGTCCATGGAGCAATCGGTCATCGAGCCCGTCGGTGGCGGGCTCTACACCGCGGACATGGAGATCCGGCTGCCGCACGTCCCCATCTCCTTCGACCTGCCCACCGAGGGCGAGGCGCTCGAGGTCATGGGGCGCAGGGGTTGGGATCGCTGGTCGACGATGACCACCTGCCGGATCGTCGAGGGTGTGGAGGGGGTTCTGGTCGAGATCCCCGCGGGCTTCCTCGACAGCGTCGACCAGACCGGCGCAGGCGTCTATCGCCGCACCGGAGAGTTCACCAAGGATCTGGTCGGCCTCGTCTCTGGCAAGATCACGATCCAGCGCGACGGAGAGAGCCGACAGTACCTCGCGGTCGTCGGCGCCGACACGTTGTGGCGCCTGGCGGCGCACCGCAAGGACAAGCTCCGTCGTCGGCCCTTTGTCTACCGCGAAGACCTCCTGTGAACCGGGCCGTCAGCTCGGGCACTTGAAGCAGAAAAGGGCCGACCGCGAGGTCGGCCCTCTTCGTTGAGCGCTCGCCTCGACGTCGTCCGAAGGGGCCGATCGAGGTCCTCGTCAGGTCGGCCGGTCCGGTCCGCATGCCGTCCGCGTCTCCCGTCGGGTGGCCAGGCACGGTCCGACAGTCGCGTCGCTCGCCAGGCCCTCCGAACCGTGTGGCCCAGCGGAGGCGCCGAGCAGCGCCACTCCACAGGGTCACTCCACAGGGTCACTCCACAGGGTCACCCCACAGGGTCACTCCATAGGTCCACCAATCGGAGCCTCGGAACGGAGTCAGCGCAGAAGGCTGCCGACGGGGCCCTCACGGGCGGGGCCGTCGCTCAGCGCCGCCAGAAGGTCGGCATCAGCAGCGCAACGAGCGCATAGAACTCGAGGCGGCCGAGGACCATGCAGATCGAGAGGGCGAACTTCGCCGCCCCCGGGAGGTCCCCGAAGTTCATGGCCGGCCCCACGCCCCCCAGGCCTGGCCCCACGTTGTTCAGGGTCACGAGGACGGCGGTGGCGCTCGTCTCGAGGTCGATGCCGTACGCGCCGAGCAGCGTCGTGGCGGCGACGAACACCATGAGCCACAGCACGAGATAGCCCGTCACCGACGCCACCACGGACTCATCCAGCGCCTGACCGTCGATCCGGATGCGGTGGATGACCCGCGGCCGCGCGAAGCGCCGCACCGCCACCAGCGCGGCCTTGAGCACGATCGCCAGGCGCACGAGCTTGAGCCCCCCGCTGGTGGACCCCGCGCAGGCGCCGCAGAACGCGAGCAGCATGAGCGCGATGCGGCAGAACTGGGGCCAGGCGTTGAAGTCGGCCGTGGCGTAGCCCGCCGTGGTGATCTGGCAGACCACGTGGAAGATGCTCATCCGGAGCGCGCCCAGCGGCCCGGTGACGCCCTCGGCGCTCCCGTCGCCTGAGGACCAGAGCACCGCCGCGATGAGCAGTGACGCCCCCACCACGATGCCGAGGAAGAGCCTCACCTCGAGGCTCCCCACCAGCTTGCGCCACGCCGGCCGCGGGCCCACGCGGATGAGCGTGTCGTAGATGGCGAAGTTCAGGGCCGAGAGGAGCATGAACACCACCAGCACCGCCTCCACCAGCACGGAGTCGAAGTAGGCGATGCTCTCCGAGTGGTTGGAGAACCCTCCGTTGGCCACCGTGGTGAACGTGTGGATCACCGCGTCGAAGACCGGCAGCCCGACGAGCATCAGCGCGGCCAGCAGGGTGACGCTGAGGACCAGGTAGATCTTCATCAGCATCAGCGCCGCATCGCGGACGCGCTGGTGCCCGGCCTCGCGGGAGATGCCTGGCACCTCCGAGCGGAACAGGCTACGGCCGCCCGTGGGGAAGATCACCACGAACACCATGACGATGCCGAAGCCGCCAAGCCACTGGCTGAAGCTCCGCCAGAAGGCGATGGCCGCGGGCATGGAGTCGATCTGCTCGGCCGTCATCACCGTCGAGCCCGTGGTCGTGAGCCCCGAGACGGACTCGAAGAAGGCGTCGAGCGGGGAGGTGATGGTCCCCTCGAACAGGAACGGGAGGGCGCCCGCGACGCCCCCCACCAGCCACGCCAGCCCGACCGTGGCGAGCCCCTCGCGGCGGAAGTAGTCAGGACGCTTTCGAGAGTCGCGGGTCGCGCCCCGGAAGACGAAGGTCACCAGCCCGCCGACCAGCGCCGTCACGAAGGCCGCCAGCCCGCAGCTCGCTGCCGGACCGCGCTCCCCCATGCCGAGGCCCACCGCGGCCGGGACCGCCAGGAACCCGGCCATCAGCAGCAGGACGACACCGAGCATCTGCGCCACCGCGCGGAAGTTCACCGGCGGCCCCCTGCTCGGGTGGGCAGCTGCGCCGAGATCGTCCTGGGCGCCAACACGCTCAGAGGGCTCCGAGCGCTCGCTCGGCCTCCTCCAGGGACTCCCGCATGGCGAACACCACCGCGGTGTCCCCCTTGCGCACGACGGTGTCCCCACCAGGGATGGTCACCGCGTTATCACGGACCAGCGCGCCGAGGACAACGCCCCGCGGGAGACCGAGCTTCCTGAGCTTGACCGGCTCCTTCAAGCCGACCTCGAGCTCGATCACCTCGGCCTGCCCGCTCCCGATGGCGGCGATGGCGCGCGGCGAGCCCGCTCGGGCGAGCCGAGTGATCGCCTTGGCGCACATCATGCGTGGGCTGATGGCCTGGTCCACGCCCTCGAGGAGGTCGAAGATCTCCGCGTAGGAGGACTTCTCCACCAGCGCGACGGTGCGCTTCACGCCGAACGACTTCGCGAGCTGGCAGGCGACGATGTTGTCCTCGTCATCGTGGGTCGTCGCAACGAAGACGCTGGCGTCCGCGAGGCGTTCCTCGCGGAAGAGCATCATGTCGGTCGCGTCCCCGACCATCACGGTCAGATCGCCCGAGCGCTCGAGGTCGAGGGCCCTCGCGCGCGCGGGGTCCTGCTCGAGCACCAGCACGCTGATCCCTGGCTCCCCGGAGAGCCGCAGCGCGATCTCCCGGCCGATACCGCCGGCGCCCATGATGACCACGGAGCGCTTCCACTCGACCTTCTCACCGGCGAGCCGCTCGAACTGGTCGAGGTCCTTCGAGGAGCCGAGGACGTAGACCTGGTCCTTCCCCAGGAGCACGTCGCTGCCCGAGGGTACGGTCAGCTGCCCGCCCCTCGAGACGGCGGTCACCAGGACCCCCGCGGGGATCTTCAGCTCCCCGAGCGGGCGGCTCGTGAGCTCGGACTCCTCCTTCAGCCGCAGGCGCCGGAGCTGAACCTGGCCGTTGGCGAAGCTCTGGACCTCCAGCGCGTGCCGCTCCCGGACGAGGCCGAGAAGCTCCTCCGCGACGAGCTCCTCCGTGGAGAGCACCACGTCGAACCCGAGGGCGTCCTTGTAGAAGTACCGGTAGTCCGCGAGCACGCGCGTGTCCTTCAGCCGGATGATCACCCGGCTGGCGCCCAGCTTCTTTGCGATCACGCTCGTCAACATGTTGACGCGGTCGTCGTCAGACACGGCGATGACGAGGTCCGCCGCGGACGCCCCGGCGTCCGTGAGCGTGTCGGCCCGCGTCCCATCTCCGACGAGCGACTGCACGTCGAGAGACTCGGTCAGCTTGCGCGACTTCGAGGGGTCCGGGTCCACCACGGTCACCGAGTGCTCCTCACGACTGAGGACCCCGGCGAGGTGCTGGCCGACCTCACCTGCGCCAATGATGACGATGTTCATCGTGCGGAACGATAGACCCTGGTCGCCGCGGGGTACAACAGGAGGGTGATCGCCCTCGTCGACAATCGCGATTCGTTCACCTTCAACCTCGTCCAGGCCCTCCAGCGGCTGGGCGCCGAGGTCGCCGTCCTCGACGGCCGCAGCGCCCGCGTGGAGCAGGTCATGGGCGCTCAGGGGGTCCTCGTGGGCCCTGGACCGGGTGAGCCGAGCGCCGCGGGCTGCAGCGAGGAGATCTTCCGGGTCGCCGCCGCGCGCGAGGATGGCCCCCCCGTCCTGGGGATCTGCCTGGGCCATCAGGCCCTGGGCAGCGCCCTCGGAGCCCGCATCCGCCCCGCCGCCGAGCTCGTCCACGGAGCGGTCCGCCCCATCATCCACCGGGGTGAGGGACTCCTGGCGGGGCTCCCCAGCCCCTTCCCAATGGCCCGCTACAACTCCCTCGTGGTGGACGAGGCGGCCCTCCCCGACGAGCTGCTCGTCACCGCTCGAACCGCGGACGGTGACGTCGCGGGCCTGCGCCACGTCACCCGCCCGCTCTTCGGCCTCCAGGGTCACCCCGAGTCCATCCTGAGCCTCGACGGCGGCTCGACGGTCTTCAGGAACTTCCTCGACCGCTGCGGCTGCTGAGAGCGCTCGCGCCTGTGATGCCTGGCCCTGCGGCGCTCGGCCCCGCGTCGCAGGCTTCAGCGTGGGGGTGATCGAGCGCACCGGCGCCCTTCGGAGGCTCCGCTCCGACCGGGCCGTCCCACTGGGGCCAGGGGCCCTCGAACGGGCGGCGGTCCTCCCCGTCCTTGGTCCTGAGCAGGCCTCGCGTGAGGAACAGGTAGGCCGGCTTCCCAGTCCGGCGCCACAGCAGCGCCAGCCCGCGCCGGCGCATGCGCGAAGCCTCCGCGACGGCCGCCTCCGCCGGTCCCCGCCCGTTCATGGTGTAGCGGCGCCGGAGCTTCTGAACGTGGCGCAGGTCGTCCCGGCACCGGGACTCGTAGCGCTTCCCGCGCCTCCCGGGGTGGACGCTCGCGAGCTGGAAGTCGATCAGCCGCGGCCGGCCGGCGCGATCGACCACCACGTTCTGCTCCTTGTGGAGGTCGTTGTGGCAGACCCCTGCGGCGTGCAGGCTTCGCACGGCGGACTCGAGCAAGTCAAAGAAGTCGAGGGGCAGCCGCTCCGCACGGTGGAGCGGGGCGCCGGCGAAGAACGGGCGCGTGAAGAGCTCTTTGGCGCGCACGCCAGGGATCCGGCCGAGGGCGGCGCGCTCCTCATCCAGCAGGACAGGCGCGGGCTCGAGGCGCCCCTGCGCCTGCCCGCGACAGACGGTCATCGCGCGCTGCTCCCGACGAGCGAGCAGCCGCGCGACCGGCCGCAGGAGCAGCCAGCCGTCCATGGACCGCAGCACAAACTCCCGCTGCGGTTCCTCCGCGCGCTCGAGCACGACCCGGTGAACGGCTCCGAGCGCGTCTCGTTTCATCTCCTCCTGGATGCGAACGGGAACCACGCTGAGTAACCTACCACGCACATGTCCGCCGTCGCCCCCAACCCGGCTGCGCCCCCTCCCTCCCAGGCTGCTGGAGGCGTGCACGTCCTCGCGCTGGAGCACCGCTTCGGCCCCAACCAGGCGCTGCACCCGACGACCCTCCAGATCCCACCCGGCGGAGTCGTCGGCCTGCTCGGGCCCAACGGGAGCGGCAAGAGCACCCTGATGCGCCTGCTCACCGGGCTGGTCCCGCTGCAACAAGGGGAGATCACGGTCGACGGCGTGCGCCTCACCGGCGACGGGCTCTCGATCCGTCGCCGCACCACCTACGCGCCAGGCGAGCTCCACCTGTACGGTGAGATGAAGGGCGCAGAACACCTGCGCTTCCTGCTGCGGGGGCGCTCGGGAGCAGACGTGGAGCGGGCGCGCTCGGTCGCCGGTGAGCTCGGACTCCCGCTGGACCGCAGGATCCGCGAGTACAGCCACGGCATGAAGCGCCAGCTCCTGTTCGCGGCGGCCATCGCGCCGGAGGTCCGGGTCCGGATCCTCGACGAGATCAGCGAGGGCCTCGACCCGGCGAAGCGCAGCCAGGTGCTGGACCTCATCGACGCGGACGCGGCCCGCGGGACCACGATCTTGCTCTCCTCTCACCACCTCGGCGAGGTGGACCGCTCCTGCCAGCGGCTGGTCTTCCTGAACGCCGGCCGCGTCGTCGCAGACGAGAGCTCCGAGGAGGTCCGGCGTCGCGCCGGTCGCCTCGTCCGACTCCGCTTCGCGCCGGGTGCCCTGAAGCCCGCCGCCTCTGCGGTCCTTGAGGGGCCCGGCGTCGAGTCCGTCGAGGAGACCCCCGACCGGGTGAACGTGATGCTGTCGAACGACGATCCCCGCGAGTTCCTCGGCCGCCTCGCGACGGCCCGCGACCTACCCGCGCCGGTCAGCGTGGAGCACGGCCGAATCTCCCTGAGCGAGCTGTACCGGACGCTCTACGGCGTGGAGGGCACCTGATGTTCAAGGGCAGCAGGGGCTATATCATCTACGGACTCGGCTTCTTCGTCGTGCTGGAGATCATGCTCGTCGCGGCGATCTACTGGTGGCCGACCTTCGAGCAGAACATCCCCTCAATCAAGGCCATCGCGGCCCCGATCGCGATGCTCAGCGACCTCGTGGACCAGGTCGACCAGTTCGGCGTCTCCGGGTACATCGTCGGACAGCACTTCTTCAAGGGCTGCAGCGCGCTGGGCACCGCCGCCGCGGTGCTCTTCGCGGCCAACGCCGTGGCGGGGGAAGCCCACCGCGGGACCATGGAGATCTGGCTCGCCCGCCCGGTCTCGCGGCTGAGGCTCATGAGCGAGCGCTGGCTCGGCGGGCTGCTCGTGGTGATCGTGCCGGTCTTCGCCACCAGCGTCACTGTCCCCGCGCTCCTCGGCATGTTCGACAAGACCATGGACATGTCGGACCTGATGCGCTGCTCCGTGCACATGAGCGCGTTCCTGGCTGCGATCTATGCGGTGAGCTTCCTGTGGTCGTGCCACAGCTCCGAGCCCATGCGCATCAGCTTCGTGATGCTCTTCATCTCCGTGATGATCTTCGCGCTCTACCTGGTGGAGGGCGTCACGCACTACTCCTTGTATCGCCTGGTGGAGATCAAGGTGTTCATGCGCATCATCACGAAGGACGCCATGAACTGGACGCTGCTAGCGCCAATGCTCGCCTGCACCGCCGGTGCCTATGCCCTCTCGCTCCGGGCCTTCCTCAAGCGAGTGCCCTGACCTCGGGCTCGATCCTCGGCTCCAGGCTCCGCTCGGGCTTCTTCTCCTGGTCGCACGGGCCCCCGCCGAGTGACGGACGGGGGCTGCAGGAGCCGCCCCACCGTGCGACGCGGGCGAACCTCCGCCCCACGGAGGTCAGCCTTCCCAGCGCACGATCCAGTCCCAGAGGGCGCGCTCCAGCTCCGGGAGGTCCACGCCCTCGAACGCGGCATCGAGGGCACGCAGCTGGCTCCTGACGACGGCCGCGTCATAGGCGCGGCGGCTGATCCCGCCGAACGCGAGCTCCTCGACCTCCGCTCGCCAGGCCTCCCTGAGCGTCTGGAAGTAGCGCTCGACCAGCGTGCTCCAGGGCCTGCGAGCCTGAGCCTCCTCGCTGGTCTGTAGGAACCGAATGAGCGCGTAGCTGTACGGGTAGCAGACCGACGCGTTGGCATAGAAGGCTGCCCTGGAGAGCCCGAGCAGCTCACCGAGCGACGGGAGCTCGGCGCGGACCTCCTTGCGCTGGAGGTACTCCAGCGGGTCCTCGAGCGGGCCGATCTCGATGACCCGGCCGGAGCGGACCCGCGCGCCAGCGTAGTACTCGGAGAGGCCCTCACCGAACCAGGTCTGCGGTGACGCAGCGCTCATCACCTGGTGAAGGTACTGGTGGCAGACCTCGTGGTAGAGCGTCCGGACCGTGGCGTGGTCGGCTGGGATCGGTCCCACGGGCTCCGTGCGAGCGTCGTAGAGCACGAGTTCACCACAAGCCGGGTTGAAGTAGCCCACCGAGGCCGCGCTCCCGCCGTAGGTCAGGTACTCGCCCCGGTCGCGGCAGATCCGGACCACGGCGAGGGACCGGATCTTCCGATCAGGCGGCAGGTCCGCCGTGAGCCGCTTGCGCACGGCCATCATCCCCTCCGCGAGCTGCGCCGGGACGGGGGACTGCTTCGGCCCGTGGAAGAGGATCATGGCGCTCTCGGTGTCCGTGACGCTCCAGCCATCGGCGAGCTTGACCCCGATCTCGATGCGCTCGGCCTCGAACGGCAGGACGGTCCTTCGGTAGCGCGCCTCCCAGTCCTTCCGGCCGAGGTCCACGTCCGCCTGCTCGAAGAACCTGAAGCTGGTCGCGGCGCGGTCGAAGGCACGCCGCTCTCGGCGGTACAGCGACTCCTCACATTCACCCACGAACACGACCGCGTCCTTGGGCCCGGTCCACGCGTGGATGAAGACGCTGCGCCTCTCGCCGTCCACCACGTGGTCCCCGGTGAGCCGCACGGGCTTGCGGCCGAAGCGCTCGCGGACGTAACGCTCCTGGTCGATGTCCGCCGTCGGGAAGAGCCCCTGGGCCCAGCCCCGGATCCCGGTCGCATCAAGCTCGGGCTCCTCGACCCGATACACGCGCTGGGTGCACGGCGCCGCCCGATCGTTCGGGGCCCCCTTGGTCGCGAAGAGCAGCAGGAGCCCCTCTGCGTCCGGCGGGATCTGACGGGCCTCGAGTCGCGAGGAGCGCTCGAAGCCGAAGCCGAGGGCGGGGTACTTCTGGAGCCGGTCGGGAGCTACGCCGGAAGACGTCGCGCCGGCGACGGCGCCGCCCAGCGACAGGGCGAGAAGGATCAGGAGGTGGCAGGCTCGCATGGACGCTTCATCGTCCGCGAGCCCCCCGGGGCTCCAGACACGTCACCCGAACGTGCGGGCCAGCATCGTCCTGAGCCGCCAAGTCCACGTTCGAGACGCCGCCCCACGCCCGCTCGCGGCGGCCAGCGGCGCCACCTCGTCGAAAGCCCGCCCCGCGGCCTCGGCCTCCCCAGCCGAACGCAGGGTCCGCGCGCGGAGCATGGCGCTCTCTGGAGTCACGCCGTGGTTCCTTTCGAGTCGCTTCAATCGCTCGAGGGCTCCATCCCACTGTCCGGCGGCGCGGGAGGCCTCGATCGACCGCAGCATCGCTCCTCCGTAGGCGTACTCCTCGTCCTCCCGAAGGACGGAGTCGAGCGCGTCCAGGGCGCCCTCAGGATCACCGCCAGCGCGCAGCCGGGCCTCCCCCAGGCGATAGCGCAGCTCCAGGGAGGAGGGGTCCCCCGCCGACGCCGCCGCCAGCAGCGGGATCGCCCGCCGGGCCTTCCCCTGGGAGAGCAGCAGCGCGCCCAGCTTCCCCTTGTGATGCGGCGTGTCCACGGCCCCCAGGGACCGCTCCAGCCGGCGCCGCGCGCCCGCGTCAACGGCCTCCGTACCGAGCTTGGCGGCCACCGCAGACACGAGCAGGGCCGTGAACCAGAAGCCCAGGAACGGGATCCTGAACAGCGCCCCGACCAGGGGGAGCTGCGCCAGGAAGCCCGTCAGTATGAAGACGGAAACGAAGAAGATGAGGAGTCGAGCCATCCGGTGAGGAGGATAACCCACGCCGAACGTATCCTCCCGACGTGGCTGATCGTTCCCTCCATGGCACCCGCCCCCGCACGGCGGCCCGGCTCGAGCTCGGCCGCGCCCTCGGCGGCGCGCTGCTCGCTCCCCTGCGGTACGCGGCCCACGTACCGGTGCGACGCCGTGTCCTCTCGGAGATCCGGCAGGACGTCCAGCAGGGCGCGGGGACCCTGAGCCCGCTCCCGGCTCCGGAGATTCCGCTCGAGCGCCCGCTCCGCATCCTCATCGGCGCGGCCGAGGCCTCCGGCGAGATCCACGGCGCCAACCTGATCCAGGCCATCCGCGCCCGCGTCGAGGCCGCCGGCGGTCCGGCCCCTGAATTCGCCGCGCTGGGCGGAGAGCGTATTCGGTCGCTCGACGTCCAGACGATCGCCGACCCCGTGGCCCGCGCCCACACGGGCTTCGACGGCGTCCTCGAGTCGCTGCCCTACTACGTCGGCGTGATCGAGGACACGGCCCGTCACGCTCGAGCGGTGCGGCCGGACCTCTTCATCCCGGTGGACTCGCCGGCCCTGAACGTCCCCCTCGCCCACGCGGTCCGCCGGTATGGCGTGAAGACCTGCCACCTCGTGGCGCCGCAATACTGGGGCTGGGCCCCCTGGCGGGTCCGCGGCTACCGCAAGGCCATGGACCTCGCCCTGACCATCCTCCCCCATGAGCCGGCCTGGTACTCCAGACACGGGGTCCGCACGCGACACATCGGGCATCCCCTGCTCGACCACCTGGCGGGGACTCCGACGACCCGACCCGATGAACGGTCACGGGTCCTCGCGCTGCTCCCCGGGAGCCGCCGGGGCGTGATCCAGCGCAACCTCCCGTGGATGCTGGAGGCCCTCGCGCCACTCCGGAAGGCCGCGCCCGACGCCGAGGTGCGGATCCTTCAGGCCACGGATGAACACGCCGCCCTGATCGGCGAGCTCGCCCGCGGCCACGAGGTCACCTTCGCGTGCGGGGACCTGCACGGGGAGCTCGCCCGAGCCCGGGCCGCCTTCGCCGTGTCGGGGACCATCCTGACGGACGTGCTCCACCACCGACTCCCCACGGTCGTGCTCTACCGCTTCTCGAAGAAGCTCGAGTCGTTCCTCTACGACCACGTGCTCACGACCCCCTTCTTCGCGTCCACCAACCTGCTCGCTGGCAGCGAGGTCCTGCCCGAGCACGGCTTCCGCGGCGCGGGGCCGGTCGAGCTCGTGGGTGCCCAGGTTCGAGACACGTTCCTGGACCCTGAGACCCGCGCGCGCGCCGCGGAGGGCCTCGAGGAGGCCGCCCGCCGCCTCGGACCGCCGGGCGCCATCGACCGCGCAGCCGCCCACGCCCTCTCCGTCGTCACCTCCGCCCAGGCGAAGGGAGCGCCCCCCCATGCCTGAGCCGAACATCCCCTCTGATGACGCGGGAGGCTCGCCCCCCGCGGAACACTCGCGAGGCACGGCTGGCCCCTCCGAGGCGGCCGTCGACCCGGCCCCGAGCGCGGCGCATGGGAATTCATCACATTCGTTGAATGACCCCGACGGCCCCGGGTACAGCCGTTCGACGATGCACTGCGAGGCAACACAACTCATGACCGCCGCCCGCTCGGGCGACGAGGAAGCGTTCGAGGCGCTGTTCCTTAAGGTCCGCGGGGTCGCCATTCAGTCGGCGCGCTCCCTCGTCGGCTCCCACGCAGACGCCCTCGACATGACCCAGGAGGCCTTCATCAAGGCCTACCGGGCGAGGGACAGCTACGACCCGGACCAGCCGTTCCTGCCCTGGTTCCACCGCATCCTGAGGAACACCTGCTTCAGCTTCCTCCGAAAGCGCGGTCGGGCCCGCAGCACGTCGCTGCACGCCGTCGATTCGGACGGTGAGAGCCACACCCTGCAGCTGGAGGACGAGTCCGCTCCGAGCCCCTCCGACCGCTTCGTCGCGGAAGAACGCCGCCAGCACTTCGAGATCGCGCTGGAGCGACTCTCGGCCACCGACCGGGAGATCCTGGTCCTTCGCCACTACCAGGAGCTCTCCTACCGCGAGATCTCCGAGGCCCTGGAGATCCCCCAGGGGACCGTCATGTCGCGGCTCTTCCACGCGCGGAAGCGGCTGCGGGTCCACCTCGCCCCAAGAATCGAAGATCTCCTGAGTCAACCGAGCGAAGGAGGACGCTCGCCGCGCTGAGCTCAACTCGACGTGGAAGACCACCCATGATGCTGGACCAGGACCACCGACAACCCGAGGAGCCGCCGCCTGGCGAGGACGAGCTCATGGCCATGGCCTACGCGGACGGAGAGCTGAGCGCCGAGGAGGCCGCGGCCTTCGCTGCCCGCCTCAAGGGCGACCCGGCCCTCCTGCGCCTCGTGGCCGAGCACCGGGCCCTCGACGCCCTCGCGCGGCAGGTGGGGCACCCCGAGCCGGCCGAGATCGACTGGGCGGTGCTCAAGGCAGACCCCACCCATCGAGGGACCACCGTCGCCGGCTGGGTGCTGCTCACCGCGTCCGCGCTCATCGGCGCCGCCGTCGCGAGCGGGAGCTTCCTCCTCGACGACACGGTCCCCTTCCCTGCCCGTGCCCTCGCGGGGGCCGGCGTGCTCGGGCTCGCGCTGCTCTTCAGCGCCGTGCTCCGCCGCCGCCTGCGCGCGATTCCCCTCGACCCCTACCGCCACGTCCAGCGCTGACATGTTGATCCTGACCACCAACGAAGTCGCCGGCGCGGAGATCACCGAGAGCCTCGGGCTCGTCCGCGGGACCACTGTCCGGACGCGCCACTGGGGCCATAACCTGACCGCCGCCTTCAAGGGCATCGTCGGCGGCGAGGTCCACGAGTACACCAAGGTCATCGCCGAGGCACGCGAGGAGGCGCTCGATCGCATGAAGGCCGAGGCCTTCGCCCTCGGCGCGGACGCGGTCGTCGGCTTCCGCTTCGCGACCAGTGAGGTCGCGAAGAACTGCGCCGAGGTCGTGGCCTACGGGACCGCGGTCAAGGTCGTCCGCGCGGACCAGGACTGAGCCACGGCGGCGCTCGTCCCTGGCGCCCCTTCAGTATCGAGCGAGGATCTCGTCCAGCCCCTTCCGCGCGAGCGCGGGGACCTGGCAGCCCTCGGCGGGGTACCCCACCGGGATCAACAGGAACGCCCGCTCGTTCGCGGGGCGGTCGAGCACCTTCGCGAGGAAGCCCATGGGGCTGGGGGTGTGCGTCAGGGTCGCGAGGCCCGCGGCGTTCAGCGCGGCGAGCAGCACGCCGCTCGCGATCCCCACAGACTCCTGGGTGTAGTAGTTCTGCCCCTGGCTCCCGTCCTCCATCAGCTCCCAGGCGTGGCGGAACACGATGATCAGCGCCGGGGCGATCTCCAGGAACGGCTTGCTCGCGTCGGTGCCGAAGGGCCGGAGGTCCGAGAGCCACTCGTCGTTCATGCGGCCCCCGTAGTTCGCCTGCTCCTCCCCCTCGGCCGCGGCCCGGATCTTCGCCTTCAGTTCGGGGTCCGTGACGAGCGCGAAGGTCCACGGCTGCTTGTGAGCCCCGGAGGGCGCGGTCCCTGCCGCCCGGATGCAGTCCTCCAGGACCTCAAGCGGCACCGGCTCAGGTGAGAAGGACCGAACAGAACGCCGCTGGTCGGTCTCCGCAGCGAAGGCAGCGGCCCGCGCACGCATCTCGTCCTCGGCCAGGCGGCGGAACTCGAGCGGAATGAAGGGGGCTTCGGCCATGGGGCACCAGGGATGTGGACAATGGGGTGAACCTCCCTGGCAGCGCGCCGTTGCGGGGGTCGTCCAGGGCACGGCGCCGCCCCCCCCTCGAAGGGGTGACCTGCGCGCCGGGCTCGACTACGTTACCGATGACATGCTGAGACTGCTCACTCTCCCCTTCGCGATCGCCCTCTCCGCCCTGGCCCTCGCCGGACTCGCCTCCGCCCAGGCCCCCAAGGCCGACGAACTCCCGGACCTCAAGGGCGAGATCGACTTCTCGATCCGGTGGCTGAGGAGCACCCAGAACCCGGAGACCGGCGCGTACGGCGGCGACATCGAAGGCACCGCGTGGGTCCTCTTCGCCCTGGGCAAGAGCCCCCGCAAGTACGAGCGGCCGGACGGCCCCTTCGTCTCCAAGGCCCTCGACTACCTCCTCACCCTACAGCGAGAGGACGGGTCCTTCGTGGACGCGGACCGGCCCGAGGGGTCCGCCCTGGCCACGACACGCGCGGCCGCCGCCGCGCTGTCTGTGCACATCGACGACCGCTCGGTCGCGCCCCTCGGCAAGGCGCTGAAGTTTCTGGCGAGCAACGGCGTCGACGCACCCTCACTCGAGCAGATCGAGGTCCCCGTGGACGAGGCCGGCGCGACCCGCCTGGCCTTCAGGCTCCTCGGCGACCGCGCGGGCGAGGGTTCCTGGAGCGGGCCGCGCGGCAAGGTCACCGAGACCGCCCGCGGCATCGAGGCCCTGACGCGCATCCGCAGCCAGGTCGCCCCGCCGGCCGCGGCTCCGGGCAAGCCTTCACCGCTCCCCCGCTACTCCCCGG
>CBFHHK010000021.1:22863-29933 GCA_965655435.1 Planctomycetota bacterium | reverse complement strand
CGCCCCGCTCGAGCGCCTGGTAGATCTCCCCGCCTGGCAGGCTCTTCACCGAGACCCCGAGTTCGGCCATGACCTTCCCGCCGAGGCCAGGGATCCGCATCTTCAGTCCCTGCAGGTCCTGCACCGAGCTGACCTCGCCCCGGAACCAGCCGCCCATCTGAGTCCCGGTGTTGCCCCCGGCGAGGGCGACGCAGTTGAAGTCCGCGAGGACCTCACCGATGAGCTCGGCGCCGCCAGCCTCGTCGAGCCAGGCCGACTGTTGCCGGGCGTTCAGGCCGAAGGGGACGCAGGTCTCGAAGGCGAGCATGGGCGCCTTGCCGATGTAGTAGTAGCCGGCCGTCTGCCCCATGTGAACGGAGCCCTTCTGGACCGCGTCGAGCACCTCGAGGCCGGGGACGATCTCGCCGGCCTGGTACGGGCGGATCCGGAACCGCCCGTCCGTCATGGCCGCCACTTGATCGCAGAAGACCTCCGCAGAGCCGAACATGGCGTCCAGCGTGCTGGGGAAGCTTGACTGCATGCGCCACTGAATGCGCTTGTCGCCCGTGTGGACCGCCGGGCCGCCCTGGCCGCCTCCGCATGAGGCGAGCGCAGCGCCCGCCGCGGCGCCGCCGATCAGGTCCCGACGTCGGAGGGTGGACGAGCGGTCGTTGCTGGTTGAGCTCATGGGCAGAGCATACGCCAGCGGCGCGGGCTCACCCGCGCTCGCTTTCCCTCCCAGGTGCTGCTCCCCTCTCGGGCGCTGGCCCTCGGAAGCCTTGACGATCAGGGCCCCCCGCAGCGGGGCCCCCTCACCCTCACTCGACCGTCATGATGAAGCGCTCGGAGCGGGCGACGCCACCCGGCGCGGCCGCGTCGCGGACCCACCACTGCCCCTCGAGCTTGAGCCCAAGGAGCGACGGGGTCGCCGTCAGCGGGAAGCTCCAGGTCGCGTAACCCTCGCCCGACCCCACGCCGCCGAGGACGATGGGACCGCCAGGCAGGGGGAGGGTCCGAAGGCTCGTCGCTCCAGGAAAGCCGCCGAGGTCCAGCACCCGCAGGCGCATGGCGCCGAAGCTGCCGCCGAGGCCGCCAGAGAGGCCCACGCGGAAGCTCTCGGATCCGAGGAAGGGCGCCGGCGACAGGATCAGCTCCGGGGCCATGCCGCCGGTGCCAGCCATTGCCCCGAGGCCCGTGGGCTCCGGGTTGGGGACCGCGCGCTCGAAGCGCAGGGTCGGCCGATCGAAGGGGTAGCTCTCCGCGGCGACCCGGGGGTCGGTGAGCGCGTGGAGGAACTCGGTGATGTCGTCCACGTCAGCGGGCGGGATGATCAGCCCGTTGAGCACGGGGTCGAGGTTGTCGAAGCCGCCGCCGACGCCGGTGCCATAGATCGCCACCGTGTCCCGCAGGTCCTGCATCTGCGGCGACCCGTTGTGGAACCAGTGGTTCCGCAGCGCGACATTGCGCAGGGAGGGCGTCTTGAACTTGCCCTCATCCCACGGATAGCCCGTGACCGCCGCCCTGCCGATGTCCTCGGACGAGGGCCGGAGCGCGAGCGCGTGATAGTCACCGTTGGAGAAGAGCGGCGGCGAGTGGCAGACCGCACAGGCGGCCGTGGTCTCGAAGGCCGCCATGCCGCGTTGCTGCTGGGCCGTGAGCGCGCCGGAGACGCCCCGCTGGAAGTCGTCCCAGGGGGTCTGGTCCGCGACGAGGGTCCGCTGGTAGGTCGCCAGCGCGAAGGCGATCCGCACCGGCGTGATGTCCGCCGTCCCGAAGGCCTGGGTGAACAGGTCCGGGTAATTGGGGTGGGACTGGAGGGCCACCTGGACGTCCTGGGGCAGGTTCGTCGCGAGGGCCAGGGGCCGCGCGCCGGCGATCCGCGCCGAGAGCTCGGCGAAGCCCCGGGCCGGCTCCGCCATCTCCACGTCGGAGAGCAGCGGGCCGAGGGACTGCGACTCGAGGGCGCCGCCGGAGGCGATGGCCGTCGCGCCGGTCAGCGGGTCCGTGAACTTGCTCGTCGCCCGGCCATCCCAGAACAAGTCCTGGAAGTAGCCCGCGGTGATCGGGCTCGGCGCATAGCGCCCGGTGACCTGGGGCTCCAGCCCGAAGAGGGTCGACGGCGCGAAGTGGCCGAAGCCGTCCGTGTTGACGACGCCGGGCGACCCGAAGCCATCGTCGGCGGTCCCGAACACTCCGTCCGGTCCCGGGAAGAGCGTCCCAGGTCCGGAGCGAAGCTCGGCGCCACCCACGGAGGGAATGTGACAGGTTCCACAGGCCATGGAGCCGTCGCTCGAGAGCTGTTCGTCCCAGAACAAAACCTTGCCGAGGATCGCCTTCTCAGCGGTGACCGGGTTCTCCACCGGCGCTGCGGGGGCAGTCAGGTACCCCTGGGCCGAGGCAGCGCTGGCCAGGGCGGTGCCGACGAGGAGCGAGAGGAGGGGCGTGTGGACGGCTTGGCTCATGGGTGAATAGTACCGGGGTCTCCGGGGGGAAGGAGGCCGCCATACGTCGGGAGGAGAGGGGGCACTCTCTGGTTCCAGGAGATTGCGAAGCACCCTCAATACCACCCCGTCGCCCCTGAGTCTCAATGTCACCGAGACCCACCGCCACACCTGCCCAGGCGGGGCTTCCGGCCGCTTCGGACATCGGTTGGTCAATCCCGTCTCGGCTGCTCGGGCAGGGGGACTTGCGCGCCCCCACTTCGAGAAAACTTGAGGAAAGGCCGCTCCACCAGGGCGTAGCTGAGGCCGCCGAGGGCGAGGGACAGCAAGGCAGCACTGGGGCCAACCCACCCACCCTGACCTCCCAGCGGGTACGCCGCTGCCAGGGCGAGGGCCAAGGCGTGGTAGAGGTAGACGCTGTAGCTGATGCGTCCGAGCGCTGTCAGCGGCCGCCAGGAGAGCGCCCACCGGAGCGCGGCGCCGGCCGGGACGATGCACGCCATGAGGACGAGCGACCAGAGCGCGGCGTGCTCCAGAAACCACAGGTGGAACCGTCGGTGCGGGATCACGTCGCCGACGATCCAAGACGCCACGCTCGGCGTGAGCGAGAGCGCCCCCAGGGCCCCGATCCACCCAGCACAGGCGAGGCCCCGGCCGGCCCCCCCACGGATCGACACGACCCGGGGCGCGAGGACCGCCACGAGGGAGCCAGACAGGAAGACGGGCATGAAGGGCAGGACGTTCGGCGTGAAGTCCGGCGCCCTCGCCGGATAGTCCGGTGGGAAGAGCCAGGACAGGACCGCGATCGCCGCGATCAGCACTCCGGCCCTGGCCGCCACCCCCGAGAGCGCCGACAGGGCCAGCCCGAGGGCCGGGAGGGAGAGGTAGAAGAGCACCTCGACCGGGACGGTCCAGAAGTGCGCCTCTCCCCGGAGGAAGACGAGGTGCAGCGACGCGACCCTGGGGGAGAACTCGCCCAGCGCCGCGTAGACACCGAGGCAGACCGCATAGGCGGGGACCACGCGCAGGAGTCGCCGGAGGGCGAAGCGCCCCCACCCCACTCCCCCGCCCGCTCGCTCCAGGACCTGAGAGGTGAGGAGGAAGCTGGAGAGGATGAAGAAGAGGAAGACCCCGCTGCGGCCGATTCCGCTGGCGTCCACGCCGCGAAGAACGTCGTGGCCCCCGTTGCTCGCGTGGGACAGCAGCACCATCAGCACCGCGACTCCGCGGAGTCCGTCGAGCGGTTCAGAGCGCTTCACGGCCGTCAGGGTACGCACGGGGCGGCGCCTGCGTACACTCCTCCGCTCCAGAGCGCCCCCAGACCACCATGTCGACCCCCAATCAAGACGCCCACGAAGGCACTGACGCCGCTGACCACCGGAACTTCGTCGAGCGGGAGGTGGAGAAGGACATCGAGTCCGGCAGGTTCGGCGGGCGGGTCCTGACCCGGTTCCCACCCGAGCCGAACGGATACCTGCACATCGGCCACGCCAAGGCCATCAGCACCGGCTTCGGCATCGCGGCCCGCTATGGCGGTCAGACGAACCTCCGCTTCGACGACACGAACCCCGCCAAGGAGGACCAGGAGTTCGTGGACGCCATTCGCGAGGACGTGCGCTGGCTCGGGTACGAGTGGGACGGCGGCGAGTACTTTGCATCGGACTACTTCGAGCAGCTCTTCGGCTTCGCGGAGCAGCTGATCCAGAAGGGCCTCGCCTACGTCTGTGACCTCAGCGCTGAGCAGACGCGCGAGTACCGCGGGACCGCAACGGAGCCCGGCAAGGACAGCCCGACCCGCGACCGCTCGGTCGAGGAGAACCTCGACCTGTTCCGCCGCATGCGCGCTGGCGAGTTCGAGGACGGCGCGCACACGTTGCGCGCCAAGATCGACATGGCGTCCCCCAACTTCAACATGCGGGACCCCGTGCTCTACCGGATCGCGCGGGCGCACCACCACCGCACCGGGGACACCTGGTGCATCTACCCGATGTACGACTTTGCTCACGGGCAGTCGGACGCCATCGAGGGCATCACCCACTCGCTCTGCAGCCTCGAGTTCGAGAACCACCGGCCCCTCTACGAGTGGTTCCTCGAGCACATCGACGGGATCTCCCGTCCACGGCAGATCGAGTTCGCGCGCCTGAATCCCACCTTCACGATCACCTCGAAGCGCAAGCTCCAGGTCCTCGTGGAGGGCGGCCACGTCACGGGCTGGGACGATCCGCGCATGCCCACCATCCGCGGCCTGCGCCGGCGCGGCTACACCCCCACAGCGATCCGCAACTTCTGCGAGGGCGTCGGGGTCACCAAGTTCAACGCGACCCACGACCTGCACCTCCTCGAGAACGCCCTGCGCGAGGACCTGAACGAACACGCGCTGCGGCGCATGGCGGTGCTGCGCCCGATCAAGGTCGTGATCACCAACCTCGGGGAGGACGAGGCCGTGGAGTGCGCCGCCGTGGACAACCCCCAGGTCCAGGACAGCTCCACCCGGCCTGTCTTCCTCACGCGCGAGATCTGGATCGAACAGGACGACTTCCGGGAGGAAGCGCCGAAGAAGTTCTTCAGGCTCCGCCCCGAGGGCCAGGTCCGCCTGCGCTTCGGCTACGTGATTCGCTGCGACGAGGTCATCAAGGACGAGGCCGGCGAGATCGCCGAGCTGCGCTGCACCTATGACCCGCGCACCGGCGGCGGCGTCACCCCCGAGGGCGAGAAGAAGGTCAAGGGCGTCATCCACTGGGTCAGCGCCCGGGACGCCGTGGACGCCCGCGTCCACCTCTACGACCATCTGTTCCAGGTCCCGCGCCCCGGGACGGACGGCCGCACCCTCGAGGAGGACCTCAACCCCAACTCCCTCGAGACCATCGAGCACGCCAAGCTCGAGCCGGTCCTCGGGGACTCCCTGGCCGGTGAGCGCTTCCAGTTCGAACGCCTCGGCTACTTCATCCGCAGCCACGGCGAGGGCGTCGAGTTCAACCGCGCTGTGACGCTTCGGGACAGCTGGTCGAAGATCGAGAAGAAGGGCGGCTGACTGGCGACGAAGCAGGGAACGGGCGGCGCGGGAGGGCTACAGTGTCCCCATGGGCATCGTCTCCTCGGCCATCAGGCGCCACCCGACCCTCTCTCTACCGTTCCTCGCGGTGCTGCTGCTCGGCTGCACTGGCGGGGAGACGCCGGCTGTGAAGCCGACCGTGACGTCCTCCGGGACAGCGGGAGCCGCTGGCCGCCGTGAGGCAGCACGGCCGGACCGCCACGCCCTCGAGATCGCCGAACCCCGGGAGCTTCGGACCCGAGACGGCCTGCTCGTGATCTCGTGGTCGCCGGTGGGAGGCGACGTCCCGGTGAACGAGCACTTCGAGGCGGACGTCCGGGTGCGGCGCGCAGGAACCGGCGCCACGGACGCCCCTCCCAGTCCGCTCCTCGAGGACGCCGAGGTCTCCATGACCTGCTTCATGCCCGACCACGGACACGGCATGCTGCGCGAGCCCCGCACCGAGCACATCGGCGGCGGGGTTTACCGGGTGCGGGGCCTCCTCCTTCACATGGGCGGAGACTGGTCGATCTCCATCAGCGCCTCCATCGACGGCCTCGCCTCCACCGCTGACGACGCCATCACGCTGTGAGCTCCCCGACCTCCACCGTCTGGACTCGCTCGGTCGCGCTCGCCGCTGGCGCCCTCTGGACCGTCGCCGCCTGCGGTGACGCCGGCCCCTCCCCCGCGCCCACCGCCGGCACTCTGGTCGACGCCGAGGTGCCCATCGTGGCCCCCATCAGCGAGGCGGCCGTCCAGGCCGCGCTCCGCATGTCACCGGTGCCACCGGCGCCCGAGGACCCCACCAACCGCGTGGAGGTCGACCCGCAAGCGGCCGCCCTCGGGCGCCTGCTCTTCTACTCGACCGCGCTCTCGAAGGACGGCGACGTCTCCTGCGCCACCTGCCACCTGCCCGAGCAGTCCTTCGCCGACGGCAGACGCCTCGCCCTCGGCGTGCTCCCCCTCGAGCGGCACACCATGCCCCTGTGGAACCTCGCGCACCAGCGCTGGCTCTTCTGGGATGGCCGGGCAGACAGCCTGTGGTCCCAGTCCCTCGTGCCCATCGAGGACCCCCTCGAGCACGCCTTCACCCGGGCCGGGGTGGCGCACGCGATCCATGATGACCCCGACCTCCGCCGGAGGTACGAGGAGGTCTTCGGGGCGCTGCCCCCCCTTGAGGACGACCTGCGCTTCCCCGCCATCGCACGCCCCGTCCCCGCCAACGACCGCGCCCACCAACTCGCGGACGAGCACGCTCGCGCGGACAGAGACGGTCAGGGGCACCACACCCACCTGTTCGGGAGTGGCTTCCGGCACCCGCACCAGCGCGCCTGGGATGCCATGACCGCCGAGGACCAGGAGGCGGTGACGCAGGTCTTCGTCCACGTCGGCAAGGCCCTCGCAGCGTTCCAGCGCCAGATCGAGTCCAGGGACGCCCCCTTTGATCAGTTCGTGGCGGGGCTGCGCGAGGGAGACGCCGCGATGGTCGCGAGCCTCGACGACGCCGCCGCCCGCGGCTTCGAGCTGTTCATCGGCGAGGCGCGCTGCATCTCCTGCCACGGTGGCCCGCTCTTCACCGACCTCGAGTTCCACGACACCGGGGTCCCGGAGGTCGAGGG
>CBFHHK010000021.1:17921-22763 GCA_965655435.1 Planctomycetota bacterium | reverse complement strand
GCGCCCGTCGACGACCCCGGTCGCTCCCGCGGACTCGAGGCGCTCCGCGCGTCGGAGTTTGGGGTCCGGTCACGGTGGTCAGATGACCCCGAAGGGCCGGCGGGAGTGAAGGTCGACTTCTTGCCCACTGCCGGCCACGGTCACGGACCTGGTGAGTTCAAGACACCGTCCCTCCGGAGCGTCGCCGAGACCCCGCCGTACATGCACAATGGCGCCTTCGCCACCCTCGAGGAGGTGGTTGCGTTCTACGCGACACGGGCGAGCGCGAGGGAGACCGGGACCACAGAGAAGATCCTCGTGCCCCTCGACCTCACGGAGGAGGAGCAGGCCGACCTCGTGGCCTTCCTCCGCTCCCTCACGGGCTCTCCTCCTGACCTCACGCGCCTCGGCGCGCCGACCCGATGACCGACGCCGAGGACCACACCTGCCGCTCGGCTCGCCGAGGCGCCGGGGCCGCCCCCCCACGCAAGAGCCAGGCCCCGAAGCTCAACCGCCGGCTCCACCGAGTGGGCGCGCTGGTCTCCGCGCTCCCTGTCCTCATCGTCGTGGTCAGCGGCCTCTTCCTTCAGCTCAAGAAGGACTGGTCCTTCGTCCAGCCCGCGACCGTGCGCGGCGCGACCGCCGAGCTCCAGGTGGACTGGGACACCATCCTCGCCAGCGCAGCGAGCGTCGAGGAGGCGGGCATCCGCACCTGGGACGACGTGGACCGGCTGGACGTACGCCCTGGCAAGGGCATGCTCAAGGTCCGCGGGAAGAACCGCTGGGAGGTCCAGCTGGACGCGGCGAGCGGAGAGGTGCTCCAGGCGAGCTACCGGCGCTCGGATCTGATCGAGTCCATCCACGACGGCTCGTTCTTCGCCGAGGGGGCCAAGCTCTGGGTCTTCCTGCCTGCGGCGGTGATCCTGCTGGGCCTGTGGATCTCCGGCGTCTACCTGTGGCTGCTACCGCACCTGGTCAGGCGCCGACGCCGAGCTTGACCGACTCGCCGTAACCGTAGCGGCTGGCCGCGGCCATCATCTCGTCCCGAAGGTTGCCCGCAGGGAGGCGATCCCAGTCGGCTCGACTGAAGTCACGTGCCTGACCGTGCCCCTGCGTCGAGGCCTGGACCCGCTGGACCGTGGAGCGATCCCGGACGAGCCCCAGGAGCGCCACCGCCTCGCTGACGCGATCCCCCGCGAACTCCTCGGCGAGGAAGCGGTGATAGAGCAGGTCGTCGTAGTCCGCGGCGCCCTCGGCCATGCGGTTCCACTCGAGCCAGAAGCGCATGCACTTGACGAGCGGACCGCCGAGCTTCGTCTCCGGCAGGAAGTCCTGCACGAAGGAGCGGCGGGCGGAGGGGCTCTGGAAGAAGCCGGAGCCGTAGAGCCCCTGGACCGTCGCCAGCGGGTGCCGCACCTGGTGGAAGATCACCGAGCGTTCGGGCAGCTTGCCCAGCACTGGCGCGGCGAGCCAGGAGGCGTCTCCGGCGAGGCGAGAGGGCCAGAAGAGGGTCCCGCTGCGCTGGTAGCTCTGCAGGTTGAGGACGTCCTCGTGCCCGCAAGGCGCACCGAGGGCCGTCAGGGACTGCGAGGTGAAGCGCAGCCCGGAGCGGGCGCAGCCGGTGAGGACGAACAGGCGTGAGGGCATCTATCTTTCTTCGACCCCGCCCCCCGCCGATCTGAATCCGAACCTGGCATCCGAATTCGAACCCCGCGGGCGGAAAGAAACCGAGGGTGCTGGGCGGCCGGCGCCGGGCGGCTAGATTGTCGGTCATGAGCACCCGCCCCTCGGACGGCGCCCCCGCCCCCCGCCGCATCTGTGTCTTCTGCGCCTCTTCCATGGGGTCCAGCCCCGAGTACGCCGAGCTGGCCTCCCGCGTGGGGCGCACCCTCGTCGAGCGCGGCTACGGGGTCGTCTACGGCGGCGCCAATCGTGGCCTGATGGGGAAGGTGGCCGACGCGGCGCTGGAGGCCGGCGGCGAGGTCCTCGGGGTGCTGCCCTACGGCCTGCAGGCCATGGAGGTCGCCCACGAGGGCCTGACTGAACTCGAGGTCGTGGACACGCTTCACGAGCGCAAGGCTCGCATGATGGAGCTCTCGAGCGGCTTCCTGGTGCTGCCCGGCGGGCACGGCACGCTGGAGGAATTCTTCGAGGTCCTCACCTGGCTCCAGCTCGCGATCCATGATCACCCCGTCGGCGTCCTGAACCACGGCGGCTTCTACGACCACATCCTGGCCCACCTCGACCACGTGGTCACCCAGGGCCTGCTCCGTCCCGAGCACCGCGGCCTGCTCCTCGCGGACCCCACCCTCGACGGGATCCTCGACGCCATGGAGGCCTACCAGGCCCCGCCGCGCCCCACGTGGGCCACCCGTCCGCGGCCGTGAGGCTCACTCCGCGCTCGGGCGGATGCGAGACACCATGACCTGCGTCCGCGCCGCGAGCCGCACGGGCAGGCGCTCCGCCACCAGCCGACGAGCCTCGGAGGGGCTGTGGCGCGCCGAGACATGATTGATCAGCAGGTGCCCGCAGGTGAGCTGATCAGCCAACGCAGCCAGCTGGTCGAGGTGGATGTGACCGAAGTCAGCCGCTCGCGCCGGCGCGACGCGGTCGTCGAGGAAGGTCGCCTCGACCACGAGGCGCGGGGCTGACATGACCTCAGGGTGGTCGCTCAGGCCCTCGATCGAGGTGTCCCCGGTGATGGCGAGGATCGGCTCGACCACCGCCTGGTGAACGACCTCCCCCGCCTCACGGCGCGCTCGAATCTCTGCCCGGTCTGCGCCCGCGAGCGCATCAGCGAGGCGCTTGCCGACCCGCTCGAAGAGATAACCCTGGCTCGGGACGCGGTGGGCAGTGGCGAAGGGGCGCACCTGCAGGTCCGGGCGGATTTGGAGCGCCTCACCGGGGGGGAGCGGCCGGATCGTGGCCGCGAGCTCACCGCCGTCCAGCCGGCGCCAGACCTCGAGGAGCGACTCCACGTCGCGCTCGATGCCCGGGGGCACCACGTAGGTGGCGGGGGCCATTCCCCGCAGCCCACGCTGGGCCACGTGCTGCACGAGCGAGCCCAGGTGATCCGCGTGAGCGTGGGTGATCAGCACGACGTCACGGGCCACGGTCCGATCCAGGATCACTCCGAGGTCCACACAGCACTTCAGGCCGGGGAGGTCAATGCACGACGCGACCCCGCCCACGGAGACACCGCTCACCTCAAGTCCGTCGAGATCAAACACCAGCAGCTCCTCCGGATCGCCGGAGCGATCTGCGGGTATTGGACCCTATTCGAAGGCGCTGTTGTAGCGCTCCATCTCGGTCACGCGTCGCTCGATGTAGTCCGCCAAGGCGGCCTGAGCTCGATCCAGGTTCCGCTTCGTGTCCGACTCGGGAACCACCGTGGTGGCCACGCCGAGGCGGGTCCCGGAGGCGTCCGCGAAGAGGCTCTTGACCTCTGCGAGGCACACGACCTGGTAGTTGCTCTTCGGGATCGTGAAGCGGAACTCGAACTCAGCCCCAGCCGACAGCCCGAGCTCCTGTGGAACCCGGATGCACGCCCCGCCCATGGAGATATCGTGCAGGGAGACGTCATGCGGGAAACCGTTGACGATGATCTGCCCCTTGAGCCGCTCGTCGAGGCCCGGGCGAGCACGGCGATCCCTGCGCCGGTTGAAGAGGCGCAGGAACCCAGCCTGCTCCTCCTTGTCGATCTGCACCTCGTCCACGAACTGAAAGCCGTAGCGGTTGGGCTCATCCGCTGACGGGAGCGAGCGGACGGTCGCGGCGATCCGCAGCGACTTGGAGCTCAGGGAGGAGAAGGTGACGGTCCTCACTGCGCCGAGCAAGAGGTCGTCTTCCACGCCCTCGTCGAATTCGATGGCGGCCCCGCCGGCTGACATGTCCACCAAGCGCCCGGAGATCGGGACTCCGTTCTCCAGGGCGATCTGTACGCCCACGCCGTCGGTCCTTGAGGGCGCCGATCTGTACTGGGCCCGGTCAGGGACCACCTTGGACTTGCTGAACAAACGCCAGAGCATGATCAGAGGAGGGAGGGGGTTGGGGTCGGGGACCGTGCTAACTCGAGCGGCGGTCTCCTTCCCAGCGTTGGTCACCCGATTGGGGGCCACGTCGGTCGGTGGGCTTTCGATCCCAGAAGTCGCGCGGAGCCTGGGGCTCGGCGACCCTCTCGACCGCGGGCGAGAACCCTCCCGAGGCCGGCAGCGGCGGGATCACCGTCTCCCCCGCCGTCTGATCAAAGAAGTCGATCTTCCGCCGCGCGGTAGGGGCGGCCTCCCTCTCCGGGACTCGTCTCGACTCCTCGAGGCGGGTCTCCTTGCGCTGCTCGTCGAGGACCAGGTCGAGCGTCTTCTGGTCGATGACGTTCATGGCGACCAGCACCTCACCCACGCGGCGCCCTTTGCGGACGCGCTGGAGGACGAGCGCCTTGTCCAGGTCCGCCTTGGTGACCAGCCCCATGGTGAGGAGGTGATCCCCGATGCGCTGGCTGTTGACCACGTGGAAGACTCCGCCCGGCTCGGCGGCCCCGGTCGCCTTCTTCTCCTCGGCGATCTGTCGCTCCACGAACTCCATGATCTCACGAACGAACTCGACCGCACGCACCTCGGTCAAACCCCGCTCCATCAGGACCACACCGATCAGACGACTGGCGAGTTGACAGAGGTCTGCGAGTGGAGGCCAGCCCTCCGAGAGTACGGACTCGGAGAGTGCGCTCAGCGCGTCCCGGGACCCGTAGAGCCGCTCATGCTCCCCCTTTTCGAAGGCGATGAACGACCGCTCCAGCTCCCTTAGCTGGTCGCGCAGTGAAGTTTTTGGATCTGACATGATGGCGAACGAATCTGGGGCGAACTGACG
>CBFHHK010000021.1:0-17824 GCA_965655435.1 Planctomycetota bacterium | reverse complement strand
ACCAGGAGCGGCCCGTGGCGATGACCGTCGAGGGAGGATCGAGACGGCGCTTCCTTGAAGGAGCCATCCGTCGCATCGTTGAGCTCCTCCATGGAGAAGGTCCCCGCGTTCGTCCGCGTTGACGTGAGGAGCACGTGCCCGGCAACGATGGGCCTGAGCCCTTCCACCGCGCGCACACCAGGCACGCTGCAGGCCGTCAGAGCGAGGCTGGCCAGGAGCAGCAGGGCCGCAGAGATTCGATACAAGACGCCCATTGATCAACGGCTGCGCGCAGGTGCTGTGCCGCTGATGGAACATCGTCATGAGGGCGGGTTCGACTCCTGCGCCAATCACCACAAGCCTGGCGCTGTCTCAAAACCAGTGGTCTGGCCCTCGCCTGCGGCCCCCGGGAGCATCTCCCGCCAGGGCAGCTGCCGAGGAGTCCGAGGCAGCCCCGCGGGCTCCACCGAGCGGACTCCAGATGACCCAAAATGAGCCCCCCATCTCGGAGGTCTCTGCTCCGGAATCCCGCCGCTGACGTTCGCCGAGTGAGCCCTGCGTCCGCTGCGTGGGGCCTGCGTCCGCTGCGTGGGGCCTGCGTCCGCCGAGTGGAGCCTGCGTCCGCCGAGTGGAGCCTGCGTCCGCCGAGTGAGCCTGCATCCGCCGCGGGACGTCCCTGGCCCGCGCACCCCCCGCAGGTCGCGGCGCCTAGTTTGCGGCTTCTTCCAGCTGGGAACGCAGCCGCCAGCCGACCTGCCGCATCACCTGGTGGGCGATCGCCGCCGCGCTGAGGGGTCCAGGAAGGCGCACGAAGGCGAACTTCTGCTCGAGGCATCGTTCCTTGAACGCGTTGTACTCCTCGGCCTCGAGCCGAACCCCCAGGAGGAAGAGGCGCGCCCCCTCCTCTTCGAGCGCGCCCTCGAGGGCCTCGCCCCGCTCCGCCTCGGGACCCTCGACGTCAATCTCGAGGAGGTCGAGCTGACTCGCCCCAAGCTCCGAGGCGAGCACCTCCGCATCGACCTGGTTCGAGGGCGGCGCCAGCAGCACAGCGCGCTTGCCGGCGAGCAGCTCCCGCACGTCGTCCAGCGAACGGGCCTGCCGGGCGCCGCTCTCGGCCTTGTCGACGCTCGCTTGCTGCGCGCCGCCAGGGCGCAGGAGGCCTCGTATGACCTCCGCGACGTCGTCCTCGATCTCGTGGACCTTCTCTCGCAGCCCCTCAAGGGCCTCGGCGAGCCCGCGGTCCGACGGGTCGAGGCCCGCAGCCGCCCACCCCTTCAGCGCCTCCTGCAGGGAGTCCGCCTCGGCCCGCGTGGCGCCACCGTCCCCGAGAAGCTTGTTCACGTGGTAGCGAACCTTGTTCAACAGCTGGCCCCGCTGACGGCGGTCCTTTCGATCTCGCGCGAGCTCATCCGAGAGCTTCGAAATCCTGTCGCGGAGGTCTTCGGACTGGTCGCACTCGGCGAGGTCGTCCAGCCGCATGTGCCGGTCCACGTAGATCCGGAACCGGGTCGTCTGCTCCTTGAGCCAGAGGAAGACCTCCCGCTGATCGGTATCGCTGCGGACGGGCGCGTCCGAGATGGACGCGAGCAGCGCGGATTGAGCCTCGGCGAGGAGGTACAGGAACGCGCGCGGCGGTCCGTCCTGGAAGGTCCCCGCTTCCTCAAGTTCGCGCGCCTTCTCCACCGCCATCGCCAGCGTCTCGTAGCAGTCCGCGACCACGGCGAGCTTGGCGGCCGACTCGTCGGGCACGTCGAAGGCCCCGTCCTGGCTCGCGCGGAGACCAAAGGGCTGGTCGAGCATCCAGGGGATCGTGTCCCGGAGTCCCGTCAACGCCTCGCGAAGGACGCGCTCCCGGTGGGCGAGTTGCGCCGCGGCCGTCGCCTGCTCACCGCCGACCAGGCGGCTCAGTCCCTGACGTTCCACGGAGACACGGCAGGCCGCCGCCTTCCACGTGGTCCGCTTCAGCACCGTCGCGAGCCCATCGGTCAGGGCCCCGTCCTCGGCGGACGCTGGCTTCACGGCCTTGCCACGGGCGGCAGGGGTCAGGACGCCGTGCGGGGCCCCCTTCGCTCCATCCAACGCGTCGAGCGCTGTCGAGAGGTGCAGGTTCAGCACACGGAGGGCCTCACGGGTCTCTCGACTCGTGATGGCCTCCTTCAAGCAGACCTTGAGGAGATGGTCCAGCGCCCGCTGGGGGGACTCTTGAGCTTCGTTCGGCAAGGGATGCGCGTGCGGTGCGCCTCTGGAGTATGAGATCCGGCGACCGTGATTTGAAGCGGGCCCTCACGGTTCCCGCGCTCACGGGGCCTCCCTGTTCACGGGGCCTCCCTCTTCACGGGGCCCCCTCTGCGTGGGGCGCCCGCCTTCACCAGACGATGGGACCACGCTGCCCCTGAGCAGGCGCCCTGTCCGAATCGACCCGGCAAGGGTCCTACGGGGGAAGCGGTTGCGAACGCCTCTCAAGAGAGCCCGCCACTCGGGGCCCCCCCGGTCGCCTCTCAGTCTCCGGCCCCCTGCCCGAGCACGACGGCGTTTCCGAGGAGCCGGCCTGTCGACCGCCAGGAGCCCCGATAGACCGGGGAAACCGCAAAGCTGATCACCCGGCCCTCACCGAGGCCTTCGGAAGTCAACCACGCGCTGTCCGCGATGCGTGTCCGCGCCTCGGGCCAGAGGAGACCGCCGATCCTGAGGCGGGGCTCGGGGGCCAGGCGGATCGCGGGGCGCACCGAGCTCATCAGCACGCTGGAGCCCGAGAAGAGCACGGCCATCTCCTCCTGCCGCACGCCGACCGTGAGCCAAGAGTCGGGATTGACCTCCGCACGGAGGATCACCCCGGCGGGAGAGAAGCGCCGACGCCAGCGGTCCAGCTCCTCGGCGCCTCCGGCGTCCTCCTCTTCCTCCGCCTCCTTCGGGCCCCCCTCCTCGCCGTCGACATCAATGATCGGCTGCAACCCTGTCGTCTCCGCCGGCGAGCCATAGAGGTCCTCGACATCCACCTCGACGCGCATCGAGCCTCGCTCTCGCTCCGTGCGCCACGCGTACTCCTCGAGGCCCTCAAGGACGTCACGGCGGAGCCGGTTCCCGGACAGCCCGAGCTCCGGGTCCGCCATCGCAACGCCCGAGCTGCCGATGGCGATCAAGCTTCCCCCAGCGCGCGTCCACCGGGCGAGTTCCTCCGCCTGCTCGCGGGCGAAGTCGCCAGCTCCCGGCGGCAGAATGAAGACGTTGTACTCGTCGAAGTCCACGCTCCCGGGACGCTGGGCGTCCACCAAGGTGACCGGCATCCCCAGGTCCTCGTCCAGGTAGCGCCAGACGTGCCCGAAGTCCGTGGCCGAGACGGGTGAGTTCGAAAGCAACGCCACCCGCGGCCGCTCGAGGAGCGAGAAGTGACCGCCGCCCAGGTCCGGACCGTCCTCGACGGCCCTGCCGCTGACCACGGCGTGGACCACCGCTGACGACTCGAGCGCCGCCTGACGCACGAGGTCGTCAACGCCTTCGGGGTTCTCATGCCGCCGGAGCAGGAGTGATCCACGCGGCATGGGACGCCTCTCCGGCGCCCCCCCCGTCCCGCGCACCCGCGCCTCGAACTCGCGGTCCGAGACGTGTACCTGGAGGCCGAGCTCCATGGCCCGGGCCGCGAAGCGCAGCGAACGCCGGTCGTCGCCGTTCACGACCCACGCGTAGGCGCCAGTGAGGTCCCCCGCCGGTCCGGCGGAAGCTCGCACGGGCCCCGCCGGTGCACGCTGCACGGCGGGCATCGAGGCCCAGTAGCCCTCGACCCCCAGTTGCCGCCCCAGACACCACGCCGTCACGTCATAGACCTTGGAGCCCTTGCCTCGCTCGATGGACTCGCGCTCCTTCTGGAGGAACTCGGCGTCGAGGCGGGGGTCGAACTCGAGGTAGGCCCTCATCATCGCGCCCTGGGGCTGGGCAGCCGGAACGATCCAGGTCCCGGCAGGAAAGGACCGGCTGGGCTCAGGGTCACCGAGCGGCCCGGTGACCTCCGTGGCCTCGAAGTCGTCGGACGCCGTGAAGACCTCGATTCCCTGGGAGAGCAAGGCGCGGAGCAGGCGGGCGTCCACCTCCACGTCGGCCGAAGGGACCACGAGATAGGCCCCCTTACCCGGCTCGCTGACGGGCTCACAGGCGGCCCTCCGGTGGGCAACGTAGTCGCGCAGGATCTCCTCACGGTTGGCCGCGAAGGTCTTGAGGTTCGCGAGGCTCGCGGCCACCTGGCCGTGCACGGTCTCGCGGTAGGAGACGATCTCCCCGGACTCACGCTTGAGGGGCGCGCCGATGGTCCGGCCCTGCTCGTAGAGCATGCCGATCGCGCCCGTGAGGCTGCCCCACGAGTCCGAGTAGCCCGGATAGAGGGCGTCGGCCCACTCGCGCGTGTAGTAGCCCCAGCCGTAACCATCGAAGACCTTGGCCGCGTCGTCCGCGAGCACGCCCTGCCAGTGGAGCAGGCGCTCCGGGAGGTGGGCGTTACGCGGGGCGCTCTGCGGGTAGAAGAGGAAGGTGTCCAGCCCGCTCATCTCGTGGGCGTCCACGAAGAGCTGCGGCGGCAGGTCGAGCAGTCGCGCCCAACGGGCCCGCGTCTCCGGGGCTTCGCCGGCCATCCAGTCCCGGTTCATGTCGAACAGGTAGTGGTTACCGCGACCGTTCGGCCACCGGCCGCGCTGCATCGCGCCGTCATCGAGGTTGGCCCGGTAGCCCGCCGTCTGCAGGACCATGGAGCGGATCCGCTCGCGACCGTCGGGGTTCAGGCAGGGGTCGAGGATCACGACCGTCTCCTCGAGGATGGCGGCGACGTCCGCGTCAGTGCACGCCGCGAGGTGGTACGCGACGGGCAGCGAAGCCTCGGAGGCTGAGGTCTCGTCGCCGTGGATCCCGTACCCCATCCACGCGACCGCGGGCTGGTCCGCGAGCATCGAGTCGAGGGCGCCCTCTGGCTCCTGCGGAGCCCACAGGGCGCGCGCGGTGGCCCGGATCTTGTCCATACGCGCATGATTGCGAGGCGACGTGATCACCAGCGTCACCAGTGAACGCCCCTCGTAGGTCTCACCGTACCGCTCCATGGTCACACGGTCGCTGGACGCCGCGATTGCGCCGAGGATCCGCAGCATCTCGTCATGGCCGGCGATCCGGCTCCCCACGGGCTGGCCCAGGAAGTCCTCGGGGCGGGCCACGGATGCGTCATAGGCCGCGCCGGGAAAGAACGGCGCCGTCCACTGGTTGGCGGCGTCGTCGCCAAGCTGGATGGGGGCGTGACCGCGGAGGACCAGGTCACCGGGGACCCCGCCTTGGGAAATCGCGAGCGCGGAGAGGAGGGCGAGGGGTGCGACGAACATGAGGCGGGAGGAGGGGGCGCAGGGAAGAGAACGGGGCGAGTGTATCGCGCCTCGCGGGGGGACTCGGCAAGCTCTGCGGGTCGATGAAGGATCCCTTCGCACCCGCTGGCGCCCTGCGCCTCAAGCCCGTGGACGTGGTTGGCTTCCCCGCCCCCATGGACCTGCGCCCGGATCCGAGCGCAGGCGTCGACGCCAGCCTCACCGCGGGGCGCTCCGAGGACAACGACATCGCCCTGGTGGACGGCCGCTTCCCCTCGGTGTCGGCGCACCACTGCCGATTCGAGCGCAGGGGCACCGCGCTCTCGGTCACGGACCTCGGCTCCAGCAACGGCACCCTGGTCAACGGTCACCCGGTCGAGGGCGCCGCCGAGCTGGCAATGGGCGACGTGGTCCGGCTCGGCAGCGTCGGGCCGAAGTTCCTGGTGGTCGGGAGCCGCGAGCTGAATGACACGGTCTTCGTTCGCCGCGAGGAGCTGCGCCCGAACACCGGCGAGGTCGAGGCGATCGTCCAGCGTGGCCGGCGCGGTAGCCGACTGCGGCTGACGGTCCTCGCAGCCCTCCTGATGGGCGCCGCCGCGTGGATCGCGTGGGACTCCCGGCAGAGCACGAGCGAGATGAAGGAGGCGCTCGACGCGCGCTCGCTCACCTACGAGCAGCGGCTGGCCGAGGCCTACGCCGAGATCGCGGCCCTCGACCTCCGCGAACGGGACCGTGCCCAGGAGGAGCTCGGCCGCTCCGAGTCACGCCTCGCCACCCTGCGCTCCCTGGAGGGCGACCTGCTCCAGCGGGCCGAGACCCTGGAGGCGGCGGTAGCGGCCCGCACCGCCGAGGAGGCGAGGCTGCGCGACCGCGTGGTGGAGCTGGAGCGAACGGGCAGCGAGAAGGACGTCCTCGACCGGGTCGTCCGGGACCTCGAGGCGGCGCGCGCGGACCTCGACACGACGCGCAGCGAGCTACGGGACGCCCGCCAGAGGGTGGACCTCCTCGACCCCGTCAATCTCGCGCAGGCCCGCGTGAGCGGCGTCGCCGACGTCCGCCGCGCGGTGGTGCTCATCGAAAACGAGGTCCGGATTCGCAACGTCGAGACCGGGGCGCTGCTGTTCCTCGAAGGCGACGGCCCGGCCGCGACGCCCAACTTCGAGGGTCGCGGGAGCGAGTTCGTGCTGGAGTCCACCGGCTCCGGCTTCTGCGTCGACGCCGGCGGCTGGATCTTCACGAACGCCCACGTCGTGGGCCCGCCCGACAACGAGCTCCTGCGCGCGATCCGCGGCACTCCGCTGCTCGAGCAGATCGTAGAGGTCACCGTGGTGTTCTCGGACGAGTCCACCCGGTACCCGGCCCAGGTCCACTCCAGGAGCAAGGAGGGCGCGGACCTGGCGCTGCTGAAGATCGAGCCCTTCGAGGGGATGCCGGTGCTCGACGGCTTCTCGACCGAGGTGGCCCTCCCCCAGCCGGGGAGCGACATCTTCCTGCTGGGCTTCCCGCTGGGGTTCCTGGCGGTCCAGGAGGGAGAGACCGTCATCTCCTCCATCTTCCGCGGGATCCTCTCGCGCAAGGTCGGGGACCAGATCCAGGTGGACGCCGGCGTCCACCCGGGCAACAGCGGCGGCCCGATCACGGACACCGCGGGGCGCGTCGTCGGGATCGTCGTGAGCGTCCAGGCGCTCCCTGATCAGACCGCGGTCTACACCATCGGCTACGGCCTCCCGATCGCGATGGCCGCCGAGCTCTGGCCGCCGGCCGAGCGCTCGGAGTGATCGGGAGCCCATGACCTCCCCCCCCTGGAGAAGGTTCCACCACAAGGTCGTCTCCTCCACGAACGACCTGGCGTTCGCGGCCCTCGAGGCCGGCGAGGCGCGCCATGGGGACACGTATATCGCCGCGGCTCAGACGGCCGGGCGCGGGACCCGCGGTCGGACCTGGGAGAGCGAGGTGGGCGGCCTCTACCTGAGCGTGGTCCTGTGCTCCGACGCCATGCCTCCCCCGGGCGCGTGGACCTGCGCCGGGGCGCTCGCGGTGCACGACCTCGTGGCCTCGACCGGCGCCGAGGCCGCGATCAAGTGGCCCAACGACGTGACCACGCTCGCGGGCGCCAAGCTCGCCGGCGTCCTCGCCGAGTCCAGGGGCCTCCGGGCCGAGGGGCCGACCACCTTCGTGCTCGGGGTCGGCCTGAACGTCTCGGGCCGCGGCCCCTCGCCGGCGCTGCGCGCGGCGCGCGCCGTGGCCTCACTCGAGGAGGTCGCCCCGGACCTCGAGCTCGCCGACGTGGAGGAGGGGCTCATGGCCGCGCTCCGGCGACGGACCACGGAGGTCCGCGAGGACCCCAGCCGGCTGTACGCCGCCTTCTTTGACCGCTGCGCCCTGGGCGGCACCCGGGTCCTCGTCGAGGGAGCCGAGCAGCAGGTGACCGGGACCTGGACGGGCCTCGACCCGTTTCTCGGCCTGCGGGTCGAGGAGGGTGACCGCGCCAGGCACCTCCACGTGGCCCACGTGCGCGGCGTCCGGGCCGTGCCCTGAGGGCGCAGGGCTGCGACGAGCGTCCCCGGGCGCGACGGTGCGGGGTTGCTGGACCTTCGCGGGCCCACCCACGGGCGCCCTTCACTACACTCCTCGCCCTCATTTCGAGGCCTCCCCCTCCCCCACGCCCCCTCGATTCCCATGCAGCGCAGCGACGGCCGCACCCCCGAGCAGCTCCGACCGATCACCTTCCAGCGAGGCTTCACCAACCACGCCCAGGGCTCCGTCCTCACCTGCTTCGGCGAGACCCGCGTCCTGTGCACGGCCTTCGTCCAGGAGAGCGTGCCGCACTTCCTCAAGGGCAAGGGCGGCGGCTGGGTCACCGCCGAGTACTCGATGCTCCCCAGCTCGACGCACGACCGCAAGGCCCGGGAGAAGGGCACCCGCGTTGACGGACGCTCCGTCGAGATCCAGCGGCTGATCGGTCGCGCCCTGCGCGCGGTCGTGGACCTCAAGGCGCTCACCGAACGGACGATCTGGGTGGACTGCGACGTGCTCCAGGCCGACGGTGGGACCCGAACCGCCGCGATCAGCGGCGCCTACGTCGCCCTGCACGACGCGCTGACGCGCCTCGACGAGCAGCGCAAGCTCCGGAGCTGGCCGCTGACGTCGCAGCTCGGCGCCGTCTCCGTGGGCGTGGTCGGTGGCACCCCCATGGCGGACCTCTGCTACAAGGAAGACAGCAAGGCCGAGAGCGACATGAACCTCGTCATGACCGGGGACGGGAAGTTCGTGGAGGTCCAGGGCGCCGCCGAGGGCGCGCCCTTCGACCGCAGCGAGCTCAACCAGTTGATCGACATCGGCGAGGCGGGCATCCGCCAGATCTTCGAGCGTCAGAACGAGGCGCTGAAGGGCTGAGATGAGGCTCCTGCTCGCGTCTGGGAACCGCAAGAAGCTCGTCGAGCTGCAGCGGATCACCGCACCCCTGGGGGTCGAGGTGGTCCAGCCCGCGGACATCGGGGGCCTCCCCGAGTGCGTCGAGGACGGGGTGACCTTCGCCGCCAACGCCGCGAAGAAGGCCCGGGAGGGCGCCCAGCACTCGGGGCTCTGGACGCTCGCTGACGACTCCGGGCTCGAGGTTGATGCCCTCGGCGGCGCCCCCGGCGTCTACTCGGCGCGCTACGCCGGCACCCACGGTGACGATGCGGGCAACAACGCCAAGCTGCTGCGAGAGCTGGCAGAGGTCTCAGACGAGGACCGCGGCGCGGCCTTCGTGTGCGCCCTGGCGCTGGCGCACCCTCACACGGGCGATATCGCGCACGAGACCATCGGTCGCACGCACGGGAGGATCCTGCGCGAGCCGCAGGGCGAGGGCGGATTCGGATACGATCCGCTCTTCGAGTTCTCCGAGGAAGGGTTCCCGGTCACAGGGCTGGTGTTCGCGACCCTCTCGGGCGATGAGAAGGCCTCGGTGAGTCACCGTGGCCGGGCACTGAAGGAGCTCGAACCCGCGCTCTCCCGACTCCTCAAGGACAGCTGACCCCGACGCGCCGCGTCTAAGACGAGTGGACCCCAAGTACATCCGCAACTTCTCGATCATCGCGCACATCGACCACGGGAAATCCACCCTGGCCGATCGCATCCTCGAAATCACGGGGACCGTGCAGAAGCGCGAGATGAAGGCGCAGCTCCTGGACGACATGGAGCTGGAGCGCGAGCGTGGCATCACCATCAAGGCCAGGGCGGTGACCGCCGTGCACGAGAAGGACGGGCAGAAGTACGTGCTCAACCTGATCGACACCCCCGGTCACGTGGACTTCAACTACGAGGTCGAGAAGTCCATGCAGGCCTGCGAGGGCGCGATCCTGCTGGTAGACGCCAGCCAGGGCGTCGAGGCTCAGACCGTGGCCAACGCCTACCTCGCCATCGAGGCCGACCTCGAGATCATCACGGTGCTGAACAAGGTCGACCTCGGCCACGCCCGCCCCGACGAGATCGCGGAGGAGGTCGAGAACAGCCTCGCCATCGAGGCCACCGACGCCTGCCGGATCTCCGCCAAGACCGGTGTGGGCGTGGACGCCGTGCTCGACCGCATCGTGGAGAGCTTCCCCGCTCCCCAGGGGGACCCGAGCGCCCCCCTGAGGGCCCTGATCTTCGACGCGGTCTACGACGAGTACCGCGGCGTGATCGTCTACCTGCGGATCATGGACGGCACCCTGAACAAGCGCGACCGCGTGCTGATGAAGGGTACGGACAAGAAGTTCGAGGCCGTGGACATCGGGATCTTCAGCCCGAAGATGGAGTCACGCGACTCCCTCTCCGTCGGCGAGGTCGGGTACTTCGTGTCCAACATCAAGGCGCTGGGTGACGTGCGGATCGGAGACACGTTGACCCTCGACAAGACGCCCGACGTGGACATGCTCCCGGGTTACCGCGAGCCGCGTCACATGGTCTACGCGGACTTCTACCCGACCAACCCCAAGGACTACGAGACCATGCGGGAGGCGCTCGACACCCTCTCGCTGTCCGACAGCTCGTTCTCCTACGAGGCCGTGACCTCCGAGGCCCTGGGCTTCGGCTATCGCTGCGGTTTCCTCGGCCTGCTGCACATGGAGATCATCCAGCAGCGCCTCGAGCGTGAGCACGACCTGGACATGATCCAGACGGCTCCCTCGGTCACCTACAAGGTCCAACTCAAGGACGGGGTCGAGGAGATCATCCACTCCCCGGGCGCCCTCCCGAGCCCGGACCGGTTTGACGAGGTCCTCGAGCCGATCGTTCGCGTCTCGATGATCGTCCCCGCGGAGTTCATCGGCGTCACGATGACGATCTCGAACGACCACCGGGGCATCTTCATCCGCCAGGAGCACCTCTCCCCCACGCGGGTCCAGCTCGTCTACGACGTGCCGCTGGCGGAGATCATGTACGACTTCTACGACAAGCTGAAGTCGGCGACGCGGGGCTTCGGGACGCTCAATTACGACCTCAAGGGCTACGAGCCCGCGGACCTCGTGAAGCTCTCGATCCTCGTCAACGGGGACGAGGTCGACGCGCTGTGTGCGATCGTCCACAAGTCGTTCGCGGACCCCCGCGGCCGGGCGATCCTGAAGAAGCTCCGCAAGGAGATCCCGCGCCACATGTTCGAGGTACGCCTCCAGGCGGCGATCGGCTCGCGGATCATCGCCCGTGAGAGCATCGCGGCGCTCCGCAAGGACGTCACCGCGAAGTGCTACGGGGGCGACATCTCGCGGAAGCGCAAGCTGCTCGAGAAGCAGAAGGCCGGCAAGCGCCGCATGCGCCAGGTCGGCAGCGTGGACATCCCCCAGAAGGCGTTCCTCAGCGTCCTCGGCTCGGAGTGATGTGACCGCGACCCCGGCCCTCTGACCGGGGCTCGGCGTGACCAGACGGGGTTCTCGGCGTGACCAGACCGGGTTCTCGGCGTGACCAGACCGGGTTCTCGGGGCAAACCGACCGGGGAGAGCAGTGAGCTAGTCGGCCGCGCGGCGCCGCGAGGGTGTCGCGCCGGGCCGCGCGCTGCCGTGCCAGCGAGGAGGTCACGGCGGGGGCGCCCGCGCAGGGTCCTCGCTGGCGGTCCGCGCTCAGAATCTTCGCCCAGGGGAATCCGCCGGGCGGCTCCGGACAGGGCTACCGCCGGCTGCGTGAGGTCGCCCACCCAAGGGGTGCGGGAAGCTCCCCTGCGGAGGGCCCCCGCCGCGTGGGCGGACGGTCACTCGGACGGGACCCGGACCCACCAGCCGGCCTCGCTCTGCAAGAGGCCGCGGTCATCCTTGAGCACCCAGGGGTGCCGAGCGCCCCGCAGCTTGGTCCGGTCGGTGACGCGGCAGACCACTCGGTAGCGGCCGGGTTCGAAGGCGCTGCGCTTGAAGCGGAGCTCGTGCTCGCCGTCGCGCTTGCCCTTGCTCTTCTGATACGGCTTCGCGGTGATGGGCGCCAGCTCGACGGGGTCTCGTGTGGACCTGCGGCCCCGCTTGGCCGGCACCGCATCCGGATTATCGCTGACCGTCGACCTCGGCGCCTCCGCCTCGGGGAACACCCACCACTGCACCTCGAGCGTGTGATTGGCCGGCTGCATGGCGGTCACCTCGAGGACCAGCTCCTTGCCCTCGACCAGGTACTCCTCGTCGGAACGGCTCCGGTGGGGCGCGGGGTGCGCGCGGTCGATGGGGTCCACCATCGTGTAGATGAGCTTCACGAGCTGCTCGCGACAGACCGGGCAATAGAACTCACCGGCGCCCATGGTGCACCCGTTCGCGGTGGGCCTCCACGCCCCCCGAGCCCGACCATCGGCGCCCTGGTACATGTCCACCCCGGGCACCTTGGCGTCGATGAAGTGCCTCCACGGCGCCCGCTCGGGGTCCGGGTTGTCGGTGACGTTGACGTTCGCCTTGGTCGCCCCTCGCTTGTGCGTCTCGCTGCTGTACTCGTCCGAGAGGCGGCCGAAGGAGTGCCCGAACTCGTGGAGCGTGGTCTTCATGTTGCGGCCGCCGATGGTGGCGATCCCGCCGCCGCCCGAGCCCAGCACGCCGAGCTTCGCGAAGACGATCGCCTGCCCGTCGTGGGCCGGCAGCTCGTCCAACATCCTCCGTACCTCTCCACCGTTCACGCCCACGTGCCCGGCATAGGTCCCGAGGATGTGCCCCCCGAGGGCGGTGTCGTACTCCCGCCCGAAGCCGTCCACGCCGTTGTCAGCGCTCACGAGGTCCGCGCGGATGAAGTTGAAGTAGCTGAAGTACTCGCCGAGGGTCCGGTTCCGCCGGAAGTAGTCCGGCAGGTCGTCGGCGAGCTTCGCGAAGGCCTTCATCTCCTTGAGCTGGTAGCCCTCCCCCATCAGGACCACATCGACCCGGTTGCTGGAGTCGCCGTGCCGGACGATGTCAGCGGCCCCGAGGAAGGCACTCGGCTTGGCACGGCGCTCGCCCACCCGCCCCTCAGGGGTCCCCGGAAACTCCTTGGCGAGCCTCCGGTAGAGGCGCTGAGCCTCGCGGTACTTGCCGCCTGAGGCACGCCCCTCGGCCTTCTCCAGGAGCGCAGCGGGCTCCCCGTCGGGGCGAGGCTCTGCGCGCGGGGACGGGTCAGCGAGGAGGAGCAGCAGGGGGAGCGCGAGCAGGGCCTTCATGGCGCGAGGATAGGCGCTTTCGGCCAGGCTCGCTGATCGGCGCGAGAGAGAGGGGCCGCGCGTGGGGGACCACGCTCGGGCGACCCGGCGACGGCCTCATGCGCCCGGGCTCTCAGTCCACGACATACGCCGCGGCGACCTCCCGGTCCACCCGCTCGATCAGCGCTGCGGTCTGGGGGGCGAGAGGCTTCCCCGGGTCGAACGCGAGGTCGACGCTCCAGGGGGTGACGCCATAGCCATCCCCCCGGACCCGGACGATGAGCCCCACCTCGTCTCCGTAGACGTCGACCGGAAACCCCCGCTCGAAGCGATCCCTGAGCCGCCGCTTGATCTCCGTGGCGACGAGGTCGCAGGCGTCGTACCAGCTGGTGGACCCGGCCCTCGGCGGCGTCGCCGTCCGCAGCAGGGTCTCGGCTTCGTGAAATTCGAACATGGCCCCATCGTGCCGAAGAGGCTCCGCTTGAATCCAGCCGCGCCGTCCGAACGGGGGGCGGCGGGACCTCAGGGGCCCCGTCACGCGCCCACAGCCCGCCCCCAGACCGCCACCAGGATCCGCCGGCAGCCAGGCACTGAGCCCCCTCCTCCGCTATTCTCTCGGGCGTGTCCGATCCCGAGCCGACCCAACAGAAGCCCTACGTGTCCACCGCGCCCCCCACCGGAGCGATGGCCAAGGCGTCCTCCTCCGAGAGCGCGAAGCCCGAGAAGAGCCACCCCTGGCGGGACAACATCGAGGCCGTGGCGGTCGCGATCGCCACCATCGTCCTCTTCAAGTACTTCGTCGTCGAGGCCTACAAGATCCCCACGGGTTCGATGCAGCCGACCTTGATGGGGAACTCCGAGACCGGGATCTACGACCGCGTCATCGTCGACAAGTTCTCCTACCACTTCCGGGACCCGGACCGGTTCGAGATCGCGGTCTTCAACTACCCGCTCGACAGCTCGAAGAACTTCATCAAGCGCATCATCGGTATGCCCGGGGAGGAGCTGGAGATCCGCGGAGGTGACCCCTGGGTCCGCCCCGACGGTGAGGATGAGTTCACGATTCTAAGGCGCCCGCGCTCGATCCAGAACGCCCAGCTGCGGCGCCTCGACACCGCGGGGGAGTGGAAGATGTCCACCGGCACCGCGGGGCGCTGGAAGATCAAGCCCGGGTCATCAGGCGACCAGTTCTCGGCCACAGGTCGCGGTGAAGCGACCTTCCCGAGGACCTACGAGTCGATCCGCGACAACTACGTCGACGGCTACCCCGAGGGGATCAAGGACGACATCAACACCCGCAAGAAGGGCTCGAACGCCAACCAGGTCTCGGACCTCCGGGCCCGCTGTGAGATCAAGGCCGACTCCGCCTGTCGCGAGGTGGCGATCGAGCTGCACGAGGGGCGGCGCCGCTTCAAGTTCATCTTCCCTGGCCCCACCGCGCCGGCTGGAGAGCGGGCTCGGATCGTGGCGACAGGGCTGAACCTGGCCGATCCCGAGGGGCTCCTCGAGGCCAAGGTCGACGACGGAGCAGCGCGGCTGATCGCAGGCGAGACCGTCGAGGTGGAGGTGGAGAACCTGAACGATCGCCTCGCCCTGCGGTTCGACGGCGAGGAGGTCGCCAGCCTCGACGTGCCCCCTGCCCCGGACCGAGCGCGCTCCAAGGTCACCCTCCGCATCGAAGCTCCTGAGGGGTCGCTGACCGTGGTGGAGGAGATGAAGGTCTGGCGGGACATCTACTACACCTTCGACCTGACGCGCCAGAAGATCAGCCGCTGGACCATCCCGGACGGCAACTACGTGGTGCTCGGGGACAACAGCCAGGACTCCTCCGACGGCCGCGACTGGACCCTGGTCGAGTTCGAGATCGAAGAGGGCGAGCGGGCCGGAGAGACGGTGAGCGGCAACCTCCGAGAGAGCATGAGCCCGCGCCCCGACTCCAACCCGATGTACCTCCCCAAGAAGCGGAAGTGGGAGCAGCTCGTGCTCCGGGACTCCCTGGGAGAGCGGCACGTCTTTGAGCGGGGCGAGGTCTCTCGCCTGGCTGACAAGGAGGCTCCCCTCGTGCCCCGGGACCTCATCCGTGGTCGAGCCGTCGCGGTGGTCTGGCCGCTCGCGCCACAGCAGGACGTCTACCGCTGGAAGTGGGTCCGCTGAGGCGGCATCCTTCCCAGCGCTCCCCGGTGGGCCGGCCCTCCCTGGGCGCCGGTCTCTCCCCAGACGTCTCGGCGCCAGGCCTCCCCGCCGCCACCCCGCTCGACCCCCCATGTCCAACGCCGACCACCCCCCCCTCCACGTCGAGGGCCTGATCAAGGCTTATCGAGGCCGCCGGGTCGTGGACGGGGTGGGCTTCTACGTGGAGCCTGGCGAGATCGTCGGGCTGCTCGGCCCCAACGGCGCGGGCAAGACCACCAGCTTCAGGATGACGGTCGGCGTCGTCGAGCCGGACGCCGGCTCGGTCCAGCTGGGCGGCAAGGACTGCACCCGCCTGCCCATGTTCAAGCGAGCCCGGCTCGGCATGGGCTACCTCCCCCAGGAGTCGAGCGTCTTCCGCCAGATGACCCTCGAAGACAACGTGCTCGCCGTCCTCGAGGCGCTGCCCATCCGGCGGAAGGAGCGCCGCTCCGAGGCCGCCCGGCTGCTCTCCGAGCTCGAGCTGAGCCACCTCGCCAAGAGCGGCGCCGACACGCTCTCCGGTGGTGAACGCCGGCGGCTCGAGCTCGCTCGCTCGCTCGCGACCCGCCCCTCGATCCTGCTCCTCGACGAGCCCTTTGCGGGCGTGGACCCCATCAACGTCGAGGAGATCCAGGTCCTGATCCACCGCCTTCGAGACCAGGGCATCGGCATCTTGATCACGGACCACAGCGTCCGAGAGACCCTCCAGAGCACGGACCGGGCCTACATCATCCACCAGGGCCAGATCCTGCGTGAGGGCACCGCCACGGAGCTGATCAACGACCAGCGGGTCCGAGAGGTCTACCTGGGCAAGAACTTCGAGACCACCGCCCCCAAGGGGGTCTCCGCCCAGGAAGAGCGCGAGCTCATCGACTAGACGCGACTGGGAAGGGAGTTTCTGGGGTCCCACAGGGCGGCGGCGGCGGCTATCCTGCTTGCCCAAAAACTAGTTCCGAGCCCCCTCCCCAGCCCATCCCATGAACATCGTCGCTTGCGTGAAGCGCGTACCTTCGACCGAAGCCGTTGCCAAGCCGACCGCTGACGGCAAGGGCCTCGACGCCGCTGACTTCCAGTACATGATCTCGTTCTACGACGAGATCGCCGTCGAGCAGGCCGTCCAGACCAAGGAAGCCGTCGGGGCGGGCGAGGTCACCGTCCTCACTCTCGGCCCTGCGAACGGCACCAAGGAGATCCGAGAGTGCCTCGCAAAGGGCGGCGACAAGGCCGTGGTCCTGACCGACGACGACTGGCAGAGCCGCGACGCGCGGTCGACCGCCAAGGCGCTGGTCGCCCAGCTCACGGGCATGGGCGCCGATCTCGTCTTCATGGGCCGGGTCGCCACAGATCGCGACAACGCCGCGGTCGGCCCGATGGTCGCCACCTACCTCGGGTGGCCGTGCGTGTCCGACGTGATCGACCTCGATGTCGGGGACGGCAAGGGCACCGCGAAGGTGGAGACTGAGGCAGGCGTCGAGACGGTTGAGTTCTCTCTGCCCGCCGTCATCACCTGCCAGAAGGGCCTCAACGAGCCGCGCTACGCGGGGCTCAAGGGGATCATGGCTGCCAAGAAGAAGCCCCTCGAAGAGGTCGCTCCCGAGGCGGTCGCGAACCAGTCGGAGGTGGTCGAGGTCGCGCTGCCGCCCGCCCGCAAGGAAGGCCGCATCGTCGGCGAGGGGGCGGACGCCGTCCCCGCGCTCATCGAAGCCCTCCAGAACGAAGCCAAAGTCCTCTGAGACGCTGACCCACGAGATCCAAGGAGAACCAGCTATGTCCAAAGTCATCGTCTTCTGCGAGCACACCGGCGGCACTGTCCGCCGGGCCAGCCTCGAAGCCATCGGCGCCGCCACCTCCGCGGGCGCCGAGGTCGTCGCCGTCCTCTGGGGTGAGGGCGCGGCGACTGCCGCCCCCACCGCAGCCGGCGCCACCAAGGCCGTCTGCCTCACCGGCGAGGGCGCGTACAGCGCCGACGCCATCGCCTCGGCAATCGCTGAGGTGGTCCAGTCCGAGGGAGGCAAGGGCTTCCTCGCGGCCTCCACGTACCGCGGCAAGGACCTCAGCCCCCGGGTCGCTGCCCACCTTGACGTCTCCCCCTTCGCAGACTGCATCGAGTTCTGCGCCGCCGGAGACTCCTTCCAGGTCCGCCGCCCCTGGCTCGCCGGGAAGGCCCTCGCGACGCTGGGGACCAGCGGTGCCGTGCTCTGCGCGACCACCCGCCTGAACGTCTTCCAGCCCTCCGAGGCCGGTGGACCCGCCGAGTGCACCGAGCACGCGGTGTCCGCGGCTGCCAAGGCGACCGTCACCTCAGTGGAAGCCAAGGGCGACGCGAAGCTGGACGTCAAGGAGGCCCCCGTGGTGGTCAGCGGAGGCCGCGGCCTCCAGGAAGCGGAGCACTTCAAGATCGTCGAGGACCTCGCCGCCGCCTTCGGGAACGCGGCCGTCGGCGCCTCGCGCGCGGTGGTTGACCTGGACTGGCGCCCCCACGGCGAGCAGGTGGGCCAGACGGGCAAGACGGTCGCCCCGCAGCTCTACGTGGCGGTCGGCATCTCCGGCGCGATCCAGCACCTCGCTGGCATGCGCACCTCCGGGGTCATCGTCGCCATCAACAAGGACGCCGAGGCGCCGATCTTCAAGGTCGCGGACTACGGCATCGTGGGCGACGCCTTTGAGATCGTTCCCGCCCTCACCGAGGCCGTCAAGGCCGTCAAGGCCCAGAGCTGAAGCGGACCTGACGGTGCTTGCGGGGAGCGGG
>CBFHHK010000020.1:9508-30291 GCA_965655435.1 Planctomycetota bacterium | reverse complement strand
AGGGTGAGCTGCGCGACGCGAGCGCCGTGGGCGAATGGCTCGGGCTCACCACCGTCGAGCTCCTCGCCCGAGCACGCGCTGCCACCGGTCAGCCGCTGCTCGCCGCCGCGACGATCGAGGCCGCCCACGCCGCCTGCACCCTGGAACAGGCCCGCGCACGCATCCTCGCCCTCGCTGCCCGGCAGGACCTCGGCGCGTTGACCTGGATCGTCGGGGCGGACCAGTCCCTCGTGGTGCACGTCCGCTCCGACGGGACCGCCGAGGCAGCGGAGATCCCTCGCGGGCGACAGGAGCTCACCCGCGCCCGGGACCGCCTCAAGCAGGCGCTCCTCGCGACCCGGACCGAGACCGGGCGCGCGCTCCCGGGCGCCGCCCCCGGCACGCTCGAGAGCCCGCCCTCTGACCTCGTCCGGGAGCTCTCACTCACCCTGCTCCCCCGCTCCCTCGACCGCGCTCTCGAGCGCTGGCAGCGTCGCGCTCCAGCGCCGCCCGCGCCGAGCGTCGCCCTGCTCCCCCACGGTGTCCTCGAAGGCGTCTGCTTCGAGGTGCTCATCGCTGGGTCGCCTGCAAGGGCGCTCGGATACCACACCTCCCTGACGATCGTCGACCAGCTCCGCGACGAGCGGACGCTCCCGGCGCCCATCGACGGAAGGACCGCTCGCTGGATCGGCCTCGGCGCGCCCGCGGACACGGCCGCGCCGGAACTCACGTGGGCGCGACGGGAGCTCCGCGACCTGGAGAGGCTCCACCCCAGTTTCGAGACGGTCACCGGGCGGGCGTTCGACGCGGCGCGCCTGCTCGAGGCCCTCGGAGGGGATCGCCCGGTGCACCTGGCCACCCACGCCCTGCGGCGCGGCGACGGCTCCGAGATCGCCCCGCTTGGGCTCCTCGCCTCCTCGGACGAGCTGGTCTCCGCCGCGGCGCTGGCCGCCGCCGCCCCGCGCCTCCCGCTGCTCGTACTGGCGACATGCGACTCCGCCGTCGGCAGGTCTGTGGACGGGCTCTCCACCCGAGGGCTCGCCCAGGCCGCGCTCGACAACGGGACCCGCGCGACCGTGGTGACCGGGTGGGCCCTGGCTGACCGTCACGGCCGCGCCGCGTCGATCGCGTTCCATGGGGCCCTGCGCAACGGGTCGAGCCCCGCCGAGGCCCTGCGCCGCGCCCGTTGCGCCCTCGCGGCAGCGGGCGCACCGCTCGCTGACTCCGCGACGCTGCGTCTCCTGGGGACTCCCTGAGCGGCGGCGCGACGCGCGGACCGATCATCGACCCGAGGCGGGAAGATTTTTCTCAGGAGCACGTGCGAGCGCTTAAGGCATCACCCCTGCGCGTCGATACAGGCGGCAGCCATGCTCCCCGCGCTCCTCACCCTCCTCGCCGCCGGCCTCCCCGCCGCCACCGGCCCCGTCCAGGTCCCGACCTCCGATGCGATCCCTCCCGCGATCGCTCGCGCAGAGGTCCCGACCTGCCTCCAGTTCACCCCGACTCACTTCGCTGCCCGGAGCCACACCGCTGGTGACCAGTGGCTCATCTTCCAGAGCGACGAGTCAGGGATGCAGCGGATCCTCCGCCTGCCGCCCCACACCCAGGTGCTCTTCCCGATCGTCGCCGGCACGGCCAAGGACGTCTCGGTCGAGGTCCTCTATCGCACGCTCACCGGCTCCATCCTCGCCAGCGGTGCCATCCCCTGCGAGGTCAAGGTGCCCCGCACGGTCTTCGTGACAGAGTCAACGGGCCAGCTCAAGAGCTGGCTCTCCAGCAGAGGCGGCAGCGTCCTCAACCGCGCGGCGGTGGACCGTACGTCCGGGACCAGCGCGCTGACGCGCCGACTCCACAGCTCGACGGCGGCCCACGTTCCGGTCCCCGCGCCCGGAGAGCACCGCAAGCGGGACAAGAGCCGCCCCCTCGAGCGCAAGAAGCTCCCGCCGATCTGACGTGCTGCTCCCGGGCGAGCGAGTCGGCTCCAAGCCCGCCCGCCCGGCAGCCCGAGCCAGAGCGTCCACTGCCCCGAGGCCGTGGCGACAGGTCAGGCCTCCCGGGGAGCTCGGACCCGAGCTCTGGCACCCCCCCCCACGCATCACCGACCGCGGCGGCTTCCCGCCACCCGCGATCGGTGTAGGCAACGCGCCAAGCGGCGCCCGCCGAGAAAAAAGGGTGACCCCGCCGAGTCCCTCACAGGACCTGGCGGGGTCTTTTCTATTGGAGCCAGGCCGCGTAGCAATCCCTGCGCTCGTCCCGGGCGATGGGGACCTCCCGGCGGAGGCTCCGGACCTCCTCCGGGTCGATCCCGTAGACCGAGAGCCGCGACGCTTGCCGCGGCCCAGCCGCGACCTCGAGTTGCCGGACGGACGCCACGTCCAGGCCGTCCGGCCCGACCACCGCCGAGCCGCCTGGGAAGCGCAGGCGCAGCCGCTTCCTGCCAACCAGGTCCTCGCCGATCCGGTTGCAGCCAATCACGTACGACTGGCACTCTGCCGCGCGACCACGCAGGAGCGACGCCCAGTGCGCTGCCCGTGCCTCGGGCCATTGAGCCACCACCACGAGCACCTCCGCGCCCGCTCGAAAGGCCGCCCTCGAGACCGCGGGGAAGCGCAGGTCGTAGCAGATGACCGGCGCGACACGTACCCCGCTCCGCGGGACCTCGATGGGCTCCGGCGGCCTGTCCCCCGCGGAGAAGGCGAGCGTCTCGGCGGTGGGAGAGAACAGGTGGACCTTGTCGTACCCGCCGACCGAACGGCCACCGGTCAGCACATGGGCACGGTTGACCGGGAGCGCCGCGCCGCCGATGGAAGCTGGCCCCGAACCGATCACGACGAGGTCCCACTCCGCCGCGGTCTCCGCCACCGCGTCGAGCGCCGCCGCCGCGTCGGCCAGCTCCGAGGCGCCGAGCCCGGCCACGAAGCCCGTGGACCACATCTCCGGGAGCGCGACCAGCTCGGCTCCCTCTTCGCCCGCGACCCGGACTCCCCGCAGCGCCGCGTCAAGGTTCCCGCCCGTGTCTCCTGACCGGACATCCATCTCGAGGGTCGCGACGCGCATCCCCCGATCATGTCGAAAGGACCGGGCCTCGCCAATCCTCCGGCGCCCGCGGATCCAGCGTGGGCCCCGCCCCGGGGCCAGGCCTCCCTTGCGGCTTGCCCGTGGTTCCATCTTGCGGCCTGCGGGGCCATGATCGATCACGGATGAGGCCCCCCCCGTCGATCAACCGACGCCCCGATGGCGTGAGCCCGGCGCTCGGGGCGGCTTTGGAGCGCTTCCTTGAGAGCGCTGCGCCCTTCAAGCGACGCCTCGAGGCCCTCGTCCTCGAGCTCCCGGACGGCGAGTCCGACGAGCTGATGATGCTCATGAAGGAGAGCCGCGGCGCCTGGGCCATGCTCCTCGGCGCCGCGACCGGCCGCGCGCTGTTCGTCGGCAACGCCTGCTCCGGAACACCCGTGGCCCTCGGTACGCTGGGGTTCGACGTGACGGTGCTCGAGCGGGAGCCGAGGAGGCTCCGGTTCGCCCTTGAGCGCGCCGCCGCCCTGGCCCCCGGCTCCTCCAACGCGGTCGCCGGGGGGGACGGCCCCGCCCTGCCGTTCGTCGACGGGAGCTTCGATCTGGTCGTCCTCGAGGGCGGCCTCCCCTCGCCAGCCACGGGCTGGGGCTTCTCGACGGAGGAGCTCCGCCGCGTTGGCCGGAGCGAGCTCGTCATCACCGCCGACAATCGCCTCGGCTACAAGCGGTCCACGGGCCGCCGCGGCGCCTTTCGGCGACACCCGCTCCACCTGCTCCGAGAGATCCTACGGCCCTCGCGCGGGGAACGGACGCTCCCAGGGACGCGGGCCGCCGCCCGCGGCGCCTGGGCAGAAGCAGAGGTGTACTCGCTCTACCCACACGCACGGGAATTCAGCCACGTGGTCGCCCTCGAGCGCCCGCAACCGCGGCTCACGATCGGCCCGAGGGAACGCAAGAACCGCCTGAAGATGCTGGGCGCGAGCCTCGGCCTGTTTCCGTGGCTGACGCCTTCGTTCGCCGTTCATTCGAGGCGCGCCGCCACCGGCCCAAGCCGGATCCAGCGCCTGCTCGAGCACGTCGCGGCGGCCTGTGGGGAGCCACGGCCCGACGTCGACATGCTGGTCGCCACGCGGAGCAACGACGCGCTGATGCACACCGCGCTCGACGGTGCTCCGGGACCGGAGGGACGCTGGACGGTGCACGTCGCGCTCCAACCGGCCAAGCGACGCATGGTCCAGCAGCACCACGCGTGGCTCGCGCGAGTCCGAGCCCAACACCCCGGCGTCCCCGTCCCGGAGCCGCTCTTCCACGGGGAGATCGAGGGGGCAGAGGTGGCAGTGGAGCGCCGGGTCGACGGGCTCAATGGGACGGACCTGACGGGCCAACAGCGACTCACCGAGCGGATGTTCCATGACGCCTCGGAGCAGCTCGTGCACCTCCTCGAGCCCCAGGTGACGACGCTGGACGAGGACCTCTTCGAGACCATGCTGCAGCCGCGCTTCGACCTCGTCCTCGGCCTCATCGCGACCGGGACGACCCGGCGCCGTGTCGAGGACATGGTCGCGCGCGCCCGGGATCAGCTCGTCGGCCGACCGCTCCGGCTCGGCGTCTACCACGCGGACCTGCGCGCGAAGCACCTCCAAGTCTCCAGCGACGGCTCGATCATCGGGTACCTGGACTGGGGTGCCAGCGAGGAGCGCTTCCTCCCGTTGATCGACCTGCTGCACCTCATCATTCACCAGCGCAAGCAGGAGAGCGGCGGCTCGTTCGGGGCCGCCTGGCGCGAGGTCCTCGCCCCCGCGCGCCGGCGCCCGACCGAGCAGCTGGCCCTCGAGCGCTACCTTGACGCCGCGGCGATGGATCGCGACCTGCTCCCCGTCCTCCTGGAGCTCTATCCCGCCCTCGTGGCGGGGATGGCTGAGCTGAACTGGGATTACTCTCGGCCCGACTGGGTCCGCCGTCAGTTCGACCTGTGATGCGCGCGCAGCGGCGCGTCGCCGCCGTGCGCTGTCGTTCCCACCGCTTGGCTCCCCGCCGCTGAGAGGGCCCACCGCCTGAAGGGCCCACCGGCGGTGGCCCTGAGCGGGGCGCCTGCCGCACTGCGCCCTACGCCGGGCCACCTGTCGCAGTCTGACCCAGGAGTGCCGATTCCACCGGGCGCCTCAAGGAACCGCGGAAAGCGCGACGAAGACCCACTCCTCGGAGTGACCTCGGCGACTCGTGAAAACACCGACCAACAGCGAACGACATCAGGATGGCCACACGCGAGGGTTTACCCTCGTCGAGGTGATGATCGCCGTCGTCGTCGCGACCGTGGCCACCTACATCCTCTCCGCGTCCGTGACCGCAGCGGTGACCAGCACCGTGGTCCGACGACAGCGAATCGTCGCGGCCGAGGGCGCGGTGAACTGCATGGAGCAGATCCGGTCCATGCCGATGGGCGTGGTCTTCGCCCTCTTCAACGACGATCCGTCCGACGACCCGGGCGGCGAGGGCACCGCTCCCGGCCCCTTCTTCGACGTGGAGGGACTCGCTCCCACCCTGGATGAACGAGGGCAACCGCGACCGACGGGGCGGGTCCTGCTCCCGGGCGCTGGAGCCCTCCTCGACGAGGCCCTTGACCAGCCCGAGTTCGGGCTTCCGCGCGACCTGAACGGCGACCTCATGGTGCTCCCAGGAGACTGCTCCAAGGACTACCTCGTCCTCCCCATCACGGTGCGCATTGAGTGGCAGAGCCAGCTCGGTAGCCGCAACCTGGAGGTCTCCACCCTCCTCATGAACCTGGAGAAGCTCGACCGATGAGGGCCCAGGGGCGCCGAGCTGGATACACCCTGGTGGAGGTCTTGATCGCGTTCACGATCCTCGTCCTCCTGTCGGTCAACGTCGCCATGCTGCTGCGCGCGGGGCGCGCCGCCGCGATCACGGGGACCCTGAACGCGAGGATGTCCAACGAGCTCAATCAGACCGTGGACCGCATCGCGCTCGCGCTGATGGGCGCCGACGCTGCGGCTCTAGACGGCCCCCAGCTCAAGCCCCTCTCCTCCGAGTACGTTCGCTTCCAGGCCTGCCTGGGGTTGGAGGCGAGCGGCGTGATTCACGGGCCTGTCGAGGAGATCCAATGGTCCCCGACGACCGAAGGTTCGGGTCGCATCCTCTGGCGTGAGAGCCCGTCGAGCGAGGAGGAGCGGCGGGTCGTCTGGTCCACAGCGGTGCCCACGTCCTACATGCACGAGATCCCGAGCAACGGGCTCGACGACAACGGCAACTCCATCGAAGACGAGGCCGGCCTGGCCTTCACGATGGACGGACCGCGGGTGGATATCCACGTCACGCTTGAACGACGCGCCTACGACGGCCAGCCCCTGCCCATGCAGCGAACGCAGCACGTGTTCTGCCGGAACTGACGCCCGATGAAGATCAGAAACCAGGGCCACCTCTCCAGCTCGCCTCGCCGTGGGGCCGCGCTGATCCTCTCGCTCCTCGCGGTGCTCGCGGTTGGCGCGATCAGCGCGACGCTGCGCCAGGTTCAGACGGCGATCGAGCGAGATCAGCGGTTCAGCATCGACCGCCGCGCCGCGCTCTACGTCGCGGAGGCCGGGATCGCAGAGGCCACGTTTGCCATCAGCCAGGGAAAGGGAGGCGCCCTGGCCTCGGAGACGGTCCCCGCGGCCTTCGGCGCTGGGGTCTTCTGGGTGGAGGCCAACGACCGGACCGACGGCGCCATCGAGCTGCGCTGCACCGCCCAGGTGCGCACGGCCGAGTTCGTGCTGCAGACGGTCATCGTCCCGAACCTCAACCCCGTCACCAGCCGCGGCTTCTTTGGCATAGAGGGCGTCACGATCGGCCGCGGCACCCTCGTGGACGGGTTCGATGCGTCGCTCGGCACCTACGACTCGCAGGTGACCAAGACGGTCCCCCACCGGACCACGGCGAGGACGGGGAGGCTTGGCTCGCTTGGCCAGGTGGACTTCGATGGTGCGGCGGAGGGCGAGGCTTCGGCCGAGACGTTCTCCTGGGACGAGTGGCTGCCCCAGTCCTTCTCTGGGCAACAGCAGTCCTTCTCTGGGCAACCGAAGGTCGCCGGCAAGGGCAAGGGCTCGAGTCCGGCGACGAATCCAGCGACGGAGGCACCGATCGGGCCCAAGGCAGGCCCCCTATCAGGCGCCGCTGCCACGGCGGACTCCACCCTGGTCCACGCCGACATCGATGGGTTCGTGCTCTCGTCGGGAGACGCAGTGCTCGAGGGGGTCATCGACCTCGAGGCCGCGAGCTTCATCCCACCTCCGACGCTCTATCCGTCCACGGTCGCCACGGTCACCGGCGACTACGTCGTGACCGGCGCTCAGGTGGGCCTCGGCTTCGACTCCAGCGTCAAGATCACCGGCGACCTCATTCTCGCAGCCGGCGCGAGCCTGCGCCTGAACGGTCCGCTGGTCCTCGGCGCGGAGGTCCTCCGCCTCGAGGCAGGCGCGACCCTCCAGTTCGATGACTCCAACGGCCCGATCCACTTGCACCTCGCTGCTGGTATGCACGGCGACGCCTCGAGCCAGTTCGAGTCGCTGCCCCCGGAACCGGACGCCCACGGGACGTCCATCTTCCTCTCCCCCCCCGAGGTCGCCCGAGCCGACTCCACCCTGCCAGGGTCCGGTCGGTTCCACGGCGCCCTCTACGCGCCCGGAGATCGAATCCGAGTCCCGAAGGACCTCCGCTGGCTGGGCGCCATCACGGCCCTGCGGTTGGAGACGGCCCCGGGTGCGCGCCTCAGTCACGACCTCAGGATGGCCACAGGCGGCCAGGGGACGGCAACCCCTCCGCGGATCGCGTCATGGCAGATCATCCCCGTGGGAGACGGTCTTGCTCGGCGGCTCACCGTGGATCCGCGGCAGGTCCTCCGGCTCCGGGGAATCACCCCAGTGCCCGCCTCGACCGCGGCGCCAGAGTCCGAGTGCGAGGTCGTGATTCTCGACGAGACCGGCACGCCGGCCCTCTTCAGCGGACCGGTCGAGAGCCTCCCAGGCCCGCCCAACCGCCTCATGACCATGCGCTGGGTGGATCCGCGCGACGGGACCCTGCGCCGCTGGATGCGGCCGACAGGCGTCGACGACGACCGCCACGTCATGGCCTACCGGAAGAAGCTGGAGCAGGTTAGCGACGCCCTGAACGACCCGAAGTTACTCCTCGACGCGGAGGCCCTGAAGAGCGCAGCGATGGGCCTCGACGCCTCCGAGTTGATTCAGAAGCTCCCCGCGGACGCCCTCTTGGGGACGGTGAAATGATCCGGATCACCGTCATCTCGCTCCTGCTGGCGACGCCCCTCGCGGCGGGCCCCGCAGCGCCCCTTGACTCGGCGCCTCGCCCCGATTCGCTGTCGGCGCTCATCGAGCGGCCCAGCCAGGAGAGGATCACCGCAGGCGAGCTCGCCGGGCTCCTCCTCAAGGCCGAGCTCGGGGTCGTGGCCGTTTGGCTGGACGAGCTCGCCCAGGCCTCACGCAAGGCCCAGCGTCGGGGGCCGATCGGCGCATACCTGGCCGACCTGCGAGTGACGGTCCGGCAGGTCCCCGGGGTCATGAGGGCCCTGGTCGCGCGCCCCGACCTCCCCCCTGCCGCCAGGTCCCACGCCCTCTCAGTGGCCATCGACGTGCTCCACGCCGGCGGTACACCGGCCGACTTCCGTGAGCTTATCGGGCTGGTCGGCGCCGCCGGCGAGCTCCCCAAGCGGGGCACCGGGGAGGCCCAATCGAGCCTGGAGCGATACGTGCTCCGCGCGGCATCGCTTCGGACCTTCTCGGTCCCCGACCTCCAGCGCCTCTATCAAGAGGCGCCTGCCTCCCTCACGCGCGCCATCCTCGACGGGGTCGCCGGGGGCTCAGACTCGAGCTTCTCCGCGGCAACGCTGACCCGGCTCCTCGGCCTGGTCCCCGCGAGCGACGCGGCCATCCTCAATCGCCTCCACCTCACGCTCCAGAAGGGCGGTCCAGACCCCAGCCCAACGGTCGCCAACAGGGTCGCCGCCTACCTCGACGACTCGCGACCCTTCGCGCGTCACGAGGCCGCCGCTTGCCTCGCCAAGATCGGCGGGCGCGACCACGTTCGCCCCCTGATCGACCGGCTTGAGGACCGCGACCAGATCGTCCGCGCCGCCGCTCAGGCGGCGCTCCATGAGTTGACGGGTATGGCCCTCCCCATCGTCCCGCAGCGCTGGAGGATGTGGCTCGCGGATCAACTCGACTGGTGGGACACCAACGGGCAGTCGCAGCTGGATCAGCTGGCCATCGTCTCGCGCACGGAGCAGCTGGCCATCCTCCGAGAGATCTGCACCAAGCGGCTCTTCCACGATGAGATCGCCGCTGGCGTCGCCGAGCTGCTCCAGGATGGCGACTCCGCGACCCAGTGCCTCGCGCTCAGCGCCTTGGGCACGCTGCGCTCGCCTGGCGCCCTGGACCTGGTCTCCTCGTTCAGGGGCCACTCGGATCCCGCCGTGCAGGCTGCGGCCGAGACCGCTCTACGGTCCTATCAGCAGGCGCTGAGCTGCCGTGGCGGCCACTCGGGCGTCCCTGCCCGTTGACGCCCCAGCCCTACCGTTGACACCACACCTGGGCCGTTGACACCACACGTGGGCCGTTGACATCCCCCGCGGGCCGTTGATGCGCCACGCGGGCCCAGAGCGTGCCAGGAGCGCCAGCGGCCACCGCGCCAGCCTCAGGCGGGCACGAGCCCCCTCGGGAAGGCTGATTCATCTCAAGGTGGGTTCTCCCGAGTTCCGATCCCCTTGCGGGGGCCGAACGCTCCTTCCCCCGCTTCCATGGTCCAAAGATTCAGACGCCGGCGAAAGCTGATCCAACCGGGGCTCCAGCTCCGGCTGAGCGCCAAGTTTCTCGGGCTCATCACGCTCATGCTGGGCCTGCAGTACCTGCTGCTGGACTCGCTCCTCCACCGGGCGGCGGACCAGCTCCCTGCGGACAGGGGCCTGTTCCTCGATCAGTCCGGAGCGATCGGACTCGACCTGCTCGCCTGGTCCGCCCTCGTCTTCCTCCCGCTCTCGCTCCTCGTGGGGATCATCGGCAGCTTCCGGTTCGCCGGTCCCCTGTACCGCTTCAAGAGCTTCCTGAGGGCCGTGGCAGCCGGAGAAGAGCCCGAGGACATTCGGCTGCGCGCAGGTGATGAGCTGAAGGACCTCGCGGAGCTCCTGAACGAGGCGACCCGCCCCCTGCGAGGCGCCCAAGACGAGCCCCAGCCACAGGACGCACCACGGCCACAGGCCGACGAGCAAGACTCGCCGCGGAGGGCAGCCGCGTAGCCGCGGTGACCATGTCCCTCAAGGTCAAGATCGCCTCGATCATCTCGGCGCTGGTCATCTTCATCTCCGCCGCCGGAGCGCTGATCCACTACTCGGTCTTCTCGGACACCTTCGAGGGGCTCGAGCGCGACCAGGTGATCGAGGACCTCGAGGAGGTCACGAGGGCCTTCAAAGCGGAGGCACGAGACCTGGAGCGGATCGCTAGCTGGTATGCGTCGTCCTCGTCCGCGCCCCCCTCTTCCACGGCCAGTACGGCACCGACGCCCGAGAGCGTCATCGCTCAGGAGCTGGACCTGCTCCTCTTCTGCGACGCCGACGGCTCGGTGACCCATCAGGTCATACTCGACCCGGTCGACCGCACGCCGATCACCCTGGACGAGTTCCCCGCGACCCTCAGCAGCCTCCACCCTGCGCTCGCGTGGAGCGACCCGCAGCTGGACCCACAAGGCCCGACAACCCGTGGCTTCATGGCGACGACCAAGGGCCCGCTCGGACTCGCTGCGGCGGCCTATCCGGGCCATCGGGGCTTCGTCCTCGCCGGGCGCTTCGTGTTCGACACGATCCAGGACCGCATCGTGACGTACACGGGTCAGCACTTCGACGCCTGGCAGCTCGACGGTCCACGCGCCATGCCCGAGGACGTCAGCCAGCGCCTCGACGAGATCACGAGCGCGGCTGAGCCGGTGCTCGAGCCGAGGTCCGAGTCCGGCCACATCGTCGCTTACTCCACCATTGACGACCTCCTCCAGCGCCCCTCCCTCGTGGTCCGGGCCAACGCGGAGCGGCAGATCTCGAGCGCAGGCGGCACGGCGATGGCCTCGGGGGCCATCCTCGACGCCACCATGGGCTTCATCGTGCTGCTCGGCGTGATCCTGGTCCTGAACCATCTCGTGCTCAGACCGATCGAGGAGCTGACTGCGCACGCCGAGAAGACGGGCTCGAGCGAGGACTTCCACGCGCGCCTCAACACGGCCCGCGACGACGAGTTCGGGACCCTCGGGCGCGGCTTTGACGAGATGATGATCCGTCTTGAGAAGGCCCGCGGTGACCTGCTCGAGACCGCTCGTACTGCGGGTAAGAGTGAGCTCGCGACCGGGATCCTGCACAACGTCGGCAACGTCCTGAACAGCGTCAACATCTCCACGGCCCTGCTCGGCCAGCGGATCGAGGAGCTCTGCATCCAGGACCTCGAGAGGCTGGCCACAGTCCTCACCGAGCACTCCGATGACCTCGCCCAGTTCCTCACCTCTGATCCGCGCGGACGGCACATCGAGCCGTTCCTCGCAGCCCTGGTCAAGCAACTGAAGGACGAGCAGTCCTCCATCCGCGAGGAGGTCCAGTCGCTCAGCGACGGGGTCGAGCACATCTGCGAGCTGATCAAGAGCCAGCAAGGGATCGCGAAGCAGACCAGCCTGCGCGAATTCACGAACCTCGCGGACCGGTTCGACGAGGCGCTCATGATCACGCAGAAGGCCCAGGGCGAGTCCTCTCAGCTCGTGGTCATCAAGCGCTACGAGCAGCTCCCCGAGATCGAGATCGACAAGCACCGCCTGCTGGAGATCCTCGTCAACCTCATCCAGAACGCGCGCCAGGCCACGAGCGGGCCCAGCCAAGAGGTCCTCCTGGAGCTCCGGAGGGGCGACCCGGGGATGATCGCGATCTCTGTCGCCGACAACGGCTGCGGGATCGCGAAGGACGACCTGATCCGGATCTTCTCCATGGGCTTCACGACCCGCGACGACGGGCACGGCTTCGGCCTCCACTCGTGCGCGAACGTGGCCAAAGAGATGGGCGGCAATCTCCAGGTTCAGAGTGACGGCGTGGGGCGCGGCGCGTGCTTCACCCTTGCGGTTCCGGAGATCCCGCCTGGTGGATTCGACGAGGCCTCAGAGAGTGGCTCGGCCCGTCACGGAGGTGCCGCATGAACCGCCGTATCCTGATCGTGGATGACACCAAGGGTATCCACGAGGACTTCAGAAAGATCCTGGCCAGCGGCGGCAGCGGCACCAGCGACCTCGCGTCAGCGCGCGCCGCCTTCTTCGGGGAGCCATCACCTGCCACCTCCGCGGGGACACAAGCCGCGGCCAAAGCCAAGGCAGACTACGACCTCACCTTCTGCTTTCAGGGCCTCGAGGCCCTCGAGGTCGCGAAGAAGAGCCTCGATGACTCGCAGCCCTTCGCGATGGCCTTCGTCGACGTGCGTATGCCCCCCGGCATCGACGGGGTCCAGACCATCAAACGGCTCTGGGACATCGACCCGAACCTCCAGTGCGTGATCTGCTCGGCCTTCTCTGACTACTCCTGGGAGCAGATGATCCAGGAGCTCGGTCACACCGACAAGCTGCTGATCCTCAAGAAGCCCTTCGATCCCACGGAGATCTGCCAGATCGCGAGCGCCTTCACCGAGAAGTGGAACGCGGCAAGCCGGGAGCAGAAGGCGATCGAGATCATCTCGCAGAAGGAGATCGAGGCGCGCGCCTACGCCTCCTCTCTGGAGACGCTGAACAAGGCGCTCGCCACGGCGAAGGCCAGCGCCGACCGGACGTCGGCGATGAAGTCCGACTTCATCATGCGCCTCACGACCGAGATGAGCTCGCACCTCAACGCCATCCTCGACCGCCTCATCGAGAGCGACGAGGTCAACGGCCTCGATGACGCGCTCGAGCGGAGCCAGCGGCTCCTGGGCATGATCAACAAGGTCATCGACTTCACCCAGGTTGACCTGGGCTCCCTGGTGCTCACTGACCAGAGCTGCGTGGTGCGAGACTTCATGGGTGGCCTCCGGGACAGCCACGTCGAGGCGGCCACCGCCAAGGGCCTGGACCTGCGCCTCGAGATCGCGCCGGCGGTCCCTGAGGTCATCCTCACCGACGCACACCGGCTGCAGCAGGTCCTGACCTATCTGATCGAGAATGCGATCCAGTACACCGACAGCGGCTCGGTGGAGATCCGGCTCTTGCGGGAGCCCACCGGCAGCTGGGACTCGGTCAAGCTCCGGTTCGAGGTCGAGGACACCGGCTGCGGGGTCAATGGCGAGCTCTCGGGCAAGATCTTTGAGCCCTTCGCCGGCTCCAAGGACGGCTCCTTCATGGACGGGAGCGGGCTCGGTTTGACCGTGGCGACCCGGGTCGCGCGGGTGATGGGAGGCGAGGTCAGCTTTGACTCGAGCACAGACGTGGGGACGACCTTCACGCTGGAGCTCGAGGTGAAGCCAGGCGGGTGCTAGGCGTGCGGTCGAGCCCCATTCGGGGTACTGTCCACACCCAGGTCTCCCCGTGCTCTCCGTTCGCCGCCCCATCGATGCCATCTTCGTCGCCGTCGGCGCCCTCCTGGGCGCCCTCGGAGCCGTGCAGTGGAAGAACAGCGGTGACTTCGCCGATCACGCGCTCCAGGTGACCGCGACGGTGGTCCAGCTACGAGAGACGAAGAAGCAGGTCCTGGACGCTGCCCCCGAGACCTACGTCAAGGTCGAGTTCCCCGCAGCAGGCGGCGACATCGTGCGCACCGAGCTCCCCGACCCGTTCAGGTCGAGCGCGGCCCCCCCGCCCCAGGAGGGGAGCCGGCTGTCGGTCTGGTACGACCCTCGCTCCCCTCAGACCGCGAGGCTCGCCAGAGGCGCGGGCCGGCAGGGGGCCCTGGTGCTCATGGCCCTGGCTGCTGGGGCACTCTTCGCCCCCGCTATCCTCCGGCGAAGCCTCAGCGGCTCGGCCGGAGGAGGCTGAGGCCCTCCGCCCCATGCGCCGCGTGACGGCGCCGCATGAACGACCGCTGACCGTGGTCCTCCTCGCCCTGAGGCTCGCCCGTGCTGAGGCTCCCCCGTGCTGAGGCTCTCGCGTGCTGAGGCTCTCGCGTGCTGAGGACCCCGCGTGCTGAGGACCCCGCGCTCCAAAGACCCGATGGTCTGAGGACCCGCCAGTCAGGAAGTCAGCCGCCTCGGGCGCCACCCATGGCCGGCGCCAGGCGGCGCTCAAGAGAGCGCATCAGGCGCGCCGGCGGCCGCGTAGCGCTCTCGCTCATGCTCCTCCACCGCGAGCCGCAGGGCGGCCAGCTGCTCCAGGTCCACGTCTCCGCTTCCAGCGCGACGGAACCCCTCCCGTGGAGTCTCCTGGGGTTCTAGCTGGAGGCCCAGGCGATCGAACTCGCGCCGCAAGGCCGCCACGGTCGCGGGAGGGCTGAGGCGGCGCCGCCGTACCCGCAGCAGCAGCAAGACGAGGAGCCCCACGGCAGCGGCCAGCCCGGCCAGGGCGCCGAGCTCCGACTCCGATCGACGGATGACGTCCCCGGGGAGCGACCGCAGCGCCTCCCAGAACCTGGCCCGTGACCCCGAGTCAAAGCGGGTCAAGGCGGCCCACCTCTCCTCCAGCGCCGCCAGGGCCCCGCCCATCCAGCCTTCGCCCTCATCCAGGGCCTCCAGCTGCGGAGTCGGGTCCACGGGGAACCAGCCCCCCTCCTCTCCGCTGAAGACCTCGACCCATGCGTGGGCGTTGCGCGAGCGGACCAGGAGGACCCGCTCCCCCGGCCGCGGCCTCGCGAGCATGTAGCCGCTGACCACGCGAGCCGGGATGCCCCGCGAACGCAGCATGGTCGCCAGGGTGGAGGCGAACAGCTCGCAATGCCCGCCGGCGTCGGTGCCGAGGAACTCGTCCAGTGTCCGAGCTGCGCCCTCGGCCCCCGGCGCTCGATAGGGATAGCGCGACGCCAGGTACGCCGCGAACTCGCGGGTCAGCCTCAGGGCACCTGCGTCCTCGGGGACGCGCCGCGAGAGCTCGCGGGCGAGGGTGCGCGCCGACTGGTTGAAGAGGGACCGCGGCTGCTGGACGAAGGGCTCCACCTCCAGCGCCGCGGGCGCTCGGGAGGCGGCCACTCTTGGCTCCAGGCCGAGCTGCACCTCGTAGCGCAGCTCACCCTGATTGGAGTAAGCGGCCGTGCCGTCCGAGCGGACAACGAGCTGTCCCTCGGTGTGAATCGGATCGAGCTCCACCGCGAAGGCCTCCCGCGGGAGAAAGAGGCGCTGCTCGACCCCACCTGCCCGGGTCACGTGGACCCGGGGCATTCCCTCGTCGCCTGACCGCCCCCACGCCTTGGCGTCCGCCGAACGTGCGAGGCGGAGCCCCTGCCATCGGCGCTCCCACGCCGGGTCGCGCAACGGCGAGCTGGCCGGGAGCTCGCTCCCTCGGGCCTCCCACCCCCCTGACCGCCGGGGCTCGGAGAGCGTCGCCCCACGCCAGTACCTGGGGACCAAGCGCGGGTCACCCTCCAACACCTCCACCCGCATCACCACCCGATCCGACTGGGACGCCTCCCGGTCGATGCCCCCGAAGTCGAGGGATTCGGTGAAGCCGACCTCGTAGGAGGACCCGTCAGCCTCCAGGTCGAAGTAGCTCGAGAAGAGGGCCGGACGGTTGAAGTCGCGGGGGAAGAAGAAGAAGGCGAGCAGCGTCGCAGCAATGAGCAGGGCCGACCGGCGGAAGCTCTCGCGACGCACCGCCCGGAGCGCCGGGGCGCGCTGCCGGGGATGGAACGCCTCGAGGTTCTGCAGCTGCAGACCGACGATGAACAGCGGCGCGTAGATCGCGAAGGTGAACGCGAAGCTCAGGTCAACGGTGATGTACCCGGTGATCACGGCGATCAGGTACGAGTTCAGGAACAGCAGGTCAGGGCGCTGCTCCTTGCGCAGGTTGTTCAGCACGTGAACCTGACAGAGGATCGCGAGCATCAGCCCATCGTGGAGGACGAAGGCCAGCTCCGAGGTGCTGGCGTGCAGCACGAGCCGCAGGAAGAACAGGATGATCGCGAGGTTCCAGATCCCCCGATAGACCATGCGCTCGCGGAAGCGGAGCAGGAACGGCGCCGCGAGGGTCACGATGTAGAGCGGCGCCAACCAGAGCGGGTCGGCCGCGCCCGTCAGCTGCACGAAGCGCACGTTGCACGCGACGATTCCCATCATGCAGAGCAGCAGCGCGGACGGCCCCTTGCGAGTGGTGTCAGGCAACCCGCACCTCCGCTGCCGCTGCGCCGTAGCGCTCCGGAGCAGCCGCGCTCTCGGGCAGCGGTTCGACCTCGGCGAGGAAGCGCAGAGCCTCGTCAAAGTGGACCCCGCTGCCCGTGAAGGTCTGGTCGAGGCCCTGGCTCACGACCCGCACAGCGCTGCCCCTGCGCTTCGCCTCCGTCACCGCCCCCGCGACCGCGGAGAGGCGTCGCTCGAAGGCTTCACCCGCGCAGCGCCGGTCGAGGACGACGGCCTCCTCCTCTGCGACATCGGCCTCCCACTCGTTGATGACGAGGCTCCCACGGCGCGCGGACGCGCGCCAGTGAACCTCCCGCAGCGCCTCACCCTCGACGCGCGGCCTGAGCCCCGCCGGCATGGTCCGGCCCTGCGACCCCAGGAGGCCCGAGGCCGCGTCGGCGGCGGTGGAGTCTTGAGCGAGGTGCCCCGGGGTCGCCGTCGTCGGCTCGGGGTACACGTGGAATACCGGCGAGGCCGCGAGGGTGACGGTGCGGGTGAGCAGCCCGAAGGGGTAGGTGGAGGAGACCATGACCGCGCGGGCCCGGTGCACACCACGGCCCAGGGCCGGGAGTTGGAGCACAGCCCGCGCGTCTCCGCCGGTGAAGGCCAGTCGCCCCGTGCCCTGCGCGCCTGACTCGAGCTCCACCCTCAGGGTCAAGCCGAACCTGCGACGCTCTCCGACCACGGCCCAGTCCACTCGCGCCCGGGTGCCAGCCTGGATGGGGCCGGGGTCCCCGATGGTGGCCTCGATCCCGCGCAGGTTGGCGTACGTCCACCAGATGCCCAGGACCCAGTGCGCGCCGAAGAAGGCGAGCAGGAGGAAGAACAGGTTGACGTAGGGCGCCGCATAGAAGGCCCCCGTGATCGCCGTGAAGAACAGCAGCGACTTGACGCCGAAGTGCGTCGGCCTCACAGCTCGACTTCCGATCCCTCGAGCACCTCGGCGATCCGCTCGCTGCCCTTGACGCCCCCGCGTGCGGCGATGCGGTGCCCAAGGACCACGCCCGCGAGGGCCTTGAGGTCATCCGGGAGGACGTAGTCTCGGCCGTCGAGCAGCGCACGTGCACGGCCCGCGTTGGTCCAGGCCACGGCCGCCCGCGGGCTGACCCCCAGCTCGATCTCCGGGTGCGCACGCGTGGCCGAGACCACGCGATAGGCGTACTCGGCGACCTCGGCCGAGACGTGCACGCTCGGGACCGCCGAGATCAGCATCAGGAGCTCCTCGCGCGAGAGGACCGGCTCCAGGTCGTCGATCGTGGCGTCGCCGCCGCGTCCCTGGTACAGCTCCTTCTCCAGGTGCGCTTCGGGATAGTCCAGCTCGACGTGGACGAGGAAGCGGTCGAGGGCGGCCTCCGGGATCGGGAACGTCCCGTGGAACTCGACGGGGTTGCGCGTCGCGAAGATCGTGAACGGGGCCCCCAGGGGGATCGTCTCACCGTCCGCCGAGACCGTCCCCTCCTCCATGGCCTCGAGGAGGCATGAGAGGGTCCGCGAGCTGGTCCGGTTGATCTCGTCCGCGAGGACGAGGTTCGCGAAGAGGGGCCCCGGGACGAAGTCGAAGCGCTCCTGGCTGGGTCGCCAGACCGAGCCGCCGACCACGTCGGAGGGCATCAGGTCATTGGTGAATTGAATGCGCTTGAAGCTGCAGTCCACGAGGCGCGCGAGCGCACGGGAGAGCATGGTCTTGCCCGTCCCTGGAATCCCCTCGATGAGCGCGTGGCCTCCGCTGACCAACGCCACCGTCAGGGCCTCCACCACCTCTTCGGGGACGTGCACGACCCGCTGGAGGCCAGTCCGGAGGCGGTCAGCCGTGTCGCCCGCGAGGGCGCCAATGGGCGATGAGGGGCGGGCGCCCTTGGATCGAGTCTGGGGAAGCATCGAGGCCGTCCTGTGGGAGGGGGACGCAGGGCTCATCGGACGATCCGCCGAGAAACCTTTGGGTCGGCGAGCCCCGCGCACCTGGGCGCGCCCGATGTCCTCGCCCGAGGCTGATGTCTCACAACGAGACGAAGCCGCAGGAAACGCCCTGCAGGGCCCAGGAGGCCCGATTCCGCCTCCCCTGTCGGCCGCTGCGGTCCAAGGGGAGCCCATGCCCGGTACCCTGCCGCGATGCAGCCGAGAGAGGAGGGGCAGACGAGCGCAGGGGCCGACCCGCAGGAGAGCGGCCTCTCGGTGGCCCGTGAGGGCTTCGGGCTCGACGCCAGCCTGGCCCGCCCACTCCCCGGCGACGTCGACCGCAACTTCCTCATCTATGCGGGTGACGGGCGGACGCCCGCCGCGGTGCTCAAGGTCTTCACCTCGCTCCCCGGCCGCGCCGCCCTCGAGCAGCAGCGGGACCTCTTCGACGCCCTCGCGTCGCGCGCGCCCTCCATCGCCTCCCTGCTCCCGGTCCTGCTCCGCCCAGGGGAGCGCGAGGACCCGATCCGGAGCGTCCAGTTCGAGGGGAGCACCGTGGACGCTGCGCTCTATCGCTACCTCCCGGGCCGCCCCCTCGCCGAGGTCCACCCCCACCCCCCCGCGCTCCTGCGGGAGCTCGGCCGAACCCTCGGGACGCTCGACCTCGCCCTCGCTGAGCTGAGCCAGACCTTCGTGCCGCCCGCCAAGGCCTCCCCCAGCTGGCAGCTCATGGACGGCCCCGACACGATCGAGCAGCGGCTGGGCTTCGTCGCCACCGAGGGACGACAGGACCTCCTCGACCGGCACCTCGGGTCGAGCTGGCGCACGCTCGCGGGTCGCGTCGCCGAGCTCCCCCATCAGCTGATCCACCACGACGCCAATGACTACAACGTCCTGGTTCAGGTGCCAGCCGGGGGCGTCCACCTCTCCGGTCTGATCGACTTCGGCGACGCGGCCGTCGCGCCGCGGGTCGGCGAGATCGCGATCGCCGCCGCCTACGCGGCGCTCGGTAAGCGAGACCCCCTCTCCGCCATGGCCCACGTGGTCGCCGGTTACCACGCGGCGGCGCCGCTCTCCGAGGGTGAGTTCGCGGTGCTCTTCGAGCTCGCGCTGCTGAGGCTGGGGACCAGCGTCGCCATCTCATCGGAGCGAGCGCCCGAACATGGGGGTGAGAACGACTACCACCAGGTCAGCGCCGCGCCCGCCTGGAGCGCCCTCGAGGCGCTCGACCTGATCCACCCCGCCCTCGCCGCCGCGGTGCTCCGCGACGCCGCCGGGGTCGCCCCCGTCCCCCGCGCCGCGGTCTTCCAGCGCTGGGCCCGGGGACAGACCTTCGCCCCCGTCCTCGGGCGCCCGCTGGCTGACGCCCCGCGCGTGGACCTCTCCCTCGACAGCCCCCTCACCGTCGACGGAGGTCGAGAGCGGCCGTTCTCGGCGTGGGCCGCCGACCTGGAGGCGCGCCGCGCCGCGAGCCGTGCCCCCGCGGCGGTCGGTTACCACGACGAGACCCGGCTGCTGTACCGCTCGGAGGCCTTCGCCGAGGACCGAGAAGACGGGCCCGAACCGCGGACGGTGCACCTCGGCGTCGACCTCTTCGCGCCGGAGGGGACCGACGTCCTCGCGCCGCTCGCCGCGAAGGTCCTCAGCGTCCAGCGCAACCCGGCCCCGCTGGACTACGGGCCCACCGTCATCCTCGAGCACGAGGGTGAGGAGCAGCGCCCCTTCTTCACCCTCTATGGGCACCTGGACGAGGAGGTCCTCACGCGCCTCCAGCCGGGTGAGGCCCTCCGTCCAGGCGACCCCGTGGGCCGCCTTGGGTCCGAGGACGTGAACGGCGGCTGGCCGCCCCACCTCCACTTCCAGGTCATCCTCGACCGCCTCGGGCGAGCCGGCGACTTCCCCGGCGTGGCCGCCCCGACCTGGCGCCGCGCCTGGACCGGCCTGTGCCCGGACCCCGCAGCCCTGCTCGGCCTGGACTCGTGCGACGCCGGGGAGGCCGACACGGGGGCGCTCCACGTCGAGCGCCGCGCGACCTTCTGCCGGTCCATGTCCATTCACCACGAACCTGCTCCGCTGCAGATCGTCCGCGGCGAGGGGACGACCCTCTTCGACGCCGAGGGACGGGCGCTCCTGGACGCGGTCAACAACGTGCCGCATGTGGGACACTGCCACCCGCGGGTGGTCGCCGCGGGCCAGCGCCAGATGGGGCTGCTCAACACGAACACGCGCTACCTGCACGAGGGGCTCCACCGCTACGCGGAGAGCCTGCGGGCGAAGCTCCCCGGCCACCTCGACGTCCTCTACTTCGTCTGCAGCGGCTCCGAGGCCAACGAGTTGGCCCTGCGGATCGCCCGTGCCTCGGCCGCGCCTGGCGCAGGGGAGCTGCTGGTCCAGGAGCACGGATACCACGGGCACACCGGCGCCACGGTTGCGGCCAGCCACTACAAGTTCGCGGGTCGCGGCGGCTTCGAGCCCGCCCCCGGGGTCCACGTGATCCCGATCCCCGACCCGGTCGGCGGCCTCCATCGCGGCGCCGACAGCGGCCCTCGCTACGTGGCCGAGGTCCGCTCGATCCTCGACCGACTCGCCGCT
>CBFHHK010000020.1:8185-9409 GCA_965655435.1 Planctomycetota bacterium | reverse complement strand
GAGGGGCGTGCGCCGTTCGCCATGCTGGCGGAGGCCATCATCGGCTGCGGCGGTCAGGTCGTCCCGCCGGCCGGGTATCTCCGGGGCGCCTTCGAGGCCGTCCAGGCCGCCGGAGGGCTCGCCATCGCCGACGAGGTCCAGGTGGGCTTCGGACGGGTCGGGAGCCACTTCTGGGCCTTCGAGGAGCAGGGGGCGCGGCCCGACATCGTCACGATGGGCAAGCCCATGGGCAACGGCCACCCCATCGCCGCGGTGGCCACCACACGCGAGATCGCCGACCGCTTCGCCGGCGGCATGGAGTTCTTCGCCACGTTCGGCGGCAACCACGTGTCCGCCGCCATCGGCCAGGCGGTGCTGGACGTCATCGACGACGAGGGGCTCCTGGAGCGAGCGCGGCGGGCCGGCGAGGTCTTCTTCGAGGAGATGGTGCCCCTCGCGCGGCGACACCCGGTCATCAGCGACGTGCGCGGGCGCGGCCTCTACCTCGGCGTCGAGCTGGTGCGAGACCGCGCGACCCGCGAGCCCGCCGGCGACCTGGCGCGCTACGTGTCCCTGAGGATGCGCCAGAGAGGCGTGCTGATCGGGACCGACGGACCCCAGGGCAACGTGCTCAAGATCAAGCCGCCCATCACCTTCACCGACACCGACGTCCGCCGCCTCGTGGGGACCCTCGACGCCGTCCTCTCGGAGACCCCGATCGCGGCGCCGGACGAGACTGACTGACGGCGCCCCCTGACCGGGTCTCCGTCTCGGGTCTCCGTCTCGAGTCTCCGTTTCCGGTCTCCGTCTCGGGTCTCCGTCTCGGGCCTCCCGACAGCATCCTCTGTTCGGGTCAGCGGTCCGGGTCCGCTCTCCGAGTGCTCTCTTCAGGCCCATCCTCGGGCCCATCCTCGGGCCCCTCATCGGACTCGGCGGGTGAAGCCCGCGGGCGCGTTCACGAACCGAGCTCGACCCAGGACCCTGGCTCAAGGAACTCGACGGCGCCTCCCACCCGACGGGTGAGCTCGTCGATGATCTCCGCTCGGTAAGCCGGCTTGAGGTGAGCGAGGAGCACGCGGACGCCCTCGGGAGCCCGGTCCAGTTCCGCCGCGAGGGTCGAAGGCGTGAGGTGACCTGAGCCGTCGGCGATCGCCTGCATGCGCTCTGGGAAGCTGGCCTCCAGCACCACCGCGCGCAGGCGCGGCGCCCGGGCTGCAGCCTCCCACAGCCCGTCACAGGGTCCAG
>CBFHHK010000020.1:4054-8087 GCA_965655435.1 Planctomycetota bacterium | reverse complement strand
GGGAAGCTGGCCTCCAGCACCACCGCGCGCAGGCGCGGCGCCCGGGCTGCAGCCTCCCACAGCCCGTCACAGGGTCCAGAGTCGGCGCCGAACAGGACCGCGTCCTGGCCGTCGTCCACCACGAGGCCGTGGGTGGGGCCTGGGTGGGCCACGGGGAAGGCGGTGACCTGGAAGCCAGCGAGCCGGAAGGGATCCCCCGCGGGGAACGGCACGAGCTCCATCAGCGGCCGGCCGTCCGGCATGCGGAGCGCCTCGAAGTCGGGGAAGAGCGGCCCCGAGAAGAGGTGCGCACGGAGGACCTCGACGGCGCCCGACGACGCGTGGACGCGCACGGGGGCCCGGTCCAGGGAGAGGAGCGCCTCGACCCACATGGGGAGCGACGCCACGTGGTCGATGTGGGCGTGGGTCAGGACGACCCCCGCGATCCGCCCCATGTCGGCGGGCTCCCCCACGAGCCCGAGGCTGCCCGCGTCCACGGCCAGCGGGCCGGCCCCATCCCCCTCGACCACGAAGCTGGTGAGGGGCTGGGCCGGCAACCGCGGCGCCGGGACCTCCGGAGAGGAGCTCGCGAACGAGCTCGGCAAGAGCCGCAGCCTCATCCCGCGCGCCCCCTCAGTCCGTCCCGCCCGAGACCTCGAGGTCGCGGACGAAGATGTTGCGGAAGGCGATGCCGACGTCCGAGTCCGTCTTCCCCGCGGCCCCGTGGCGCTGCATGCCGATGAAGCCGCGCTTGGCGCGCTCGGCGAAGGGCTCGCCCTGCTTCGGCTCGAGGGTGGTGGTGTCCACGTCCCACAGGATCACGCCGTTGAGGGCGCACTGCATGCGCGTCCCCACGCAGTTGACCTGGTAGGTGTTCCACTCGCCGATCGGGTTGAGCGCTGACTTCGCGGGCGCCTGGGCGCCATAGAGCCCGCCCGTGAACTGGTAGGGCGCCAGCTTGCTGCCGCTCGCCGCCTCCCAGTTGAAGTCGTCGAGGATCTGAACCTCGCAGCCGTTGAAGGACGGGTTGCCCTCCTCCGTGGACCGCAGATACAGGCCCGAGTTGCAGAGCCTCGAGAGCCTGAAGTCCATGCGGTACTCGAAGTCCTCGAAGTCCATCCGCGACGTGCGGATGTGGCCGGCGTTACCGCGCATCAGGCCCTGCAGCTCGCCCTCGCGGACACGGTAGCCCGCCGCGGACCACGCGGCGTCGTCCATCCCGGCCTCGGGCTTGCCCGCAGGGGCCCAGCCGGTGAGATCCCGGCCGTTGAAGAGGCTCTCCCAACCAGCGGCCTCCCCCACGGCGGTGAGGGAGAGCGTCCCGTCGTCCGCGCGGGTGAAGGGCTGATCAGCCCCGGCCGGGAGCTCGCGCACGCGGAGGTTCTTGAAGCGCACCGCGGCGTCCTCCGGGTCGTCCCGGCCCCCGTGGACCTGAATCCCGATCCGGCCCGAGCGCGCGAAGGGGCTGAGGCCCTCCGGGATGCGGTAGTCGAGGACGCGCTCTCCGTCGATCCACGCCACCAGGTGCATCGGGTCGCCGACGCAGCGCACGCGCACATGGCACCACTCGCCGCTGCGCCAGACCTGGCTCCCGCCGGTCTCCTTGTAGAGCCAGCCGTCGGAGTAGATGCCGCAGATGCTGCCGCCCGGGCGGTCGTCGATGGTGAACTGCGCGCCGCGCTGCTTCGGCAGCATGCGGACGAAGATGCCGCTGTCGAAGGGCGCGGTGACCTTCACGTCGCACTCGAACTCGTAGTCGGCGTACATCCCCTCGGTGTAGAGCAGCCCGCCCTGGGCGCCCTCCGCCTCACGGCCCACGATGGCGCCGTCCTCCACCGTCCAGTCCGCGTCGCCGTCGTAGCGGCCGCCCTTCTCGGTCCAGCCGGCGAGGGTCTTGCCGTCGAAGAGGCTCACCCAGCCGCCAGCAGATGGGCTGGAGGCGGTCGAGCCCGTGGGGACGGAAGAGACCCTGGGGACGGCGGGGGTCCCGGCCTCCCCCACGGACGACGGACTGCAGGGGGTGGCGGCGAGGGCGAGGGCCGCGCCGATGGCGGTGCTGAGGAGGATCATGATGCGAGGTCCCGGACGGTCTGGGTGAGGAGCGCGACACCGTAGCCCGTGCCGCGTCCGGCGCGGACCGCGGGGAACGCCATATCGACGTGCGCCCAGCGGGCGTCGGTGCCGTCGAGGTGCCAGTGAACGAACTCGCCCGCGCAGCTGGACTGGGCGTTCATGCGGTTCGCCACGGAGTTCTTCATGTCCGCGATCTGGCTCTTGAACTCGTCCCGATAGAACTCGGGCGCGTAAGGGATCGGGTGGACGAGGTCGCCGCAGGCGCGGCCGGCAGCGAAGATCGCCCGCTCGAGCTCCTCGTCGCTAGCGATCAGCGCCCCGTGCATGGCGCCCGTGGCGACGCCCTGGGCGCCGGTCAGGGTCGCGATGTCGATGACGGTGTCTGCCTTGAGGTTACGGGCGGCGTAGCTGACCCCGTCCGCGAGGAGCAGCCGCCCCTCGGCGTCCGTGTTGTTGATCTCCACGGTCATCCCGCTGTGCATGCGCAGCACGTCGTCGGGCTTCACAGCCGCGGGCCCGATGGCGTTCTCGGCCAGGCAGATGACCGCGCTGACCTTGCACGGGGCGCCGCCCTTCACGAGCGAGTGGAAGGCGCCGAGCACGGCCGCTGCGCCGCCCATGTCGGCCTTCATCCCGACCATGCCGCCGCTGATCTTCAGAGAGAGCCCGCCGGTGTCGTACGTCACGCCCTTGCCCACGAGCGCGATGTGCCGCTTGGCGCGGGTCTTCGCCGTCGGGGTGTACGTGTAGACGAGCATGCGCGGCGCCTCGAGCGCCGTGCGCCCCACCCCGTGGATCCCGCCAAGGCCAGCCTTGAGCAGGGCCTCTCCGACGACCGCCTTGCGCGTGACGCCGGCCACCCCGCGCAGCAGCTTCTGGGCCTCGGCCTGGAAGGCCTTGGGGTTGAGCTCGGTGGGCGGCATGTCCACCAGGCGCGCCGCGAGGCGGGCGCCGTCCACCGTCGGCATGATCGTCTTGGGCGGCGTCACCGGCTGTTCATCGGGGCCGATGGCCATCACGCTCAGCTTGGGCTCGGGGGCGGCCTTGCCCGGCCGCCCGGTCGCCGTCAGGCGCGCGGGCTTGCGGTAGAGGGGGAGCGCCTTGCCCACCGCTCCCATCGCCGCCGTGTAGTGCTCGGGGTCGTCCAGGACCAGGAGGATGGCCGCGGAGCCCTTGCGGCCCGTGTTGGACTGGGCCACCACGCGCCGGATCGCCTCCGCTCGCGCGGGGGAGTTGTGGCGCGAGACCTCGTCGGGGAGCACCCCCACCGCCAGCTTGCGCGGCGCCTCACCGGTCAGCGTGCCCGCCGCGAGGCCGTTCCTCCCGGGGTCCAGGTCCCCAGAGAGGTCGAGGGCGAGGCGCATGAGCGGCTCGGGGAGGCAGTCGAGGAAGGAGCCGTCCTCGAAGCGAGCCTTGGGGGCCACCACGAGCAGGGCGTCGGCGCCCTTGAGGAGGGCGCTCACGGAGCGAGTCAAGCGGATTTGAGTCATGGCCAGACCATACCGAGCGGCCCCGGACTCCATGAGAAAAACACTGGCAGCCACCCCCCTCCGGAGGCGCCGCTATCCTTGTCCGCCCGACCTGCGAGGCCCGCCGCGCCTCGAGGGTCTCCCCTCCCCATGACGTCCTGGACCCCCAAGCAGAGCGCCGACCTCTACCTCGTCGAGAAGTGGGGCAAGCCTTACGTGCAGGTCAGCGAGACCGGGCGCGTCCTGGTCCACCCCGAAGCCACGGCGGAAGACCTCGGCCCGGGCGTTGACCTGTTCGAGCTCGTGGCCCAGATCCGGCGTCGCGGCGTGGCGACGCCGCTGCTCCTCCGCTTCGATGGGCTCCTCCGCGCGCGGGTGCGCGACCTCAACGGCGCCTTCCAGAACGCCAGGGAGGAGTTCGGCTACGAGGCCCCCTATCGCGGCGTGTTCCCGATCAAGGTGAACCAGGAGCGCTCCGTGGTCGAGACGCTCATGAGCGAGGGCCGCCGCTT
>CBFHHK010000020.1:2790-3955 GCA_965655435.1 Planctomycetota bacterium | reverse complement strand
CGGTATGGGGCTCGAGGTCGGCAGCAAGCCGGAGCTCATCGCAGGCATCGCCCTCGAGGCCGGCGAGCACGCGCTGATGATCTGCAACGGGTACAAGGACGCGGAGTACGTGGAGACGGCCATGCTGTCCTCCAAGCTCGGGATCACACCGATCATCGTCGTCGAGAAGTTCACCGAGCTGCGCACCATCCTCGAGGCCGCGCGGGCCCTCGAGATCCGGCCCCACATCGGGGTGCGCTGCAAGCTCTCCTTCCGGTCGTCCGGGCGCTGGCAGGACTCGGTGGGCGACCGGTCGAAGTTCGGCCTCACCACGCGCGAGATCGTGCAGCTCGTCGAGGTCCTCCGTGAGGAGGAGATGCTCGACTGCCTCGAGCTGCTGCACTTCCACATCGGCAGCCAGATCACGCATATTCGCTCGATCAAGCACGCCATGCGAGAGGCCACGAACATCCTCGTGGGCCTCACCCGATTGGGCGCCAACATCCGCTGGTTCGACGCGGGGGGCGGCCTCGGCATCGACTACGACGGCTCCTGCACCGACTTCGAGTCGAGCAAGAACTACTCCCTTCAGGAGTACGCCAACGACGTGGTCTACGCCCTCGCGGAGGCCGTCGAGGAGAACGGGATCCCGGCCCCCACCATCGTCACGGAGTCTGGCCGCGCGCTCGTGGCACACCACGCGGTGCTGATCGCGGAGGCCGTGGGCGTGACCACGTTCGACCCCTCCGACGAGACCGCCCCCGTGGCCCAGGACGCCCCCGAGGTGGTCCAGTCCATGGCGGAGCTTCCGGGCCTGGTCACGCCCCGCAAGTACCTCGAGGTCTACCACGACGCCCTCGACCTCCGGGAGCAGGCCATGCTCCTGTTCAACACCGGCCAGCTCGGCCTGGACGAGCGCGCCCAGGTCGAGGAGCACTTCTGGCGGGCCTGCCGCGCCGTCCTCAACACGGCCCGGAAGATCGAGTACGCGCCCGAGGACCTCGACGACCTCGAGAAGGCCCTCGCGGACACGATGTTCCTGAACATGTCGGTGTTCCAGTCCCTGCCCGACGCCTGGGCCATCGGCCAGATGTTCCCCGTCATGCCCCTCCAGCGCCTGGACGAGGAGCCGCGCCGCCGCACGGTGCTCGCCGACCTCACCTGCGACTCCGACGGCACGATCCAG
>CBFHHK010000020.1:0-2690 GCA_965655435.1 Planctomycetota bacterium | reverse complement strand
TCCAGCGCCTGGACGAGGAGCCGCGCCGCCGCACGGTGCTCGCCGACCTCACCTGCGACTCCGACGGCACGATCCAGAAGTTCATCGACCTGCGCGGCGTCAAGCACACCCTCGAGGTGCACGACCAGCAGCCCGACGACGCGTACTTCATGGGCTTCTTCCTGGTCGGCGCGTACCAGGAGATCCTCGGCGACATGCACAACCTGTTCGGGGACACAAACATCGTGCACGTGGACCTCGATGAAGCGGGCCGCTCGAAGCTCACCCACGTCCTGCGCGGCGACCGCGTCCGGGAGGTGCTCGAGTACGTCGACTACTCCGAGGCGGACCTCCTGCGCTCCCTGCGCGGCCACGTGGAGGACGCCCTCGAGGCCGGGCGCCTCACCTTCGAGGAGTCGGCGCTGTTCTGGCGGCGCTACGAGGACGCCCTCGCCAGCTACACCTACCTGCGCCCCTCAGCCCAGGCACACTCGCGGGACACCCTGGTCCCCGCGCCCCCCTCACCCCAGTCCGGGCCGCAAGACGTCCCACCCAAAGCCCCGCCCGAGAGGGCAAACGCCCCCCATGACGACCATCAAACAAGGATCCCTGGTTGAGCTCGAAATCGACCTCATGGACGGAGAGGGAGAGATCCTCGAGACGACGGCCGAGGGTGACGCTCTCGAGGTCCGAGTCGGCGATGGAGAGCTCCCCAAGACCGTCGAGGAGGCGCTCATTGGCCTCGAGGTCGGCGGCGCGCTCGACGTGACCTGCCCGGCCGGTGAGGCGTTCGGCCCCCACGACCCCGAGGCCATCGTCTCCGTTCCTCGCGAGGACTTCCCCGAGGAGCTCTCGCTGGAGAAGGGGATCGCCGTGGCCGTCACGGTGGAGGACGATCAGGACGGTTCCGCCGAGATCGACGCGGTGATCGTCGAGGTCAACCCGGACGCGGTCATCCTGGACGCGAACCACCCGCTCGCCGGCCAGCCCGCTCGCTTCCGGGCCCGGGTCCTGACCATCGACGGGATGGGCTGAGGCTCGCCGGCGCCCTCGCTCAGGCGCGTGGCGCGCCGGGCTCAGGCGGGGGGCGCGTCGGGCTCACGCGAGGGGCGCGTCGGCCCGGCTGGGGTCGTGCTCGATCCCCAGCCACTTCTCGAGCCCCATGCGCGACGCGTAGATCAGCGGCGTGTCGATCACGGCCAGCACCACCTTGACCAGGTAGTTGGCCGCGATGATCGCCATGATCGGCTCCCACTCGAGGCCCAGGCCGAAGCGCAGGAAGATCGAGTTGACGATGCTCGTGTCCACGAGCTGGCTGATCCAGGTGGAGCCGTTGTTGCGCAGCCAGAGGTGCTTGCCCCCGGTGACCCTCCACCAGAAGTGGTAGAGCTTCACATCGAAGAGTTGAGCCACGAGGTACGCGGTCATCGAGGAGGCCAGCAGGACACCTGGCGCGGAGAACGTCGCGTGGAAGGCGTTCTGCATGCCGTGGTGATCCTCGAACCCGAAGCCCTCCACCATCCAGATCGGTGACGGGGGCAGGTGAATCGCGAGCTGGAGGATCCCGAGCATGAGGAAGCTCATGAGGAAGCCGGCCCAGACCATGAAGCGCGCCCGCTGGTGGCCCCAGATCTCCGCGACCGTATCGGTCAGCAGGAAGGTCACGGGGTAGGTGATGATCCCCGACGTCAGCGTCACGGTCGGGCCCCCCGCCAGCCCCTCGAGGAAGCCGGGGACGGGGAGCTGGAAGAGCTTCGTCCCGATGACGTTGGTGAGCACGAGGGTCACCACGAACAGCGACGAGAGGGCGGCGAAGGTGGCCTCGGCGCGGGTGAAGTTGCCGGACGCCCCAGGCTCGACGACGGTGGATGTTCTGGCCTCCATATCCGGCATTCTGCGCGCTCCCCGCCGTCTGTTGGTAATCTCTCGGCCCGTTTCGGCGCTCCATACGCCGCTGCGACAGAGCACCATGCAGGTCATCGAACAGCTGAAGAAGATGAAGGAGGAGCGCTTCCTCCAGATCTACGAGTCACTCGCGCAGGACGGCTTCGGCCCGCTGGACGGGGAGGTCGCGCAGGCCCTCAAGTTCCGGCCCCACGCGATCCGCAAGCTCCCCTTGGCCAAGCGATCCAAGACGGCGCACTCGATCCTGGTCCGCGGCGGTAACGCCGAGCTCTGCTACGAGCTCTTCGGCAGCTACCTCATGAAGAACGCCAAGGACATCGTCACCGACTTCCTCGACGGCACCGGCGTCGAGCACGAAGACGGGATGATCAAGAGCGTCGAGGAGTCCAAGCCCGCCGCTGACAAGATCTCGAGCACGGTCGCTGACCTGGACGGCAAGTACGACCCCGCAGACGTCACGCTCTACCTCGCGCTGGCCGCGGAGCAGTGGCCCGGCGTCCCCGAGGTCGACTCCGTCTGGCGCATGCGCGCCTGAGCGACCGAGCGCACCATGAGGACCGCGGACACCCTCGCCGGCCTCCACGCGGACCTGGAGCGGCACCGCCAGGTGGCCCTCCGGGACTGGAAGGCCCTGCCCGAGGCGGAGCTCGAGCGGCGGCCCTCCGCGCGCCGCTGGAGCGCCGCGGACTGCCTCGAGCACATCGGGCGCGCCAACGACATGTACCTCCATCACATGGAGAGGGCGGTGGAGCGCGCCGAGCGGCGCGGCCGTCCCCCGGTGGACGAGTACCGCCCCGGCGCGGTGG
>CBFHHK010000019.1:0-30450 GCA_965655435.1 Planctomycetota bacterium | reverse complement strand
CGGTCGCCGGATTCCCCGAGCCCGGGGCGCCTGGGACACGGGCCTTCGCGTCGGCGGCCCAGGACGCCGACGGGCTGATCGTCTTCTCGGCCGAGGCCGCCGCGCGGCTCCAGCATGACTTCGGCGCCTCGCCATCGAGGATCGTCCAGGTCCCGGTGGGCACCGACCACTGGGAACGCGATCTGCCAGCGGCGCTCCCCAAGCGCCCCTCAAGGGACATCCTGGTCCTGGGCTCGGTGCGGCACTCGAGGCGGCCGCTCGCGGCGCTCCGCGCCTTCGAGGCCCTGCGCCAGCGGGGCTCCTCCAGCCGCCTGCTCATGGTCGGGCGACCGGGGAACGCGGCAGAGGAGTTCAGGACGGCGCTGCAGGCCTCGGCGGCCGCAGCCCACGTCCGATGGATCACCCAGCCCGACGAGTCGCTCATGCCCGGCTGCGTCGCCGGCTCGCGGGTCCTCCTGCACCTGACCGACGATGAGGCCACGCCGGTCACCCCCCTGGAGGCTTGTCGGCACGGGCTCGGCGTCGTCGCCTCACCGATCCCGGCCTTCGAGGAGGCCCTGGCCACGTCGGCGCGATTCGTGGACTCGACCGATCCCGCGAGCGTGGCCGTCGCCCTGGAGGACGCCCTCCAGCAGGCCGAAGAGCCCGAAATCCGTGAGGGCTGGATGAGGATTGCCGCCCCGTACACCTGGCAGGCGTGTGCGAGGGCCCACCTCGCCGCGTGGGAGACTATTCTCAGGGGAGCATGACGCGGCCCGGCGCGGCCTGTCTTGGTCCCCCGCGGGCCATCGCGCCCTGGCCACGACGCTCGAATCCCCCCCCGACCCGCGCAGCCTCTCCTGACGGCGGCCGGGGCGCGGTCCCCTCCCAACCTTCCGACACCGGCTCCATCGCTTCGACCCCATGATCCAACGCTCCAAGCTCTCGCTGCTCGCCCTGCCCGGCCTCGCGGTCCTGGCCCTCGCCATCCAGAACGCCGACCACTCCTCGGCCTCCACCGGAAACGGCGCCCCGGTCGCGGTCGACGACGACGGTGAGGGCGGCCCCCTCCATGAGAGCATGGAGGTCATTCAGAGGGGCATGAAGGGCATCCGCAAGATGCTCAGCAAGCCGGAGAAGAAGGACGACGCGGTGACCCTCTGCAAGGAGATGCAGGCGGCGGCGCTCGTGGGCTTCCAGCACCCCCCCAAGCCGCCGGCGGAGCTGGAAGGCGACGCCACGGTCGACTTCAGCGCGGACTTCCGAAAGCGCATGCTCACCGTGTGCTCGACGCTCGTGGACCTCGAGGCGGCCCTCGCGAAGGGCGACGCCGACGCGGCCAAGACGATCTACCGGACGCTCGGGAAGCAGAAGAAGGAAGGCCACGACACCTACCTTTGAGCGAGTCCCACGATGACCGCCGTTCGGTCCTGTGGGCCGACGGCGGCGCCCCGCGCCCCTTCCACCTCGCCATCGCCGTTCACGATCTCGAGGCGGCCGAGCGCTTCTACGCCGAGGTCCTCGGCGCGGGGATCGGGCGCCGCTCCGAGCGCTGGATTGACTTCGATCTCGGCGGGCACCAGATCACCGTCCACCTCGTCCCGCGGCCGAGCAGCGGCGCCCTCGAGACGCCCGACAGCGGCGCGAATCCAGTGGACGGAGAGCAGGTCCCCATCCCCCACTTTGGCGTCGTCCTGACCATGGACGCATGGGAGCAGCTCGCCGAGACCCTGAACCGCAAGGCGTGCGACTTCCTCATCGCCCCGCAGGTCCGCTTCAGGGGACAACCCGGCGAGCAGGGGACGCTGTTCCTAAGGGACCCTTCCGGGAACGCGCTCGAGTTCAAGGGGTTCCGGAGTGCGGCCGCTCTGTTCGACGACGCTGGCGCGTATTGAGAATCCAAACCCGGCGTCGCGGTCGTGATCGGGGATGGCGTGAAGTGGCCCACGCCGGTTGCGGCGTTTTGCTCCAGATCAGCCGCCCGTTCGTCCGAGGGACTTGTAGCTGAGGGTCCTCCCCGGCCCTCGATCTGCCATGCACGTCCCCCTCAAAGACCTCATGTTCGAGATGCGGAGTCTCGAGCCTTTTCCGGGCGTCGCCGCGCGCGTCCTTGAAGTCGCCGGGCGGGACGAGGTGGTCCCCAGCGAGTTGATCCAGCTGGTCCAGACGGACCCTGGCATCACCTCAAAGGTCCTCAAGCTCTGCAACTCGGCCTACTACGGTTTCCAGCGCGAGATCGCCTCGCTCCACGAGGCCGGAAACCTCCTCGGCGTCACGACCCTGGTCAACCTGGTCCTGACCTCGAGCGCAGGCAAGTACTTCCGGGACTACGGCAGCGCCAAGGAGCACTCGATGGAGAACCGCTGGGAGCAGTGCATCTCCAACGCGATCGGCGCGCGCTTGATCGCGAAGCGGCACCTGAAGGTCGACCCGGACCGGGCTTACACCGCCGGCCTCCTCGAGAACATCGGACACCTTGTCCTCGACCGCTTCCTCGACGAGGCGATCGAGGAGATCCGCGGCATGGCCCTAAGCGGTACGGACCTCATCGAGGCCGAGCGCCGGGTGCTCGGGCTTCACCACGCGGAGATCGGGGCTCGCCTCTCGACCCGCTGGTCCTTGCCCGACGTGCTCGTCGAGGTGATCCGCCACCACCACGAGCCCGAGCTCGCGGGACCGGACGCAGCGCTCGCTGCGACCATCCACCTGGCTGAGATCCTGACCCAGGACCTCGCGAGGGCCACGGGCTCGGATGAACTGCACTACTCCATCAACCCCAATGCACTTGAGTTGACCGGCCTTCATCTCGGCGAACTCACCGTGCTCTCGGAGCAGCTCCAGGCCGAGTTGATCCTCGCGAAGGACTTCATCGACGGCTGAGGGGCGCAGCCGGAGAGGGAGGGCTCGCCGGGGGCGAGATCTGCTGTGCCCTCGACCCGCTGACCTCACCCGGGCCCCGGCCAAGAACCCGTGCCCTCAAGGCCAATCCGGCCGGGGGAGATGGCCCGCAGGGGAGGACTGAGCCGCTGGGCCGAAGCTGGGCCGCTGAGCCGAAGCTGGGCCGCTGAGCCGAATCGGGCGACGAGACCCTCGAAGGGGCTCCTCGGTGCGCTCGCCCCGCACCCTCAGCAGCGCCCCACATCGCCCGTGATCCCTCAGGGACCCTCGAGAAGGGGGGGGTGGGGTGGACAAGGGGACTTGAACCCCCGACCTCCGGAACCACAATCCGGCGCTCTAACCAACTGAGCTATGCCCACCAGTCCGTCCGACCCCGAAGGGCGAACAGGCCGGAGAGGATCGGGATCGTGGTCCTCCCTGTCAAGCCCGACTCCGCCGACGTCGCAGACAGTCCCCCAGGGAGCTATGTTCAGGAGCGCCCTGAACGTGCCCGGGGCCCCCCATGGCTGAAGAGCAATCTCCCCCCCCCAAGAGCTACGGCAACATGTCCGAGGACCACTGGTCCAGGACCCGGGACGCCGTGAACGCGGAGGCTCTCGACTATTACCGCGGGCGAAATCACGCCCCTGGGGTCGAGGAGGGCGGGACGGCCCGGAACTTCTACTGCATGGAGTGCGACGGCGTGGTCCCCTGGGACGACTTCAAGGGGGACCAGTGCCCCCACTGCGGTGCCGCCATCGAGGGATCGGCCCGCAGGTACTTCAACTGGGTGGAGATCGACCAGGTCCCCGCTCGTGATCGCACGGCCCTCGCCCTGGCGGCGGGAATCCTCCTCGCCGCCCTCGCCCTCATCATCACGCTCATTTCCCTGCTCCTCCCGTGACCGCCCCCCCCGTCCCGCACCGCTTTGAGCGCCAGGCCCGCTTCGCCCCGCTCGGCGCCGAGGGCCAGGCTCGCCTCGCGCAGCGGCGAGTCCTGCTCGTGGGATGCGGCGCCCTGGGAGGGGTACTCGCCCAGTGGCTGACCCGCGCGGGGGTCGGGGAACTCATCCTCGTGGACCGTGACGTGGTCGAGGAGACGAACCTCCCCCGGCAGGTCCTGTTCACCGCCGCGCACGCCACGGCCGGGGCTCCCAAGGTCAGCGCCGCCGCCGAGACCCTCGGCCTCATCGGCGGGCCGACCCGCTTGATCCCCCACGCCGTGCACCTGAACGCGGATCGGCTCCTCGAGCTCGGCGCGAACGTGGACCTGATCCTCGATGGGACGGACAACATGGCCACGCGCTACCTCGTCAACGACTTCGCGGTGCGGGAGAGGATCCCCTGGATCTACGCCGGCGTCGTTTCCTCGGGAGGCCTCGTTCTGGCGATCCAGCCTGGCGTTGGCCCTTGCCTGCGCTGCGTCTTCCCCGACCCGCCGCCGCCGGGAGCCCTCCCGACGTGCGATACGGCGGGTGTCATTGGTCCCGCCGTGGGCGCCATCGCGTCCATGCAAGCCGGGCTCGCCCTGCGCCAACTGGCGGGTGAAGAGCCGCCCACGCCGGCGTTGATCGACCTCGACGTGTGGTCAGGGAGCGTGCGGCGGCTCCCCGTCCCGCGGGCGCCGGCCTGCCCCTGCTGCGTCACCGGTGACCTTGAGTTTCTGGAAGGGGCGACGGCCGACGAGGCCGTCTCGCTCTGCGGGCGCAACACGGTCCAGGTCCTCGCTCCGGCCGGAGCGCCGGCACCCGTCGCCGACCTGGTGGCAGCGAACCTTCGGTCCGCTGGTATCGAGGTCCGCCAGGCCGGGCCACTCCTCCGGTTCACGGCCGAGGGGCACCGCGTGACCCTCTTCCCGGACGGGCGTGCGCTCGTGGAGGGCACGGAGGACACCTCAAGGGCCCGCGCCGTGGTCGCCCGCTGGGTCGGCGCGTGACCCTCGCCCCTGTCATCCTGGCCGCCGGCGCGTCCAGGCGCCTGGGTGAGCCCAAGGCGCTCGCGGACCTGGGGGGCCAGAGCGTGCTCGAGCGGCTCTCCGGCGCCCTCGGCGGGATCTCATCCAGGCCGCTGGTCATCACGGGCTGCCATGACCAGGAGATTCGACACCACGCCCTGCGCCTCGCGCTGACGGTCGAGGTCGCCTTCAATCCCTCGTGGGCCGATGGGCGGACCTCGGGCGTGGCCCTCGCGGCGGGCCAACGCCCAGGGGCCGACCTCTTGATCTGCCCCGCCGATGTCCCGCTCGTGGGTGCGCCCCTGATGGAGGCCCTCGCCACGCGATGGCAGGAGCTCGGCTGTCCCGGAGCCGGGTGGCTCGCGCCCTCAACCGCGCTCCCGGGCAGCCGTGGGCGACGCTACGGTCACCCCATCATCCTGGGCGCGGACCTCGCCGCTCTGGCCAGCGGCCTGAGCCCTGACGCATCCCTTCGCTCGCTGCGCGACCGGGCCGCCCCCATCGCCACCGTCGAGACCGCGGACCCGGGGATCCACGATGACCTGGATACCCCCGAGGACCTTCGGCGCCTCAGGGCCCGGCTGTAGACCCAGCTGGCGGCCCGGCTGCAGCGCCCCTGAGGACCCGGCTGCAGAGCACCTGAGGGCCCGGCCGCAGAGCACCTGAGGACCCGGCCACAGAGCCCCCAAAGGACCCGGCCGCAGGCAGTCCACAAGACCCCCTGTGACCCTCCTGTGACAGCCGCGGCGGTGACCGCAGCTCTTCGCGCCTGGAGGTCCGACGGCATTCACGGAGCGGAACAAGACGTGTCAATAAGGGACGCCGAACGGCCCAAATGAGCGAATCGGCCGGCCGGAAAATGTTTCCAACGGCGCCGCGCCGCTCTGCTTCAGGGCACGCCCCCTCGAGGTCGAAAACACCCGCTGGATAACCGAGAGGTCCGTCCACTCAAGCCGATGCCGATACGACAACAGCAACGCGACTGACTTATGAGTTTCCAGGGTGACGTCCGAGGGATTGGTCTCGCAGAGCTCCTTCAGGGGCTTGCGCGCGGACAGAAGGAGGGCACTCTCACGCTCACGGCAGCGGGGTCGCAACGCGCGGTCCTCGGGATCGAAGACGGGAAGGCGTGGCTCTTGCCGGATCCGGACGAGGATCCCTACACATGGGCCGTCCGAGCGCAGGACGCGTGGGCGGACGACCCGACGTATGAGCCCACCGTCGAGCGCCTCGAGCCGATCGCCAAGGCCGGCCGACTGGAGACGCTGTACGCCCTCCTGGACGGCGGAGGCGTGCACTTCCGCTTCAACCCCGGGAGCATCGGCGAGCGGACCACGATCCTGGACCCTGCGGAGCACCAGCGGGCCCGCGTGCACTGCTCGCCAACCCAGGTCGAGTTCCTGCTCCTCGAATACGCCCGCATCGCGGACGAGGTCGAGCTCGCTCAATCGCCCGAGCTCCCGGACGCCGCCAACACCCCCTGCATCACCTCCAAGCAGGACCTGGGGCAGATGCCCTCTGACCTGCAGCTGCAGTGCGATGGCTCCTCCACGATCCAGGAGATCGCCGACCGGATGGCTCAGCCCCTGCGCCAGGTCCAACTCGGCCTCCTCAAGGGCCTCACCAGCGGCGGCCTGCGCTTCGCCCACCCGATCGAGCAGCTCCACGTCGCCATCCAAGAGATGCAGCGAACGGAGTACTCGCGTGCCGCCAACCGGCTCTCCGTGTGGTGCCGCGACGGCTCGCCCGGCCCGCTGATTCCGGCGGACGCCGACGCCTTGACCAACGAGTGGCTCGCCGGCCGCTTGATCTCGACCCTGCGGGCGATGGAGATGCGGGACGTCAGGACCCTCCTCCGCCGCGTCGACGCCGCGCTCGAGAGCCCCTCCCACGCCGTCGTGCACTGGACAGAGGCCCACCGCATCAGCCCCAGCGACAGGATCGTGCGCCTGCACCTGTCCGCGGCTCGCCTCCGCGACGAGGGGGATGCCTGCGGCATGGAGCCTCGTGAGGCCCTCGACCTCGCGCGGGACCTGCGGGACCACCACTCCCCGGTGTGCAGCGGCCCGGCCCTCGCCATCGCAGCCCACCTCCAGCCGGCCCTGGTCTCGGAGCGCCTCGAGCTCGGGCTCGGACTGCTGGGCGCTGGCCGGGTCGACGACGCCGCGCCGTGGGTCCTGACCGCTTGCACTGACATGCTCGCCCAGGGCCACGCCGACCGGCTCCTCACCCCGCTACGCTCCCTCCTGGATCACGACCCGCGGAACCGGGAGGCGCGCGAACTCCTGACCCGAGCGCGGCGCCGCTCAACGCGCTCCAAGAAGGTCCGCCAACAGGCAGCTGTGGCGGGCGCGATCCTTCTCACCGTCGCCACCATGGGCGTCACCAAGCTCCGCGCCAGCGAGGAGCGGCGCGATGAGATCGAGGCCATCGGCAGCATGCTCGACCGCCCCGGCGATGCCCTCGAGCGATTGGATCAGCGCTTCCGGACCGACCTCTCGGTCGAGGTCCTGGACCTGCGCATGAAGCTGGAGGACCAGCTCCGCAAGGAGGAGGCGCTGCTCACCGAGGAGTGGGACGCCACCTTCGACCGCGCCCGACGAGAGGCAGTGGACGGTGAGCTCCTGCTGGCGCTCGACATGTACCGCGCGCTGCCGGACCCGCCGACGCTCCGGGTGCTCAGCCGCCCCTGGCGGAGCGGCACCGAGATCCTCGGCGCGATCACCGAGCGGCTCAAGACGCAGATCGCTTCGCTTGGCCCCCCCACGATCCACGCCCCGCGGCAGGTCACGGTGGAGAAGCAGGTGCTGGGAAACATCGAGACCCTCGAGGACGCCCTCACCGAAGACGAGCTCACCGCCCCCCTGCTCGCTGGCTTCCAATCGGAGCTCTCTGCCCTCAGCGAGGCGGTCATCAACCGAGAGAGGATCCGCTCCGTCGACCAGCTCGAGGCCGAGCACGCGCGAATCCTCAAGGAGAACGACGAGTTCCTCGCGCTCGCGCACGCCGCGCTCGCCGAATCGCGCTTCGGAGACGGCCTCAAGTACTACGAGCAAATCCTGGAGAATGATCCGGCGGGCAAGGTCCGACGCGTCCTCGAGAAGGAGGTCGCGTTCACACGACGGAAGCTCGACGCGGCGGATCGGGCGCGTGAGGCTGCTGCCAGAGGAGACCACACCTTCGCGCTGGAGATCCTCGATGGGACCTTCGAGGATGCGGAGCGCATCATGCTCCCCTGGAGGATCGAGACCACGCCGCCTGGCGTCAGGGTCACGGTGGAGCGCGAGGGGGACGACCCTGACCAGCGAGAGCAATTCACGACCCCCTTCATCCAGGAGGGCACCTTCGCCGACATCTGGACGCTCCGGTTTGAACTCGAGGGGTTCGACTCCCGCACGCTGAGCGTCCGCGGACCCCAGGACATCAACATCGCCTTGTCGCGGACCCCCGCGGTCCACTTCGAGGTCGAGGGCCGTGTGGACGCGATCCCCGCTCCTGTCGGGGACGGCTCGACGGGCGAGTACATCGTCTGCGACCGCAAGGGAGCCATCGCGCGCATGGCCTGGGAGGGGGAGATGCGCTGGCGGCTGGACATCAAGGACGTCTCGGGGGTCGCCCGACGCCCGGTCACCATGCCCGGCCTCCAGGGGCGTCAGCTCTTCATCACCGAGACCGGCGGCGCGTGGCTCCTGAACCCGGAAGAGGGGACCCTCCGCGGCCCGCTCGAGCTAGAGGCCGCGCCGGTGTTCGGCCCCGTCGTGATCGGAGACGAGGCCAGGGCCATGCTCGGCAATGGCAGGGTCGTCTCGTGGACCTCAAGCCTCAAGCCCGAGTACGCCAGCGAGGACACCTATGGCGACCTCAACGAGTCGCTCAGGCACGGTTTCGAGGGGCTCTTCACCGTCCAACGCCCCACGGGGGTCGGGAACAGCGCGCTCCGGAGCACCACCGCGGACGGGACAGGCTGGTCCATCAACGTTGAGAGAGAGTGGTACCGGATCAGCCAGGATGGAAACGAGGACAAGCCGTTCCTCATCCGCCGGGACGGCGCCTGGTCCTACGTGGCGTGGGAAGCACCGTCGATGAAGGGGGACCCGCCGGTCCTCTGGATCTCGGATGGGTTCGGACTGCGCGCCTTCCTGCCGCCGAACACCAAGCGCACGATCAAGGGGCGTTGACACCGGGGACGGGGCGCTCGGGGTCGAAGACCCGGGTGGCCCCCTCTCGCCGAGGTCGCGCGGCTCCTTCGATGCCGCCGGCCAGGTCGCGAGCGAGGGCGTGGAGCTCCGCGACCACCGCGGGCTCCTCCTCCGCCTGGTCCCGGGTCTCCGAGGGGTCGGCCTCGACGTTGAAGAGCAGCAGCTCGGGGAGCTTCAGCTTCCAAGGGCCCCGCCGAACTCCCGCCAGCCCGCCGCGGGACGTGTAGTAGACAAAGGGGCGCTCCTCGAGCGCCGCAGCGGCCGCGGCGTCCCCCTCCAGGGCAGCGCCCACGTCGAGCCCGTCAATCTCACGGACGGGGAGCGCGGCGCCCGTCCAGCCCGCGATCGTCGGGAGCAGGTCCATGGTGTTCATCGGCGTCCGCACGCTTCTTCCTGCCGGCAGCCGGGCCGGCCAGCGCATGACGCAGGGGACCCGCTGCCCCCCCTCCCAGTTGGTCCCCTTGCCGTCGCGCAGCAGGCCCGCTGAGCCACCCTCCAGGCCGTAAGGGAGCCACGGGCCGTTGTCGGAAGTGAAGATCACGAGGGTATCCTCCCGGACGCCTCGCTCGTCGAGCGCCTCCAGGACCCGCCCGACGCTGGCGTCGATCTCCTCGATGACGTCGCCGTAGAGCCCACGACGGCTCTCCCCCGCGAAGTCGTCAGACGCGTAGATCGGGATGTGGGGCATGGAGAACGGGACGTAGGCGAAGAACGGCTCGTCCTCCCCCACGTCACGGATGAACTCCAGCGCCGCGTCGGTCTGCCGGCGCGTGAGCTGCGCCTGGTCTGGCTCCCACTCGAGGACCTCCGTCCCCTCCATCCAGGGGAGGCGAAAGCGGTACTTCGTGCCGGCCTTGCGGTGAAACTGCGCCATGTCGTTGGAGTACGGCACCCCTGCGAAGCGGTCGAAGCCCTGGTCGGTCGGCAGCAGCCCCTCGCAGTGACCGAGATGCCACTTGCCGAAGCAACCCGTGGCGAAGCCGCGCTGGCGGAGGACCTCCGCCAGGGTCTCCTCCTCCGGGTTCAGCCCCCACTGGTCGGCGGGGAACACCACGTGGTCGTCCATGCCAATCCGCTTGGGGTAGCACCCGGTGAGCAGCGCCGCGCGGGACGGCGAGCAGACGGGGCTCGCCACGTAGAACTGGGTCAACTTCAGCCCCTCCGCCGCCAGCCCGTCGATGTGGGGCGTCGCGATCGTCGGGTGCCCGAAGCAGCCGAGGTCGCCGTAGCCCTGGTCGTCCGTGAAGAAGAGGACCACGTTGGGGGGGCCCGCGGCCATGGACCCCGGCTCTTCTGCCGCTGAGCCTGTCGCCGCTGAGCCTGTCGCCGCGGGGCCTTCCGCCGCCGGGCCCTCCGCCGCCGGGGCGCCGGGGCCGACACAGCCCGCGATGAGGGGCACAGCGAGAATCAGGGGGGGCAGGATCTTGCGCATGGCGTGCTCACGGACTGTGGGGGTGCTCCCTGGGGAGCGGCGGGCGAGCACCGTACCCTGGGGCCATGAACATCGCGCGCAGAGAACTCCTCGCGGCCGGCCTCGGCGCGGCCGTGCTGGGCCAACGCCCGGGCCTCGCCTCCAGCCCCACGGCTCTCACCCAGGAACCGCAACAAGACCCCGCCGCGCCCGAGGCGGATGGCTGGACCCGGCATGCGGCCCAGGACATCGGCCTGGAGGGTCGCGGGTGGGACGACGTGGAGACCCCGTTCGACCGACTCCCCGCCCGGGCGAAGGAGCTGGTCCGCGAGCCGGTCTGGCGCCTTTCCACCGACAGCTCGGGGATGTTCATCACCTTCCGCGCCGCCACCCCGGCCCTGCGCTTCGAGGTCGAGCTGCGGCAGGCCCGGCTCGAGATGCCCCACATGCCGGCCACCGGGGTGAGCGGCGTCGACCTCTATGCGCGGGAGGGCGACGGGCCGTGGCGCTGGGTCTTCTGCCCTCGTCCCGGAGCGCAGGACTACAGCGCCGACCTCAAGGGGCTCTCCCCCGAGCCCCGGACCTATCGGCTCTACCTCCCCCTCTACAACGGAGTGAACGCCCTGCGGGTCGCCGTCCCCGACGGGGTCGAGCTGGAGCCCGTCGCCCCGCGGAAGGAGCGTCCCCTCGTGTACTACGGCACGTCCATCGCCCACGGCGCCTGCGCCTCGCGCCCTGGGATGTCCTTCGTCAACATCCTCGGCCGCCGCCTCAACGTCCCTGTGTTGAACCTCGGCTTCAGCGGCAACGGGCGGCTCGAGATGGAGCTCGCGGCGCTGCTCGCCGAGGTCGATGCCCGCGCCTACGTCCTAGACTGCCTCCCGAACCTGGGCCCCCGGCAGGTGGCCGAGCGCGCCGAGCCCTTCGTGCGGGCCTTGCGGGCTGCGAGACCGGACGTCCCCATCGTGATGGTCGAGGACCGCGTCAACGCCAACGCCCCCTTCCTCCCTGGACGGGCACGCCACCACGCAGGCAACCACGCGGCCTTCCGCGCGGCGTTCGAGACCCTCACCGCCTCGGGGGTCACCGGCTTGACGTATATTCCGGACGCGCCGTTCCTGGGCGAGGACGGCGAGGCCACAGTTGACGGGTCCCACCCCACAGACCTGGGAATGGTGCGCTATGCCGACGCCCTCGAGCCGCTCCTGCGGCCGCTGATCTGACCCCACGCCGCTCCGCCCCATGGCCACGACCGACCCCACCACCCCTTCCAATCTCGACCACGCGGCGAGCTCCGGGCGGGTGGGCCTCCACTTCGGTCACCTGGTGCTCCTGCTCAGCGCCGTCGCCGCGACGACCTTGGCGTGGACCCGCGCGGAGGACGACTCGGTGACCTGGCAGACCGTCTCGGCCGCCGCCTTCCCCGACTTCGCCCTCGAGCACATCGAGGCCGGGCTGGACGAGGCCGAGTGCGCGGAGCTGGCGCGGCTCCTCGAGGAGGGCGACCCCGCCACCTCGACCCGCGCGGCGGTGCTCCTCGGCGCCGCCCTTGACCGCGCTGGTCCGGATCCCTCGGGGGCCGCCCTCTCCGAGGTCGAGATCGGCGCCCTCCTCCTCGCGCGCCTCGAGGCCCGCCACACGACCGAGGTCCGAGGTGACCTGGGAGCGGACGTGGTCGCCGCCCGCGCCCTCGACGGGCGCGCGACCCTCGCCGGCGTCACGGACCGCCTGCTCGAGCTCGCCGCGGGCGAAGACCCTCACCCCGTCCTCTCCGTGCGCACCGAGTGCGCCGCGGTGGTCCTGGAGCGCAACGTTGGCTGGATGGACCTCCGCGCGAGCAGAGCGCCGGAGAAGGGCATGGACGTCCCCGAGGACGAGCGAACACGGGCGGCTCGACGGCGAGCCGCGGCGTTCCTCCTGAGCGTCCTCCGCGCCGAGACCCCCGATGAGGCCAAGAGCCCAAGGACCTGGGACCGGATCACCACCCTCGCCTGGCCGAAGACCCGCGCGGCGGAGTCCATGACGCGGGCGGCGGCCGCCCTGACCGAGTGGCGGGCCCTCTCGGGCGCGATCACCGAAGGAGCCGGCGAGGACGCCACGCTGCGCTTCCGTCCGGACGGCTCATGGGCCCACCAGATGGCCGAGGCCGACCGGCTCGAGTCGATCCTGATGGCCGACTGAGCAGGGGGCCCCAAGCCGCACGCGGCGGCTTGGTACCCGGCATCCTGGTGCGCGGCCGTGCTGTGCGCGGCGTTGCTGTGCGCGGCGTTGCTGTGCGCGGCGATGCTGTGCGCGGCGGGGTCGCGGACCTGGCCGGGCTCACAGCCAGCCAGCGCGCGCTCGCTCAGGGTCGGATGCGCGTCATCATCCGCGGGAACGGAGACGCCTCGCGGATGTGTTCGATGCCCGTGATCCAACGCACCAAGCGCTCGAGGCCCAGGCCGAACCCCGCGTGGGGCACGGAGCCGAAGCGGCGCAGGTCCAGGTACCACTCGAACTCCTCCATGGGGAGCTCGTGCTTGGCGATGGCCTCGAGGAGCACGTCGAGGTTCTCCTCTCGCTGGCTGCCGCCGATCAGCTCACCCGCGCCCTCCGGCCCGATGACGTCCATGGCGAGCACGCGCGTGGGATCGTCCGGCGCCTCCTTCATGTAGAAGGCCTTGACGTCCTTGGGGTAGTGCGTGATGACCAGCGGCTGGTCGTGCATGGCCGCGAGCAACGTCTCATCCGGCGCGCCGAAGTCGTCGCCCTCCACGAACTCGGAGTCGGGGTGTTCGAGGAGGATCTTCGACGCGTCGTCGTACGTGATCCTGGGGAAGCCGCCCGTGCAGGCCTCGAGCTTGGAGATGTCGCGCTCCAGGGTCTCGAGCTCCGTGCGGCGGCGCTCGAGCACCTCCTTGACCACGGCGACGACCATGTCCTCGGAGAGCTGGATCACGTCCTCGAGGGTGGCGTACGCCATCTCGGGCTCGAGCATCCAGAACTCGGTCAGGTGGCGGCGCGTCTTGCTCTTCTCGGCGCGGAAGGTCGGACCGAAGGTGTAGACCTTGCCGAAGGCCATGGCCGTGGCCTCGGCGTACAGCTGACCGGACTGGGTCAGGTAGGCCTTCTCGTCCCCGAAGTAGTCCACCTCGAAGAGCGTGCTCGTCCCCTCACAGGCCGAGGGCGTGAAGATCGGCGAGTCCACGCACAGGAAGCCGCGCTCGTCGAAGAAGCGGCGCAGGGCGAACTCCACTGCGCTACGGATCCGGATGATCGCCCACTGGCGCTTGGAGCGGAGCCACAGGTGGCGGCGCGACAGGAGGAAGTCCGCGCCGTGCTCCTTCGGCGAGATCGGATACTCGCTGGCGGACTGGAGGACCTCGCCCCCCACGACCGAGATCTCGAACCCGCCCGGCGCGCGGTCATCCGCGCGGACCTCGCCCTGGAGCGTGAGGCTCGACTCCTGGCTCGCGCGTCCGATCTCCTCGAAGAGCTCGTCGCCAACGACGTTCTTCTTCAGCACGCACTGCACGAAGCCGGTGCCGTCCCGGAGGATCACGAAGTGGAGCTTCCCCTTCGAGGTCCGATTGTGGACCCAGCCGCGGAGCTCGACGGTGGCGCCGACGTGCTGGCTGAGGTCTTCGATCGTGACGACGGGCATGGAAGGTGCGGACATGGGCTTGTGGTGTCGCGTTGCGCGGGGGGGAGAGTCGAGAGGGGTGGCGGCGAGGTCAGGGGAACATCCCGTGGCCGCCTTTGAGCTGAGCGTCGGCGGGAGCGCCGGCCTCGAAGAGGACCTTGCCCTTGTGCGTGGCGCCCTCACGGCGCGCCTCCACGATCATCGCGCCGCCGTTGAGCAGCTCGGGGGTCAGGTCCTCGGGCGGGGTCACGACCCTCACGTCAGAGTAGCCGAGCCCCTCAAGGAAGACGCGGGCAGCGTCGAGCGGGCTGAGGCGCTCCTCCTTCGGCGCGCCGTGACCTGCGCCGCTGGCGGCGACGGCCGCGAGGGCCTCCTGGAGTCGATCGGCGAGCGCCTTCGCGCTCGCCGCCTGGGCGACCTGCAGCTCCCTCAGCGCGGCGATGACCCGGTCCGCCTCACTCGACGCTGGCCCTTCGCCCCTGGCTTCGAGTGCGCTGGTGAGCGACTGCACCGCCTCCGCGACCTTGGCGCCCTCGTCCCCTTCAGCGGCACGGCCAGAGGCTCCCACGGCCTCCCGCAGCTGCTTGAGCTCGCCCTGAAGGGTCTCCTCCATGTTCCGCAGCCGGGCGAGCGCCATGAAGGCCGCCGCCGTGATAGGGACCAGCAGGAACACCCCGAGGGAGGCCACCAGGATGTCGAAGGAGGAGTCAGGGGCCGCCTTGAGCTCCGGGAAGGGCAGCGGCGCGTCCACGAACGGGGAGCCCTGATCCGGCCCCTGGGCCGCAGGGGACAGTTGGGAGAGGGCCGTGACCGCGAGGACCAGCGCCAGGGAGGAGCGTTTGAGGTGGAGCATGGGGAGGGTTGGAGCGGCTTCCAGGGCGAACCATACCAGAGCCGCCTGGGAAGTCCTCCGGACGGATCCGAGAGCCGCCCGGCTGTCCGTTGGCTCCACCCGCCGGCGCTCCCTAGGATGCGACCATGATCCGGGCCGCATCCCTCCTCGTCTTCGCCGCCCTCGCGGCGTTCCTGTTCACCGCCGACGGGGCCAGCCCCACGCTCCTGGGCGCCAAGCAGGCCGGGGACTTCTTGCTGCTGGAGGTCGACGGCCCCGACGGCGCGCCCCGCGCCATGTGGCAGGACATCCTGGAGAGCCCGGCCGTGGTCGAGGCTCCAGGACCGGACGGGGAGCCGACCCGGCAGCTGCTCATGGGCGGCACGCTGGTCCGGAGCGACATCTTGCGGGAGGGCGAGGATTTCGACTTCAACTGGCACCGCACCGCCGGCAGCTCCGTGATCCGGCAGCTCAGATCCATCGTCGCGGATGAGGGGCTAGACATCGAGATCCCGGCGCTCAAGAAGCCGGACGACAACGGGATCAACATCCAGTTCACCATCAGCGAGGGAGAGGGGGCGCTGACCGCGAACATCGGCGGTCAGCCCCTCGCCGAGCGCGCGGGCCCGCGGCTCGAGATCACACAGCGCTCGCTGCTGCCGCCCCTTGTCGCCATCTTCCTCGCGGTCCTCTTTCGCCGGCCGGTGCTGGCCTTGCTCATGGGCGTGATCGCCGGCGCCTTCCTCGTACGCAGCGGCGAGGGCGCTGGGCTGGGCGCCTCCGCCGGAGGCGCCCTGGTCGACACGGTCACCGTGTACCTCAAGGGGCAGCTCCAGGATCACGCGCGCACGGAGATCATCCTGTTCGTGGTCTTCATGCTCGCGATGGTCGGCGTGATCACCCGGGCGGGTGGGATCCGCGGCGTCATGAATCGCATCGCCGGGCTCGCGCGCGACGCGCGGAAGACCCAGATCGCCACCTGGTTCATGGGCCTGGCCATCTTCTTCGACGACTACGCGAACACCATCCTCGTGGGCTCGACCATGCGTCCCCTCTCGGACCGCTTCAAGATTGCCCGAGAGAAGCTCGCCTACATCGTCGACAGCACCGCGGCGCCGGTGGCCGGCGTCTCCATCCTCTCGACCTGGATCGCCTTCGAGGTCAGCACGTTCAGCGCGCAGCTCCCCGACGCTGGGCTGGCGCCGTCCGATGGCTACGCGATCTTCCTCCAGACCCTCCCGTACCGCTTCTACTGCTGGTTCACGCTGATCTTCGTCGGGTTCAACGTGTTCTCCGGGCGAGACTTCGGCCCCATGCTCACGGCCGAGCGGCGAGCACGTGCGGGCAAGGTGTTGCGCGATGGAGCCACGCCGCTGGTGGGCAAGGCCGCCACCGAGCTGGAGGCCGCGGAGGGCACGGTGGCCAAGGCCTCCACGGCCCTCGTGCCCCTGGCGCTGTTCCTGCTGACCGTGCTGGGCATGATCGTCTGGGTCGGCGCCGTCGACATCGGCCTGATTGAACGGACCGCCGGCTTCCCCTTCGTGGGCGCAGCCGGAGGTCACGAGGGCGGCTGGCTCGAGGCCGCCACGGGGATCCTCTACGCCGGGAGCGGTAACCGCCCGCTGATGATCGGCGCCATCGTCGGCTTCCTCTCGGCGAGCCTGATCGCCATGACCCGCGGACTCCAACCCGCCGAGATCCTCCGCGCCTCGCTGAACAGCATCAAGGCAATGTTCATCGCCGTCGTCATCCTCTACCTCGCGTGGATGGTCGGCCAGACCTGCGACGACCTCGGGACCGCGGCGTACCTCTCAGCGACGATCTCTGAGGCCATCCCCTACATGGTCCTGCCGCTCATCCTCTTCCTCTTGGCGGGGGTGATCGCCTTCTCGACGGGCAGCTCCTGGAGCACCATGACGATCCTCCTGCCGCTCGTCGTGGGCCTGAGCTACGACATCGGGTTCGCCAGCGCCGCGGCGGACACGGACCCGCGCATGTTCGGACTCACCCTCATGGTGATCTGCATCGGCGCGGTCCTCGAGGGGGCGATCTTCGGGGATCACTGCTCCCCCATTTCTGACACCACGGTGATGTCGTCCATCGCGTGCGCGTCCGATCACATCGACCACGTCCGGACCCAGGCCCCCTACGCCATCGTCACCATGCTCGTGGCCCTCGGCATCGGGTACTTCCCCGTGACCTTCCTGGGCGTCTCGCCTGCCCTCTCCCTTGCCATGGGCACGGGCGCCCTTGTGCTCATCCTCCTCCTCAAGGGCAAGCGAGTCGACGCGCCGGCCGAGGCAGGCTCCGTCCCTTGACCGACGTGGAGCAAGGCCCGGAGCGCGGCGGCGACGCCGGCCTCGGGCGTCGCCTGCTGGTGGCCGTGGTCCTTGGCCTCGCCGTCTACGCGGGCCTCGCCCTGTGGGCGGACCTCGACGGGCTAGGGGAGGCGCTGCGCGCGATCCCCTGGTGGGCCCCCCTCGCCGCGTGCTCGCTGTCGCTGGCGAACTACCTCATCCGATTTCCGCGCTGGCAGCGCTACCTGACCCTGACCGGGAGCCGGGTGCGAGGCTGGAGCTCCCTGCGGATCTATCTCGCCGGCCTGTCGCTGACGGTCTCCCCGGGCAAGGTTGGCGAGGCCATGAAGTCGTGGCTCCTCCGGGCCGAGGACGGCACCCCGATCGCCCGCAGCGCGCCGATCGTCCTCGCCGAGCGCCTCACCGATCTGCTGGGCTTCCTCGTCCTGATCGCCCTCACCTCGACGGCAGCGGACCACGCCTGGATCAGCGGCGCCGCCCTCGCCCTCACCGCCGGCCTCCTCGTGCTCGTGGGCTCGCGACGTGCGTCCCGCCTCGTGACCCACACCGTCGCGCGCCTCCCGCTGATCGGTCCCATGGCCGGGCGACTCGAGGAGAGCCTGGACGCCTCGCGCCGGCTCCTCTCCCCACGGGAGCTCCCCCTCGCCACGCTGCTCGCCGCGGTCGGCTGGTTCCTCGAGTGCCTGGCCTGCTGGATCATCGCCCGCTCGGTCCTTCCATATGGCACGGGGCCAGTGGAGGGTCTCACCCTCGCCGAGGTGACCTACGCCTTCGCTCTCTCCGCCGTCGCGGGGGCCGTTGTGGTGATCGCACCGGGCGGGCTGGGCGTCACCGAGGGGCTCCTGACGGGCCTTCTCGAGTCCGGGTATCGGGCCGCCGGCCTGGCGAGCGGTGCCATCCGCGGGACCGCCCTCTCCGTGACGCTGGTCACCCGGCTCTGCACCCTGTGGTTCGCCATGGCCGTCGGCCTACTGGCGCTCCGCTGGCACCGGCGAGCGTCAGGCTCAGGCCGACCCGCGCAGCCTCAGGACGAGGGCCAGTAGCCCCGCGAGGGCGGCGCCGGCCGAGAGCAGCAACTCGGCCCTCCTCCCCCTCGAGGCGCGCCTCGCGCGCCGGGAGAGGACCTCTGGCTCGAGGGCCCCTGCGAGAGCCGGAGCGTGGGAGACCGCTGGCCCGGCAGCGCGCCGCTCCTCGAGGGCGACCACCGTCTCCGGGGGCGCGAGGTGATCATCCAGCAGCCGAGCCCAGGAGAGGGCGAAGGCCTCCACCGACGCAGACTCGGGCTGGATCTCCCTGAAGCCGACCTCCACCTCGCCGCGCCGGGCCCGAACGAGGCACTCCCCGTTCTCCCCGACCAGCCATGGCGTCCACCCAGGAGCTCCGCCCTCGCCCAGGCCAGGGCCAAGGCCCAGGAATCCACCGACCGCCGCCGACCACCCATCGCGGCCAACGGTGAGCGAGCCACGACGATCCTCTTCCGCCACCGCGGGCGCCCCCCCTGGTCGGAGGAGGAGCGCGGCTCCGCGCCGGTCGCCCCCCACCGCGAGCCCCCGCTCCTCTGCCCAGAGCGACCCCAGCGAGCGGAGCGGCGCCGTCAGCTCCTCGGCGATGACCACCCGCACGGGCTCCCGCGCGGCTCGGGCCCGCAGTGGCGCGTCGTCCTCTCCGCTCCAGATCAGGAGCCCATCGCCCCCGGCCGCCACGGGCCCCGGCACCGCCGCGCCTCCCGAGGCGAAGAGCCCAACGCCGCTGGACTGCAGTCCCGACGATGCAAGCGTGACGTCCGTCACGAAGATCGCGCCCGGCGCGACGAAGCGACCCCAGCTCGGGGTCGAGCGCACGCGCAGCGGCGCCACGAGAAGCTCCTCAGGGCACCCATCCCCGGCGTCCAGGGTCACATCCAGCCCCCCCTCCTCCATCGCCCGCCAACGGACCACCGCGCGCTCCGTCGTCGGGTCCAAGCCGGCGAGCCACGCCGTGACGGCGCCGACCGCTCGATCGATTCGGCGCTCGCCCTCGGGCTCCTCCGGCGCCAGCGGCAGGAACATGGAGGGGCTGCGGTCCACGTAGACGGTCAGCACGTAGACCGCCCCTTGCTCCGCGGCGGGACGCGGACGGCCCACGGCCAGGACGCCCAGCAGGAGCGCCAGCACCGCCCACAGGCGAGAGCCCGAGAGACGCCACCGACGCCTCGACGCGGCCGCGTCGCCGCGCTCGTCGAACAGGCGTGCCGTCCCCAGCGCCACCAGCTGCGGTCGCCGGCGCCTGAAGGAGAGCAGGATGATCCCCAGCGGGAGCGCGAGGCCTGCGAGGGCGCTGGGCACCGTCAGCGCCCAGCCCAGGATCCCGAGCGCCATCATCGCAGGAGGTCCGGCAGGAAGCTCTCGAAGGCGTCAGACGACGACCAGGCCCGGTGGCTGATCCCGTGGGCGGCGGCCAGACCCGACCAGCGTTCGATGAGCGCCTCCAGGGACTGCTCGTAGCGTTCGAGGCCGCGGCGAAGGTCGTCCCCAGCTCTCCGCCGGTCGCCGGACTCCGGGTCCACGAAGGAGTCGGCGCCGTCACGACCGAGACCCGCGATCGCCGGGTTCCACTCCTCCGGCGCCAGGACCTGGCCGAGGTGGAGACGGCGCCGCCCCCCGAGCAGGCGGAGCACATCGGCGGGGTCCACATCGATGAAGTCCCCGAAGAGAAGCAGCCGGCCGCAGCCCCTCGCCCCCGCGCGGTGACCGCGGTTCGTCACCAGGTCCTCCAGGCCACCCCGTCCGCCCGCCGACAGGGAGCCGAGCGCCGCCAGTCCGCGCCCCAGCTCCGCGGTCCGCGCGAGCTGCACAGGGAGCGGGGTCACCTCGCCGCCGCTCGAGACGAGCGTGATCCGGGCCCCGAGGCGCAATCCCACCGCGATCGACGCCCCGGCGGCCTCTGCCGCCGACTGGAGCTTGCCCGGACGCCCGACGCCCATGGAGGCGCTGGCGTCGACCGCGACCCACCAATCCTCTCGGGCTTCGGAGCGGTGAACCCGGACGTACGGACGGTCGAGGCGCGCGAAGAGATCCCAATCGAAGCGCCGGAGGTCCTCACCCGGCCGGTATGGCCGGTAGCCCACAAACTCCTGACCGTCCCCCTGGAGCGTGCGTCGGCGCCCAACCTCCTCCCGCTCCCGGGCCGCCGCGAGCTGGGTCGCGAACGAGCCGATCCGAGAGAGGAAGCTCCCCGGGAGCTCCACCGCGGGGGACGGAAGCGGCGGAACTTCGCGGCGTGCAGGGGAGCCGTCCATGGCCTCCGGTCGCCTAACTCAGACCCTGCGGATCGCGAGGATCGTGATGTCGTCCTCACGGGCGTTCCCGGAGAACTCCAGCGCCGCCGCGGCCACCGCCTCCACGGACTCGCGGGCGCTGGCGCCCTTGAACCCCTGGTCCGACAGGACCGCGCGGACGCCGTGCTCGTCGAAGAGCCGGTCCGGGAGGTCGGGATGGCGGGCCTCGACGAGGCCATCGGTGAAGACCAGGAGGATGTCCCCCTCGGACATCTTCAGCGGCTGCCCGACCCGATACTCGAGGTCATCCATGAGCCCCACCGCAGGGCCATCGGCTCCCACGGACTCGATCGTCTGCGAGGCGGCCCGCCACACGAGCGGCGGGGTGTGACCGGCGTTGAGCACCTGGAGCTCACCGTCGTTGCCCAGCGCCGCGACGAAGAGCGTGAGGAACATCCCGTCGTCCATGCGCTCGGAGAGGTCGCTGTTCAGCATCGTGACCACGGAACCTGGGTCGCCGAGGACCCGGGCGTAGCTCCGGAGACTCGCCTGAGCTGTGGCCGTGATCAACGCCGGCCCCACGCCGTGCCCCGTCACGTCCCCCATGACCGCCGCGATGCCGCCATCACGCGTCTTCACGAAGTCGTAGAAGTCCCCCGAGGCGTGCTCGGCGCTTCGATACCAGCCGAAGAGGTCGTAGCCGTCCTGCTGGGGCGGCGACTTCGGCATGAGCCCAGACTGGATCTCAGCCGCGATCTCCAGCGAACGCTCCAGACGAGCCCGCTCGATCGAATGCAGGTTCAGCTGCGCGTTCTCCAGCGCGATCGCGATGTGCTGGGCCAGCGCGTGGAAGAGCGCGAGGTCCTCCGGCTTGAAGTCCCGGGTCGCCGCGCGCGAGTCCACGTAGAGCGCGCCCTTGGGCAGCGCCCCTCCGGTGGATCCAGCGGCGGCCGGGCCGGTGCTGCCGTCGCTGCCGCGGGTCGTGAGCGGGACGCACATCACGGCGCGGAGCTTCAGGTCAAAGACGGAGTTCCCGAGGTCGAGCTCCTCCGAGTCTTTCTGGACGCTCGTTCGAATGGGCTCCTGCTCCCCGATGACCCGCTTGACCACCGACGTGGAGTACTGGGAGTCCCTGCCGATAGGGCCGGCCTCCCTCGAGGGGCTCAGCCCCCGGGCGACCCGGACCACCTGCTTCCCGCTCTTCTCGTCGATCAGGACGAGGAAGCCCCGCTCGGCCCCCGTGGCCTCAACCGAGCTATCGACCACGTAATCGAGGAGCGTTTCGAGGTCCCGCGACGCGGAGACCCGGGCGATGGTGTCCAGCAGGACGCCGAGTGACCGGGTGTCCTCCCGCGTATCTCCACTCAGGAACGTGGAGGTGTCCGCCGCGGAGTCGGCCTCCGGCGAGGACCCACCGGGCGGCCCCGCAGGGGCGCGATCAGAGCTTGCGGGGCGCGCAGGCCGCTTGTTCCAGAAGGACATGACCGGATCTTAGCCTCGCATCTATCGGAATCACTTGCGGCGGACGGATTCCGAGCGGACACTCCCTTCCCACACTCCCCTTGGCGCCGGTTCCAGGGGACCCCCAGCCCCCAAAACCCCAAGTCCCATGCACATCACTGCAGAGCACGGTGAACAGCACGTCACTCTTCACCTTCGCGGAGAGTTTGACACCTTCTACTGCGCTGATCTCGAGAAGGAGGTCGCGGCAATCCAGGAGGCGGGCACCCCGAGAGTGGTGCTCAACCTGCGGAAGGTGAAGTTCATCAACTCCACCGCGCTCGGCGCCATCATCAAGGCCTCGAAGGCCCTCACCAAGGACGGGGGTGGGCTGGCGATCTCGAGTCCGTCGCCGTTCTGCAAGGACATCATCGAGAAGGTGGGCCTGGACCGCGTGATCAAGGTCGCGCCGAGCGACGCCGAGGCAGCCGCTGCGTTGAGCACGGGCGAGGAAGTCGAGAGTGATTCAACGGCCTCCCCGGACGACCTCGACCCGTCCTCGGTGATCTTCCGGCTCGTGGACCAGGAGAGGCTCCGCCACTTCATCGAGCAGGCCAAGGCGACCAACCCCGTCCACAACCACGCCTTCGGCGGCGAGTGGGCTGGCCTGGGCCGGATGTCTGGCCTCGACGCCGAGGGGATCCGCTTCCTCTGGGACGGGGGGAACACCGGGCTGTCCGCCTTCGACATGGGCCAGATGCTGGCCGTGGGGACCCAGATCACGACCAAGTTCCGCCTCCCCCTCCTGAAGTCGGGGTTCGTCGAGGCCACCGTCGCCGTGACGCTCCTTGAGGAGCGTGAGGACGGCGTGAAGGTGGGCTGCACCTTCGAGGAGATCGGGGACGAAGCCCGTGAGGCCGTCAGTCAGTACTCCAAGGACATGGCGTTCCTCAAGGAGGAGCTCCGGCGAGCCACCCAGTAGGCCTCGCTCCAACCGGCCATTCAGCCTCGATCCGCTTCGGCGGCTCGGGGCTGACTTCTTGATCAGGCGCCTTCTTCGGCGGGACTGACGAAGACTCCAGCCTCAAGGATCGTCGCCTCCACGGCGGCGATGTGCAGGTCAGCGCTGCCTGCATCCGCGTCAGCCGAGGCGCCCTCGTGGTGAGACGGCGCCGCCTGCTGCGTCCGCGCTGTCGAAGCCCGCCGCTCTGCCACGACCTCTTCGAGGACCTCCTCGAAGCGGTTGGCGACCTCCGGCCAGACGAACCGCTCCGCCGCCTGTCGCAGCGCGCTCTCCCCCCAGCGCTCCCGCCGCGCAGGATCAGCGGCCAGCCTGGAGATGGCCGCTTGCCACGCGCCGAGGTCGCCGGCCTCGACCACGAGGCCATTGACGTCGTTCTGAACGAGCCCCGAGAGGCGCGCGACGTCGGAGGCGATCACCGGAACGCCGCATGCCATGCTGCGGCGGATCTTCAGCGACGCCACGTCGTCATCGAGGACGGGCACCAGGAGCGCCGTGGCGGAGGCGAGGAGCCCCGGCAGTTCCGCGTCGATGTTGATGCCGATCGAGTGAACGTGGGCGCCGATCCCGAGGCGCTCGGCCAGGGCGCGCGCGCCGGGGCGGAAGGAGCCGTTGCCGCAGAAGACGAGGCTCCAGCCCTCGAGCCTCCCGAGCGAGCGCGCGAAGGCCTGGATGAGCACCTCGATCCCACGCCCGGGCTCGACCCTCCCCATGTGGAGCAGGACCCGTCCATGGACCCCGTTCCTGTGGAGGACGTCGCTGGTCAGCCCAGATCGGAAGACCCCGCCGTCCACCCCGGAGGGCTGAACCGTGATGGCCTCCGCGCGGAAACCCCGCGCCTTGGCCTGCTGCTCCGCTGCGTGATCAAGCGCCACGACCCTGGCCACCGTCCGCCGCACGAGGCGGCCCCAGAGGACCCGGCCGATCCAGCGGAGCGCCCGCTCGATGGGCTGGCCGTGCGGAGGGAAGCCCGCCTCGATGAGCACGAGGGGCACCTTCAGCTCCCGGGCGGCCCGCGCGCCCCGCCAGGCAGCGGGCGAGTCACCGTCATAGGCGATGATGACGTCCGGCTCGAAGCCCCTGAGCCCGATTCGCTCCAGCGGCGCCGCGCCCTCCGCGGCCTCCTCGTCAAACCCAGACTGCGGGACGTCTCCGGCGACGTCCCCGAAGACGCGGACCGCGTGCCCCTTGCCCAGAAGCTCACGGGCGAGGAACGGGGCGTGCTCTCCACCCATTCGGCGGAGCGTCAGCGGATTCAGGACGAGGGCGATTCGGAGTGACATGGTGGCGCTTTTCCACAGGGATCTTCGACGCCACGGCCCCGTGGACCTGACCTGCTTGGTGACCTTCGTGCGGCCCGTCTCCCGATGGGGACGGGCCGCGCGAGGCCCTGGTGCGGTCGATAAGTGCGGTTCGAAGTTCCGCGCGCACGGAGAGAAGCCGGAGCGGACCCCGAGACCGATCCCTTTGGATCGCAAGGCGCGCAAACGGGCTATTTTTTCGCCTCAATTCGAGCCTCGAACATCCGAAACCTTCCTTGGGCATGGGAACGCGCTGCGCTCCCTTCGCTTTTTTCCCACTGGACTCCCCGCCAACTTTTCGAATGTCTGCTCTCCACAGTCTCTCTGCTCAATCCCCCCTCGGTGACTGGGGCCCTCCCCCCCGCGGCATCTTCCTCGATGTCCTCGGAACGCTCGTTGAGCCCGGGCCCGGCGGTCGCTTCAAGTCGATCGGCAAGTCGTGCTTCTACGACGGCGTCCTGGACTCCCTCTTCCACGCCACGCAGGCGGGTTGGCACCTCTACCTCATCGGCAACGTCGACACCGTGGCCTTTGGAAAGCAGTCTCAGGCCCAATGGGACCGGTTCCGCGACGGGCTCGTCACACGACTGAAGTCGGAGGGGATCCCTGTCCGCCGCGACTACTCCTGCACCAACCACCCCGAGGGCGTGAAGGGACAAGACCGCGACTCCGTGTACCTGCTCCCGGGCACGGGCGCCATGCACCACGCTGCCCAGGCCGAGGGGATCTCACTCTCCCTGTCCTGGGTCGTCAGTGACAGCACCGCGGACCTCGTCGCTGGCTGGCGCGCGGGGTGCTGCACGGCGGGAGTCAAGACCGGCAACAGCCTGAAGGACGGCGCCTTCCACGTCGATCCCGACATGACCACCGAGAGCGCCGCGGGCGCGATCAAGTGGATCGCCCGCGACCAGACGGTCCTCCGACGGAGCGCGTGAGACCGGCTGAGGTGGCCCGGATCCCAGTCCGGGTCACCTCCGGCCGATCGAGGCCGAGCGCGAGGGTCTGGCTCAACTTGGCCAGAGCGGCTCGACGATATCGCATTGAAACGGGACCCGCCGCCTGCCCAAGGGTGGCGCTGGCGAGCATCGCTGCGTCACCGGGAGCCCGACCGTCCTTCGATATCCACCGCCTCCATCCATGTTCCAACACTCCCTTCGCTCGACAGCCGTTGCCGCGGTCGCTGCGATCCTGTCCGTTCCGCTCGGCGCGACCAGCGCGCAGACTCAGACGCCCCTCAATCAGCACAACACAGCCCGGGTCGAGGTGACCCACGGGCGGGCAGTACTGATCGGCAGCGACGTCGGGTGCCAGACCATCCGCGAAGGTGACCGGGAAGGCACCGTCGGTCGATCCCAGCTGGAGATCCCGACCGGGAGCGAGGCGAGGATCTCATGGCCCGGCACCTGCAGCGTGCGGGTCTACGGCCCCTCCTCCATCGAGTGGGACTGCCAAGGCGCGACGCTCGGCCTGAAGTTCCACGAGCTCGCCTGGGCCGACTTCGAGTGCCGCGGAGGGCAGCATGAGCTGTTCCTCCCGTCCGAATGGAGCGGCACCTTCGGCCGGAGCGCCTTCCACGTCCGCGGCATCACCGGGGGTCCCTGCGAGTTCCGCCTCCAGGCGGGCGAACCGGTCTCCCTCCAGTGGGACGGCAGCCAGCGCGCCACCTTGCCGCCGCTTCAGGTCCTGCCGGGGTCCAGCGTCCGCCTCGACCGACCGCGCTTCATGAACGCCCCCGTCGCCAAGGGAGACGCCAGCGGCAGCTGGTCCACCTCCGGCGAACAGGTCGCGTGGCCCTGGAGCCCCGAGACGGGCCCCGGGTACCCCACCGAGGTCCGCTTTGGCGGTGACCCGACGCAGGGCAATGGCGCCACGAGCGCCTCGATCCCGGCCGGCGGCGAGCCCACGATGATCGTGCCCGAGGCCGAAGAGACCTGCCCGGTCGAGTGCCAGACCACCCGCCTCTCGGAGTTCCCCGAGGATGACGCGAGCGCCATGTGCCAGGAGGGTCTCGAGCCCTACTGCGACGAGGAGGCCACCCTCGCTCAGGTGCCCGTGGACCCCGGCATGCTCACCGTCGAGGTTGAACCCACCTCCACGACACCGAACAGCGACGTGATGGAGCCCACGACCCCCGCCATCGAGGTCGTCGAAATCAACGCCACGGAGCCGGACATGGCCGTCGCGGTCAACACCGAAGCGCCCCAGAGCGATGAGCCTGGCGCGGTCATGTCTCCCGAGGCCGCCTCCAGCGAGGCCCCGAGCAGCGAGACCCCGACCAGCGAGATCCCGTCGATTGAGTCCGAGCCCATGCAGGCCGAGCCGACCAAGGCCCAGCCGAGCCCCATTCCGGATCCGGGCCCCAGCCCGGAGGTGGCCCCCGAGCCCGAGCCCGAGCCCGAGCCGGCGGTCTTCACCCCCGTCCAATGGCGCGGCTTCACCATGGACGATCTGAACCACGCCGGTTGCGTGGTCGCGGAGCGCAGCAGTGACGTCGAGTACCGCATCCTCGGTCAGGGTCGCTGCAAGATCATCGTCAGCGGGACCGCCAGCCAGCCGCGCTGGTGCTTCACGCCCAAGGTGGACCTGCAGATGCAGCCCGGATCGGTGGCCATCATCGAGAAGGACGGCACCCTGCGCATGAGCTTCGGAGAGGTCGAGGAGTTCGAGATCCCGACCGACCGTCCGTCCTTCGACGAGTTCGAGGACTGAGCCGATCGCCTGCTCGGTCGGCGCGTCCGCGGGGTCCTTTACCCTGCGGGCGCGTCGTCCGTTCCGGACGGCTTCACGCCGGCGAGGCGCTGTCGAAGGTAGCTCGCGCGCAGCTTGTCTCGCTCGGAGGTATCCAGGAGATCATCCGCGCCCCCCGTGGACGCGAGGATCTGGATGTGACCGCGCTGGACATGCAGCGCCAGCTCGTTCAGCGTGTCCATGCGCGCGCCACCGAAGATCCCAGTGTGCAGCCCCAGGCGCACCGAGGAGAGGTGCGCAAGGGCCGCCTCTGTCGGCATGGCCCGGGAGGTCCGCAGGGTCCCGAAGGATTGCGCGATGCGATCGGCAAGCGCCTGACGCATCTCGCTCACGAGCGCGTCCCGCATTCGCCGCTCGAAGTGGACGATCTCCGGCACGAGCGCCTGTAGGTCGTCGATCAGCTCGGCCTCGCTGCGCCCCAGGGTCACCTGGTTGCTGATCTGGTAGAGGTCACCCGCGGCGCGGCTCCCCTCTCCGTGCATGCCTCGCACAGCGAGCCCGGTCCGCTGAGCGGCGGCGAAGACCTTGTCGAGCTCCGGCCGCACCATGCCAAGCGCGGGGAGGTGCAACATCACCGACGCGCGTAGCCCGGTCCCCACGTTGGTCGGGCAGCCCGTCAGGTACCCAAGCCGGTCCGACGTCGCGAACGACACGCGGTCCTCGAGGAAGCGGTCGAGGGCCTCAGCACGCTCCCATGCTAGCTGGAGGTCGAGGCCCGCCGCCATGGCCTGGAGCCGGACGTGGTCCTCCTCGTTCACCATCACGGAGACCGTCTCCGACTCTCCGAACGCCATGGCCCTCCCTGGGGCGGAGGAGTGCTCATCCCTGGGCAACAGGTCCCGACTGATGAGGTTGCGCTCGAGCAGCAGGAGCCGGAGCACCGCGGGCGCCTCGGTCATGGTCACCCACCGCGTCTCCCCGTCGATATTGGCCTCCAAGAGCGCCCCCCGGAGCGTCTGGCTGAGCTCCTCCGCCTGCTCCCCGGAGATACGGGACATGAACGGGGCGCCCTCGACGTTCCTTGCGAGGCGCACGCGGCTCGAGACCACCACATCGGCCTCCGGTCCCTCGCTGCTGAGCCAGGAGCCAGTGCGGCGGGCGAGCGCCTGGGGATCGATCGGTGAGTAAGCCAAGGGGTGGGTCCGTGCAGGGGGCGCTGCCAGAGGGTCTGCCAGCGGGCTTCCCTTATAGCCCACGGGCGTCGATCGATGAAGCCCGCTAGACTACTAGCAGTGGACGCGCAGGCACGGCGCGCGCCCGCTGACCTGGCCCGGCCCGCCTCCTGAGGGAGTCGGCGGGGTCATCTCCACCAAAAGCACCTGGAGGAAGGCGGGAGCCTCCGTGGTCACGTCATGCCTAATTTCGACGACCAGTCCATCGTTCTGGCGATCCTGGCGGGGAGTTTGATCCTCTTCGTCACGGACGCGGTCCGGTTCGAGGTCACGGCCCTCGCGGTCGTCGTGGCCCTCGTCCTGACCGGGGTACTCGACGTGGAGGAGGGTTTTGACGGCTTCTCGTCCTCAGCGGTGGTCCTGATCGCCGCCATGTACATGTTCGGGCACGCCTTCACGAAGAGCGGGCTCGCGGAGGGTATGGGCCGGCGGGTCCTCGGCGCGGGGCCCGCCCACCCGGGTCGAGAACCAGGCGTCGTCCTCCGTGTCACGGCCGTCTCCGGCCTGCTCTCCTCGGTGCTGTCCAACACCGGGGTCGTGGCCACCCTCATCCCCGTGGCGAACTCCGTCAGCCACCGGCTCCGGGTGCCCCTCTCCAGGCTCTTACTCCCGCTCGCCTTCGGGAGCCTCGTCGGGGGACTCGTGACCGTGGTCGCCACGTCCACGAACATCGCCATCAACGAGATCCTCAAGAACGAGCCCTGCGGTCCGTTCGGGCTCTTCGAGTTCAGCCACCTCGGGCTCCTGCTCTTGCTGGTGACAGTGCTGTACTTCGTGGGCCCAGGCCGCTGGTTGCTCCCGCGCTCCGATGTCGAGGAGACCCTCTCCGACCGCTATCAGGTCCCGAAGTTCGTCACCGAGGTCCTCGTCGAGCCCACCAGCGAGCTGATCAACCGCAACGTCGCCGATATCGAGGTCTTCAGCCGCTTCGACGTGACGGTCCTCGGCATCGTCCGCGGCTCGGGCGAGCGGCCTGTGCTCGCGCCCGGCCCCTACAACCGGATCCGCGCCGAGGACACGCTCATCCTCCAGGGCTCGCCCGATGACCTGCTCCGCCTCGCCGAGGTGCTCCCGCTCCAGCAGCGCATGTCCGTGGAGACCGGCGACTCGCGCCTCTACTCCGACGACGTCCGCCTGGTGGAGGCCGTGGTGCCCGCGGGCTCGCTCTACGTGGGCCAGACCCTGGCCTCTGCCGCGTTTCGGACCCGGACCGGGCTCAACGTCCTCGCGATGTCACGCCACGGCGAGATCCAGCTGAGCCGCCTCCAGGATCTCCCGCTCGAGATCGGGGACACGCTGTTGGTGCAGGGCCACCTGCGCGACATCGACCGCGCCCGGCAAGAGCGCCAGGTGCTGACGCTGGACGAGGTCCAGGCGCCCGTGGCCAGCAGCCAGTCCTGGATCGTGATCCTGACCCTGCTCGCGGTCCTCCTTGGCGCCGCCCTCACCGAGCAGCCCCTCGCGATCCTCGGCCTCGCCGGCGCCATGGTCCTGGTGCTCACCCGGGTGATCCGCGCAGACGAGGTCCCGCGAGTGATCGACTTCAAGGTCATCGCGCTTGTGGGCGGCATGCTCTCCCTCGGGGACGCGTTCCAGAAGGTCGGGCTCGATGACGTGGTGGCGAGCGGCATCTCCAACCTCGCCAGCGGCAGCCTCAGCCCCCAGCTCATCCTCGCGGTCATTCTCACGGTGACCATGCTCCTGACCCAGGTCCTGAACAACGTCTCCACCGCCGTGATCATGACCCCGGTGGCCCTCAAGCTCGCGGCCTCGCTCGGCGTCTCCCCCGAGCCCATGGTCATGGCCGTGGTGGCCGGCTCGAGCCTCGCCTTCCTCTCCCCCGTCGCCCACCAGGCCAACGCCATGGTCATGGGCCCGGGCGGCTACCGCTACCGCGACTTCCTCCGCGTAGGCGCGCCCCTCGCACTCCTCACCGGCACCGTGGCCACGATCGCCATTCCAATCTGGTGGCCGTTCGCCCTCTGACACCTCCGAGGATCCCAGCCCCCGCCACCGGTGCCCCACCGCGCCGTTGCCTAGGCTAAAGATCCTGACCGCCCCCGCCCGGCCCGCTCGCAGCCCGCCGGCCTGGCTCCATCCGCTCACTCCATGCGCTTCCTTCCCTCGCTTGACCCCACCAGGCGAGCGATCCTCAGCATCGGCCTGTCCGCGACGGTGGTGTTCCTGCTCCTGACGCTCGAGACCAAGGTCCCCTTGAGCTCCAACAGCTGGATCGTGAAGCCATGGAGCGATCAGCCCTGGTTCTGGCCGTTCACTTCGATCCTGGTGACGATCATGAACCTGGCCCTCTGGACGCCCAG
>CBFHHK010000018.1:0-31530 GCA_965655435.1 Planctomycetota bacterium | reverse complement strand
GGCCGCGGGCCTCGACCAAATCACCCGCGGACGCTCGGAGTGCCCGTCTCGCGGCGGGGGAGGCTGCGTGCGGAGCCGTCGGCGCCGAGGCCAGCGCGGCTCCCACGGGGACGAGGAGGGTCGGGAGCGCGGATCGCAAGACGGGGCTCATGGCGTGGAGAGGTACGGGATCGCCGGGCCCGGGGGCGTGGCGAGGCCACCTTGGTGCTCTTCACGCGCAGAATCCCCATGGCAGGGCCGGGCTCCGCGCCCGCGATCAAGAAATGGCACCGGGGCGCGGAGCGGATGGACGCCACGGACCTTGGGACCGCGACCGCTCGGCGCGAACACCGGGCGATTGCCCCCGAAACGTCACGAAACCTCGGCCCCCGGGGCGGCCCCCGGGCGCGTTGCGACTAACCTCTCTGCCTCGAACTCGAGCCTCCCCCCCCCGGCCCCAACTGAAGACCATGTCCTCCGCCACGATCACCTGGACCAAGATCGACGAAGCCCCGGCCCTGGCCACCCACGCCCTCCTGCCCATCGTCCGCGCCTTCATGAAGGGCTCGGGCGTTGAGATCGAGACGGCGGACATCTCCCTGGCCGGGCGGATCCTGGCGAACTTCCCCGAGGGGCTGCGTGAGGACCAGCGCGTCCCCGACGAGCTCGCGCGACTCGGCGCTCTCGCGAAGACCGCCGAGGCGAACATCGTGAAGCTGCCCAACATCAGCGCCTCGATCCCGCAGCTGCAGGACGCGATCGCCGAGCTCCAGGCCCAGGGCTTCGACGTCCCCGACTACCCCGAGGAGCCCAAGACCGACGAGGAGCGGGACCTCCAGCGCCGCTTCGGCGCGGTGCTCGGCTCCGCGGTGAACCCCGTGCTCCGCGAGGGCAACTCGGACCGCCGGGCGGCGAAGTCCGTGAAGGCCTTCGCGCAGAAGCACCCCCACCGGATGATGAAGCCTTGGCCCGAGGCCGGCTCCAAGGCGCGGGTCGCCCACATGCAGGGCGACGATTTCTTCGGCAGCGAGCGGTCGACGACCCTCGCCAGCCCCACGACGGCGCGCATCGAGTTCGTCCCCGCTGGCGGTGAGGCCGAGGTCCTGAAGGACGGCATCGAGCTCCTCGCGGGCGAGGTCATCGACACCTCCCGCATGAAGGCCGCCGCGCTGCGCGCCTACTTCGCCGAGGAGATCGCGCGCGCCAAGGAGGAGGGGGTGCTCTTCTCCCTGCACCTCAAGGCGACGATGATGAAGGTCTCGGACCCGGCCATGTTCGGGCACTGCGTCTCCGTCTTCTTCGGCGCGGCCCTCGACAAGCACGCCGACGCCCTCGCCTCCATCGGCGCCAACCTGAACAACGGCCTCCAGGACGTCCTCGACAAGCTCGAGCGGCTCCCCGAGGACCAGCGCGCCGAGATCGAGCGCGACATCGAGGCCTGCTATGAGAGCGGCCCGGACCTGGCGATGGTCGACTCCCGCAAGGGCATCACCAACCTGCACGTCCCCAACAACGTGATCATCGACGCCTCCATGCCCGTGGTCGTCCGCGACGGCGGCAAGATGTGGAACCGCGCCGACGAGCTGCAGGACACGGTCTCGCTGATCCCGGACCGCAGCTACGCCACCCTGTACCAGGCGGTCATCGAGGACTGCCAGGCCAACGGGCAGTTCGACCCCGCCACCATGGGGAGCGTCTCCAACGTCGGGCTCATGGCCAAGAAGGCCGAGGAGTACGGGTCCCACGACAAGACCTTCTTCGCCGCGGGCACCGGCGCGATCCGCGTGGTCAACGCCGAGGGCGCCGTCCTCCTCGAGCAGTCCGTGGACAAGGACGACATCTTCCGGATGTGCCAGACCAAGGACGTGTCCATCCGCGACTGGGTCAAGCTCGGCGTCACGCGCGCCCGGGCCACTGGGGCCCCCGCCATCTTCTGGTTGGACCCTGCGCGCGGCCACGACGCGGAGCTCCTGAAGAAGGTCGAGGCGTACCTCTCGGACCACGACACCGAGGGCCTCGATATCAGGATGCACAAGCCGGTGGACGCCATGCGCGCCTCCCTCGAGCGCGTCCGTCGCGGCGAAGAGACCATCTCGGTCACGGGCAACGTCCTGCGTGACTACCTGACGGACCTCTTCCCCATCCTCGAGCTCGGCACCAGCGCCCGCATGCTCTCGATCGTCCCCCTGCTGGAGGGCGGCGGCCTCTTCGAGACCGGCGCCGGCGGCTCGGCCCCCAAGCACGTGGCCCAGTTCCTCGGTGAGGGGCACCTGCGCTGGGACTCCCTCGGCGAGTACTGCGCCCTCGTCCCCTCCATCGAGAAGGCCGCAGAGTCCAGCGGCTCTTCCAAGGCGGCGGCCCTGGCGGCCGCCCTCGACCAGGCCGTCGGGGCCTACCTCGAGCACTCGCGCTACCCCTCCCGGAAGGTGAACGAGATCGACAACCGCGGCTCCAGCTTCTACCTCGCCCTCTACTGGGCGCAGGCCCTCGCCGCCCAGGGCGAGGACGCCGAGCTGCAGGCGCGCTTCGCGCCGATCGCCGCCGCGCTCGCCGCCGCCGAGGAGACGATCAACGCCGAGCTCCTCGCGGCCCAGGGTGCCCCCGTGGACATCGACGGGTACTTCCACCCGAGCGATGAGACCTGCCAGAAGGCCATGCGGCCCAGCGCGGCGCTCAACGGGATCATCGACGGCATGTGACCCCCTCGCCGCCTCGTCCACAGGGACACGCGGCGCGCGCGCGCAGCAGGGTCCCGCGGTTGGGGCACACGGTTGGGGCACGCGGCAGCATCGAGCGACAGAATCGAACGACGAGGCCACGCAGCGGGCCGAGGGGTGGCGCTCCGCCAGGGATCGAGGTCCCATGGCGGAATGCCCTCCCTCCTCGCCTGGTCCCTCTCGCCCGTCGCCCTCCTCCTCGCGGCCGCCTGCGCCTCCTCCTCGGCGCTCTCCGCCGATGCGCCGCAGTCAGCGCCACCGGCCCCGCTGCCGGCCGCGCTGCCGGCCCCGCCGCTCGTCGCGCCCTACCGCGTCCTCATCCTCGGCGACTCCATCTCCATCGGCTACACGCCCTTCGTGCGACAGGAGCTGGAGGGCGTGGCCGAGGTGTCCCGCCCCATGCGCAACCGGGCGGCGGACGCCAAGCTGCGGCCGGAGAACTGCGAGGGCACGAACAAGGGTGTGGGCTCCGTTGAACGCTGGCTCACCATGGAGGGCGCCCCCTTCGACGTGATCCACTTCAACTTCGGCCTCCACGACATGAAGCGCGTCGACGCCGAGACCGGGCGGAACTCGAACGACCCGCTGGAGACCCACCAGGCGGACCCGGACCGCTACCAGCGGCAGCTGCTCGAGATCACCCGCAAGCTGAAGGCTTCGGGGGCGCGGCTGGTCTTCGCGACCACCACGCCGGTCCCCCCTGGCGAGCTCCGGCCCTACCGGGAGCCTTCAGACGCCGTGGAGTACAACCGCCGCGCCCTCGAGGTGATGGCCGCGGAGGGGGTCCCCGTCAACGACCTCTTCGCGCTCATCTCGGAGGCCGACCCGGCCCTCCAGAAGCCCGCCGACGTCCACTTCACGCGGGAAGGCTCCCGCGCGCTCGGGGCCGCCGTGGCAGCGGCGGTCCTCGAAGTGGCCGGCGCGGCGCACCCCTGAGCAACAGCCGGCCCCGGGGGAGGTAGGCCGCCCCCCTCACCTGCGCGACGGCCGAGTGGCAGGTGGGCGCGGCAGTTGAGGGGGAGCTTCAGGGGTTCAGGCGTGTCCGTTTCCTCTGACCAGGTGCCCGTCCCCTGAGCGAGTGACGGCCTGCTGAGCAAATGAAGGGGTCAGGGAACGGGGAGCGCAGGAGCTAGCAACACCCCCTGCACTCCCCTTTCGATCTGACTCGCGTTCCACGGGGGGAGCACCGTTGCACGGCGCCCCTCCGCTTCCTCTCTCGTTCTCTCTCTCACGCCTGCAACCGCAGGCGCCGACGGGCCCGTGATCGGACTCGCCGGGTGAGGGAGGTCTCGGGCTCTGGATTCCCCATCGAACCCGTCACCTTTCCACCCCCCTCGCCCCGCAAGCCAGGATCGAGGGCCTCGGCCGGAACCAGGCGCTGTGCCGCCTTCACGCCAGTCACCCTCACCCGGTGCAGCACGCTGCGCCCTGGAGTCAGGTCACGGTCGATCTCGGTGCAGATGCCCATGTCGACCGGGCAGAAGCAACCAGCGTGCCACGGGCCCAAGATCGACCTAAGCCACTATGGGGAAGAGACATAACACTCCCTTGATGAAGGCTCAATGCTACGCAAATGTAGGATCTCCCGATTCAACCTACGTCGACGTAGGCTGAGTGCCCTGCCAGCGACTGCGCCCCCAGCCCACCGAGGACCCTTGCCCCTCTCCCCCCAGCCCCTAGAGAGCGACCTGAGGCTGCTCTTTGCCATCAACCAGATCCTGGTCGGGAGCCTGGAACCCCTGTCGGTCCTCGAGCCGGTGCTCGCCGCCCTCGTGGAAGGCACCCACCTCCAGCACGCCGTCGTCGCCATGGTCCACCGGACCTCCGGGGAGCTTCGAATCGAGGCCGCGGTGGGCCTCACAGCGGACGAGCAGCGCGCTGCCGAGAAGCGCGTGGACGCGAGCCCCATCGCCGAGGCCGTCGCGCTCTCGCAGCCGATGACGCTCCCCCTCGAAGAGGGGGACCATCCCCTCCTGGGCGGCTGCTCCCAGCCCGAGCCATGCTCGCTGCTCGTCATCCCGATCCAGCTGAGCGGCGAGATCGTCGGGGCGATCGCGGGGGACTTCCCGTCCACCCCCCACTCCGAGCTCAACCACGTCTCCATGCTCATGTCGACGGTGGCCTCGATGATCGCGCAGGCCGTCCGCCTCAGGCAGCGGGCCGCCGAGGAGCGCGACTCGTTGCGCGCGGAGAACGAGCGGCTGCGCGACGCCCTGAAGGAGCGGTACCGCCCCGAGAACATCGTCGGCGACTCGAAGCCCATGCTGACGGTCTTCGACCAGATCGCCCGGGTCTGCCGCGCGGACGCCACGGTCCTGGTCCGCGGCGAGAGCGGCGTGGGCAAGGAGCTCGTCGCCGCGGCGATCCACTACTCCAGCAACCGAGCCACCAAGCCCTTCGTCAAGGTGAACTGCGCCGCGCTCCCGGCCACGCTCCTCGAGAGCGAGCTCTTCGGGCATGAGAAGGGCGCCTTCACCGGCGCGATCCAGGAGCGCATCGGCCGCTTCGAGCTCGCGGACGGCGGCACGCTCTTTCTAGACGAGATCGGCGAGTTCCCGCTGACGACACAGGTGCTCCTCCTGCGCTTCCTCCAGGAGCGGCAGTTCGAGCGGATCGGGAGCGCCAAGACCCGCAGCACGGACGTGCGGGTGATCGCAGCCACGAACGCCGACGTGGAGGCACAGGTGGCCAGCGGAGCGTTCCGCGAGGACCTCTACTACCGCCTGAACGTCTTCCCGATCCACGTCCCGGCCCTGCGCGAGCGAGCGGCGGATGTCATCCCCCTCTGTGAGCACTTCCTCGAACTGCACGCCACGAAGAGCAAGGCCCCAGCCCCCGGCCTCTCCGCCACCGCCCGCGCGCTGCTCAAGGCCTACCCCTGGCCCGGGAACGTCCGAGAGCTGGAGAACTGCATGCTGCGAGCCATGCTGCAGTGTGAGGGCGACGTGATCCGGTCCCACCACCTCCCGCCCAACATGCAGCCCGCCGGCGAGCAGCCGGTGGAGCCGACCGGGACCCTCGCGGCGACCCTGGAGCGGGTGGAGCGCGAGCTGCTCCTCGATGCCCTGCGCTCGACGCTCGGGAACCGCGCCAAGGCCGCTCGTCTCCTGGACATCACCGAGCGCCAGATGGGGCTGCGGGTCAAGCGCTACGGGCTCGACCCCGCCAGCCTACGCTGACCCTAATCGGCACCACCCGCTACCCTGGGTCCATGCCCGCCCTGGCCTCGCTCCTCCCCATGCTCATGCTCGCCGCGGCGGCGCCGGGCGACGGCCCCGTCAGCTTCGGCCGAGAGATCCGCCCCCTGCTGGCGGATCGCTGCTTCCCCTGCCACGGCCCGGACGGTGCGACCCGGGAGGCCGACCTCCGCCTCGACCTGCGCGCCTCGGCGGTGGAGGAGCGCGCCGGCTCCAGGGCCATCGACACGCGCACCCCCGTGGACAGCGAGCTGTTGATCCGCGTCCGGGACGACCTCGACCCCATGCCCCCGGCGCCGGACCACGCGCCGCTCTCCGAGGAGGAGGCCGCGCTCCTCGAGCGGTGGATCTCCGAGGGCGCACCCTATGACGAGCACTGGGCGTACCGCGCCCCGGACCGCCCCGGGGTCCCGCACATCGACCCGCGCTCCCCCGATGCCGCGTGGGTCCAGGGCGACATCGATCGGTGGGTCCTCGACGGCCTCGCGGAGGCTGGGCTCCAGCCAGCCCCCCGGGCCGACGCCCGGAGCCTCATCCGCCGCGCCTCCTTCGACCTCCTCGGGCTCCCCCCCACCCAGGCCCAGGTGGAGGCCTTCGAGCGCGACCCGAGCCAGGCCGCCTTCGAGGCCTTCGCGGACGAGCTCCTCGCGTCGCCCCACCACGCCGAGCGCCTCACCACCTTCTGGTTCGACCTGGTGCGCTTCGCAGACACCACGGGGATCCACGCGGACAACCGCTGGAACATCACGCCCTACAGGGACTGGGTCATCGAGGCCTTCGCCTCGAACATGCCCTTCGACCGCTTCACGGTGGAGCAGATCGCGGGCGACCTGCTCCCCGGCGCCGATCGCTCCCAGCGGGTCGCCGCCGCCTACAACCGGCTCAACCTCATCACCCGCGAGGGAGGCTCCCAGCCCAAGGAGTTCCTCGCCCGCTACACCGCGGACCGCGTGCGCAACGTGACCGAGGTCTGGCTCGCCTCCACCGTCGGCTGCGCGGAGTGCCACGACCACAAGTTCGACCCCTTCTCGGCCAAGGAGTTCTACGAGCTGGGCGCCTTCTTCGCCGACATCGAGCAGGTCGGCGTCTACCTCTCGGGGAACAACACCTTCCCCCCCGAGCTCCCCGTCCCCTCCGCTGACCAGGAACGGCGCCTCGGCGAGCTCACCTCCGCGCTCTCCGCCGTCGAGGTCGCGCTCGCCGCGGAGACGCCCGAGCTCGCCGCGGACCGCGCGACCTTCATCGGCGCGCTCGCCATGAGCTCCTGGATCACCCCAGAGGAGGTCGAGGTCCGCTCCACGTCCGGGCGTTCGTTCGAGGCCGACGCATCGGGCGCCTGGCGCTCCAGCTCCGACGGGGACGACAAGGACACCTTCACCGTGCGCTTCCCCGCGCCGGCGGAGCCGCTCCGCTCGATCCGGCTCGAGCTCCTCGCCGACGAGGCCCTCCCGAACCAGGGCCCGGGGCTCGCCGCGAACGGCAACGTCGTGCTCACCGAGGTCTCGGTACGGGTCGACGGCGAGAGCGTCCCCATCACCGCCGCCCGCGCCTCCTTCGAGCAGCCTGGCTACCCGGTCGCCAAGGCCCACGACGGCGAGCTCGGTCGCGCAGGGTGGGCCGTGATGCGCGGGCAGGACGGCGCGCCCTCGGAGGTCATCTTCGACCTCGCGCGGCCGGTGGGCGGCCCCGGATCCGGGGCGGTCGAGGTTGAGATCGCCCAGGTCCACGGCGGCCGACACCTCATGGGCCGCTGGCGCTTCTCGCTGGGAGCGGTGGAAGGCAGCCCCGCGCTCGCCCCAGACCTGCGAGAGCGACTCAGCCTCCCCGAGGACGAACGCCCGGAGGCGGCCCGCCTGGAGCTGGACCTGGTGCACCGGGCGCACTGCGCGCTGCTGGCGGATGACCGGGAGGCGAAGGCTCGCCTCGAGGGCGAGCTCATGACCCTCCAGGGGCAGATCCCCCTGGTGATGGAGACCCGCGCGGTCGACCCCATGGTCTCCCGGGTCCTCGCGCGGGGGAACTGGATGGACGAGACCGGCGAGGTCGTCCTCCCCGCGGTCCCCGCGGCCTTCGGGGCGCTCACCGTCGAGGGCCGTCGCCCCACCCGCCTCGACCTCGCGCGATGGCTGGTGGACGGCGAGAACCCGCTCGTGGCCCGGGTGCTCGTGAACCGGATCTGGCGCCTCCTCATGGGCCGCGGGATCGTCGAGACCCTCGATGACTTCGGGGTCCAGGGCGCGTCGCCCAGCCACCCCGAGCTCCTCGACCACCTCGCCACGCGTCTCGTGGATTCTGGCTGGGATCTGCGCGCGTTGATCAGGGACATCGTGACGTCCAGCGCCTACCAGCAGACGTCCGCCATCCCGGACCCGACTTCGTCCCGCGAAGAGCACTTCGGCATGCAGGTCCGGCACCGCCTCGACGCGGAGTTCATCCGCGACAGCGCGCTGGCCGCCAGCGGACTCCTGCAGCGCGACGTGGGCGGCCCGAGCGTCCGCCCGTACCAGCCTGTCGGTTACTGGTCCCACCTCAACTTCCCGCGGCGGACCTACCGTCCCTCCAAGGGCGACGCCCTCCACCGGCGCGCGCTCTACGGGCACTGGCAGCGCCAATTCGTCCACCCGAGCCTCGCGGCCTTCGACGCCCCCAGCCGCGAGCGCTGCACCTCCGAGCGGCCGCGCTCCAACACCCCCCTCGCCGCCCTCGCGCTGCTCAACGATCCGATCTTCGTGGAGGCCGCCCGCGCCCTCGCCCAGGAGGTCCTCACCGCCCCGGAAGCGGGGGACGACGAGCGGCTGACCCTGGTCTGGCAGAGGGTCCTGCAGCGGGCGCCGGAGCCCTCCGAGCGGGAGCTCCTCACGGAGCTGCTCGGCGCGCACCGGGTCTCCTACGGACAGGCGCAGGGGAGCGCCGCGGCGCTCATCGCCATCGGGGCCTCGCCCTCACCCGCCGGCCTCGACCCCGCCGAGCTGGCCGCGTGGACGTCCGTGGCCCGCGTGGCCCTCAACCTCCACGAGGCGATCGTCAGGGAATGAGACCGCTCCTCCATCCAGGCCTCCTCAACGGGCTCTCCCGCAGGACCTTCCTCACCGGCGCCGCCGCGGGGCTGGGCCAGGCCGCCCTGGCCTCACTGAACGCAGCGTCCAGCCAGGGCCCCGGCTCGATCCGGCTCCCGGGCGCGCCCCGCGCCAAACGCGTCATCCACCTCTACATGGCGGGCGGTCCCAGTCACCTCGAGACCTTCGACGAGAAGCCCGAGCTCGCCAAGCTCGACGGCGAGCCGATGCCCGAGTCCTACACCGGCGGGCAGCAGCTGGCGCAGCTTCAGGGGCGCGCGCTCAAGTGCCTCGGCCCGCGCTTTCCCTTCCGTCCCTTCGGGGAGAGCGGGCTCCGCATCTGCGAGAGGTTCCCCCGCCTGGGCAGCGTGATCGACGAGTTCTGCATCCTCAACTCGCTCGAGACCGACCAGATCAACCACGACCCCGCGCACACCCTCTTCAACACGGGGACGACGCTACCGGGGCGGCCGTCCATGGGGTCCTGGATCCACTACGGCCTGGGCTCCATGAACGAGAACCTGCCGGCCTTCGTCGTGCTCAGCTCCATCGGCAAGGGAGGTCAGTCCCAGCCCATCGCCGCCCGCCAGTGGCACTCGGGCTTCCTGCCCTCCAGGTTCCAGGGCGTCGAGCTGCGCTCGGTCGGTGACCCCGTGCTCTACGTACAGAACCCCGCGGGCGTCGACCGCGCTCAGCAGGGCGATGTTGTGGGAGCGATCGCGAGGCTCAACGAGGAGCGCGCCGCCCGAAGCGGCGACCCCGAGGCAGCGGCCAGGACGGCCCAGTACGAGCTCGCCTTCCGCATGCAAGCCGCGGTCCCCGAGCTCGTGAACCTCTCCGGCGAACCCCAGGAGGTGCTCGACCTGTACGGCACCGAGGGACGCGACGGCTCCTACGCGAGCAACTGCCTCATGGCCCGCCGCATGGCCGAACGCGGAGTGCGCTTCATCCAGGTCTACCACCGGGGCTGGGACCATCACGGCGGCGTGCAGCGGTCCATGGAGATCACCGCGGACGAGGTGGACCGGGCCAGCGCCGCGCTCGTCACCGACCTCAAGCGCCGCGGCCTTCTCGAGGACACCTTGATCCTGTTCGGCGGCGAGTTCGGCCGCACGCCCATGGGCCAAGGCGACGGCAGGGATCACCACATCCGCGGCTTCTCCTACCTCATGGCGGGCGCCGGTATCCCCGGCGGGCGGCGATACGGGGCGACCGATCCCCTGGGCTACGCCGCGGTCGAGGACGTGGTCCACGTCCGTGACCTCCACGCGACCGTCCTGCACCTGCTCGGTCTCGACCACGAGAAGCTCGGCTACGACTTCCGCGGCCTCGACCTGCGGCTCACCGGCGTCGAGCCCGCACGGGTCCTGCGAGACGTCATCGCCTGAGACGGGCCGACTCGGACGCCGCCCCCCCCCGAGGGCGCCCCCTGTAGCCATCCACGGCCCGCCGAGCGAGCCTCCTTCCATCCGGTCCCAAGCGCCCGCGATGGCCCGACCGCGGGTCCGCTCCCCCCATCCCTGGGGCAGCCGCGGATCGCTCCCCGGGCATCCCCGAGCCCAGAGGAGGTCCGCGCCCCCGCCGTGGAGGGGAACGTCGGATCAGCAACCATGGGGTGGGGAGGCAGCCGCTAGCTTGGGGGAGCGCTCCTGCCCCCACACCGCTGCCCCTGACCGATGAAGCTCTCCCTTCCCCTCGCCCCGGCCCTCCTCCTCGCCTCTTGTCAGCTCGGCGCCAGGCCCCTCGAGGCGCCCGCCTCCGACCACCTGGAGACCGACGCCGCCAAGGCCCAACGGTTCGAAGAGATCGGCCCCTATCGCCGACCGGTGACGACCTCCTCCGACGAGGCCCAGCGGTACTTCGACCAGGGGCTCGCGTGGATGTACAGCTTCAACCACGACGAGGCGATCCGCTCCTTTGCGAGGGCCGCAGCCCTCGACCCTGGCTGCGCCATGGCCTGGTGGGGCATCTCGATCTGCGAGGGTCCGAACTACAACGACCCGGTCATGACGGACGAGCGCTCGGGCGCCGCGTGGTCTGCGCTGAAGGAGGCCGAGGCCCGCGCAGACAACACGAGCCCCGTGGAGCGCGGCCTGATCGAGGCGCTCGCCGCGCGCTACGCGTTCCCCTGGCCCAAGGACCGGGCCGCCCTCAACGAGGCGTACGCCGCGGCCATGGAGGCGCTCCTCGCCCGCTTCCCCGATGACCCCGAGGTCGGGACCCTGTACGGCGAGTCCCTCATGGTCCTGCGCCCCTGGCAGCTCTACACCATCGACCGCTTGCCCGAAGCAGACACCCCCAAGATCACCGCCGCCTTGGAGACCGTGCTCGAGAAGCACCCGAACAATCCGGGTGCCAACCACCTCTACATTCACGCCATCGAGCCGAGCCTCGAGCCAGAGCGTGCGCTCGCCGCGGCGGACCGCCTTCGAAACCAGATCCCGGTCTCGGGACACATGAACCACATGCCGTCGCACATCTACGTGCAGACCGGCGACTGGGACAAGTCCATCGTGCAGAACCGGGCGGCCATGCGTCGGGACACCACCTACCTGGAGCGCTCCCCTGAGCAGGGCATCCAGCACATGTACATCGTGCACAACGCGCACATGCTCGCGTACTCCGCGATGATGGTCGGCCAGGAGACCGAGGCCATGGAGGCCGCACGCTCCATGCTGCCGGGGATCCCCGCCGAGATGCTCCCGGCCGTGGCGGGCTTCATCGACCTGTGGATGTGCTCGGTCTACGACGTCCAGAAGCGCTTCGGGCGCTGGGACGCGATCCTCGCCGAGCCGGCGCCCCCCGAGGTGCTGCCCATCACGACCGCGATGTGGCGCGCGCACCGGGCCGTGGCCTACGCGGCGAAGCAGGACTTCGAGCGCGCCCAGGCCGAGTACGAGCTCTTCCGGGCCGCCGCCGCGGCCTTCCCCGAAGACCAGATGACCGGGCCCGATGCGACCCGCCGGATCCTGGAGGTCAGCGATCACTTCATCGCCGGCGAGATCGCCCTGCAGCGGGGCCAGTGGGACCTGGCCATCGCCTCCCTGGAGCAGGCGATCGAGGTCGAGGACTCCCTGAGCTACGGCGAGCCGCCCCAGTGGCTCCAGCCGACGCGTCACACCCTCGGGGCCGTCCTGCTCGAGGCCGGGCGTCCCGACGAAGCAGAGGCCGTGTACCTCGCCGACCTCGAGAGGTGGCCCGGCAACGGCTGGTCTCTCCTGGGCCTCTCCAAGGCGCTGCGCGCCCAGGGCAAGCTCGACGCCGCTGCCGATGCCCAGGCCCGATACGAGGCCGCGTGGAAGAGCGCGGACCGCCCGGTCACCTCCAGCTGCCTCTGCCTCCCCGACGCCTGATGCGCTGGCTCCTCCTCTCGATCATCACGGTCGCGCTGTCCGGCTGCTTCTCCCCGGAGGCCCTCGCGCCGAGGGCCACGCCGCGTCCCGTCATCCCGGAGGGCGAGGACCCGGAGCGCTGGGCCAGCGCGCTGGAGGCCTTGGACATGGCGGCCGCGCAGGCGGCGCCCATGGACCGCCCGGTGGTCTTCGTGGGCAGCTCGAGCATCCGGCTCTGGAGCTCCCTCGCAGAGGACATGGCGCCGGTGCCCGTGATGAACCAAGGGTTCGGGGGATCGAAGATCTTCGACAGCCTCTACTGGGCCGATCGGCTCGTCACCCGCTACGACCCCACGCTCGTCGTGGTCTTCAGCGGTACCAATGACATCCGGGGGAAGTCCCCGCGACCCGCGGCCTGGGTCGCCCAGCGCTTCGACGAGTTGGTGGTGCGGCTCCGCGAGCTTGGATGCGACGCCCCGCTGGCCTACATCGCCATCAGCCCGACGCCGAGCCGGGCCGAGCACCTCTCCATCGTCCTGGAGACCAACCGGCTCATCGAGGAGCGGTGCGCGCAGGACGAGCGGCTCCACTTCGTCGACACGGCGACCGCGCTGCTCGACGCCGAGGGCCAGCCCGACCCGCGCTGGTTCCTGGAAGACCGGCTCCACCTGAACGCCGAGGGATACGCCATGTGGACGGCGAAGATCCGCCCGCTGGTGCTGGGCATCGACCCGGTGGAACGGGTTCGTTGAAGCGGCGGAGAGCCCTGCAGGCAGAGGCCCTCTGCCGGGCTCTTTCCGGAGCCATTCCTGAGCCCCTCTCCCGCGCCGCCTCCCCCCAAGGGCGCCCCACGCCCGCGCTGGGTGATCAGCCCCCAGGGCGAACGTCCTCGCCCGCTGACAGGAACTGAGCCTGACAGGAACTGGGGCTGAAGGGGACTGCCGCTGCAGCCATCAGCGGCAGAGGGCTCGAGGCACCTCCAGCACCGCCGAGGGGGTCACCGCATACCACCGGTCCGCCCCACCGCCGGAGACGATCTGGAGCCCCGTGAACTGGCCGAAGGCGGGGAGTACGAGCCCCTGCGACGTCTCCCAGAAGACCGGGAGCCGCGCGTGGTCCGTCCCATCCATGAGCCTCACCCCCGGGTGGATGTGCCCTGCCACGAAGGGCCCCTCGCCCCCCGGATGATGCCGGTAGAGCAGCCCGTTGCTCCGCAGGGGTTCGGCGACGGCCCGGAGCTCGAGTCGGTCGATGAGCTCCACCGCGTGCCGGTCGTGGTTCCCTCGGACCAGCGTCACGTCGAGGTCCGACCGGCCCGAGAGCCACTTCGAGAAGGTCCGCGCCGTCGGGCTGTCGGGCTCGACCTCGTCATGGAACAGGTCCCCGAGGAGGGTCAGGCGCCGGGCTCCGAGGCGTGCGACCAGCGCGTCGATCCGCTCCAGTTCGCGGCGCGTCGTCCCCGGGGGCATGCCCCGCCCCGCTCGCCTGAACGCGGCGGCCTTGCCGATGTGCACGTCGGCGATCAGGAGCTCGCCCTCCGCCGGGCGGAAGGCGGCGCGCTCGGGGCACAGGCGGAGCGTCACCCCGCCGAGCTCGATGTCGAGGTCCTTCAAGCGTCGCTGCTCCTCGCCTCGCTCACGCTCTCCGCGGCCGCTCCGGTCGCCGTCGACGAGGGAGGAGCCGCCGCGACGGACGAGCGCGACTGGAGCCGCTCCGCCATCTGCCGCACGCGGTCCTCCCAGGACTCCGACGAGACGCGCTCGCGCACGCGCTCCGCCCAGAGGGGGAAGCCCAGCGGCGTGAGCGTCCCCGGCCGCTCCACGTGGATCGTCCGGCGCCGCAGCTGCTCGAGCCCCGCCCGCAGGCGCGAGAACTCCAGGGTCCGCTCCATGACCTCCCGCCGGGCTTGCTCCAACAACAGGTTCTTCGGGTCGTGCTCGGTGAGGACATCGAACACGAGTCCGGCCGAGGCCTGGAGCTGCCGCTGTCCCTTGCGGGCGCCCGGGAGACCCTGCTGAACCAGCCCCGACACCCGCGCGATCTCGCGGAAGTGACGGCGAGCGAGCCCGGAGCCGTCGAGGCAGGAGAGCAGGTCCTCGAGGAGGCCCTCCGGCGTGAGCAGGTCGGCCCACTCCTCGTCCCCCACGGGCAGCTCGGTCCGGGTCACCAGCTCAAGCCCCCAGTCGTTCACCGCCTGGGTGACGGTGACCTTGGCCGCGCGCGTCGCCCGCCACGCGAGGAGCGCCGCGAGGCCCTCGTGCACGAGCCGCCCCTCGAGGGGGAACAGGAAGGCGTGATCGCCGTCTCGGGTCCGGACCCGCTCGATGAGCAGCTCGTCGGGCTCGGGGATGCGGGACACCGCGGCCTGGCGGGCGAAGAGCGGCGCCACGCCGTCGAGCTCCGGGGCCCCGGAGGACTCCCCGGTCCGGAGGGTCTCCTTCACCGACGACATGGCCCGACGCACGGCCTGGGCGAGCTCGTTGGAGAGCGGCATGCGGCCGCCGAACCAGCGCGGCACCAGGGTCGCCGGGTTCGAGGCCACGCGGACGATGGCCGCGGCGTCCTCGACCTTGATCAACTCGAGGGAGCGTCCGGAGAAGGTGAACGCGTCCCCCGGACGGAGGCGAGAGACGAAGACCTCCTCGATGGTCCCGAGCCGACGGCCGCCGCGGAACTTCACGTCGAGGCTGCCGTAGCCAACGATCGTGCCGATGTTGAGGCGATGGTCTCGCGCGGTCCGGCGGGAGGCGATGACGAGCTTCCCCCCCTTGCCCTCCACCACCCGAGCGTAGCGCTCGTAGCCAGCGAGGGTCTCCCCGCCGAAGCGGGTGAAGTCGAGGGCCCAGGTCCACTCCTCGTCCGAGAGGTCGCGGAAGGCGTGCGTCGTCCGCACCTCCTCGAGGAGCTCATCCGGAATAAAGCCGCCCCCCACCGCGACGGTCACGATGTGCTGGGCGAGCACGTCCAAGGGTCGCTCGAGGGCGGCCCTCGGCTCCGACTCACCCCGCTCGAGCGCCTCGCGGGCGGCGGCGAACTCCACCAGCTCGAGGGCATGGGCCGGCACGCACAGCAGGCGGCTGCCGAGCCCCGGCGCGTGCCCCGAGCGACCCGCACGCTGCGCGAGGCGCGCGACCCCCTTGGGGCTGCCCACCTGCACGACGAGGTCCACCGGTGAGAAGTCCACGCCGAGGTCCAACGAGGAGGTCGCCACCACGGCGCGGTAGCGACCGGCCGCGAGCCCGGCCTCCACCTCAGCTCGCTGCTCTCTGTCGAGCGAGCCGTGGTGCAGGGCGATGCGGTCACGGTCGTCGTAGCGCGCGTAGCAGAGCGCCTGGTACCAGCGCTCCGCCTGGGCGCGGGTGTTCGTGAAGACCAGCGCCGTTTGCGCGGTGTCCAGGGCCGCGGCGACCTCATCCAGCAGGCGCAACCCCATGTGCCCCGCCCACGGGAAGCACTCGATCTCGCGGGGCACCACCGACCGCACCTCCAGCGCCCGGCGCCGGTCGCTCTCCACCAGCGCCCCGGCCTCCGCGCCCTCCGCGGCCCTCGCGCCCAGGAGCGACTCCATGGCCTCCGGCAGGTTCCCGAGGGTCGCCGAGAGGCCCCAGGTGCGGAGGCCCGGAGCGAGGCGCCGGAGCCGTGCCAGCCCCAGCTCCGTCTGGACCCCCCGCTTGGTCCCGAAGAGCTCGTGCCACTCGTCCACCACGACGCACTGCAGGTGGGCGAAGCGCTCCGCTGCGTCCTCCCGGCTCAGCAGCACCGACAGGGACTCCGGCGTGGTCACCAGCGCGGTCGGCAGTCGGCGTCCCTGGCGCCCCCGGTCCGTGCTCGTCGTATCCCCCGTGCGCCCCTCGACCAGCCAGCCTGGTGCGACCTCCCCGGTGACCTCCCGGAGGTTCTTCACGAGGTCCTGGGCCAGGGCCCGCATGGGGGTGATCCAGAGCACCGCCAGCGGCGGCGCGTCTCCCCGCTTGGCTGGCGCCTGCCGCGCCTCGGGCGCGGCCGCGCCCTCCATCACCGGACCGAGCCAGGCCGCCAGCGTCTTGCCGAAGCCGGTGGCCACGTGCACCAGCCCGCTCTCCCCCGCGAGGTAGCGCCGCCACACCTCCCGCTGGAAAGGGAAGGGGGTCCAACCTCGCCCCTCGAACCATCGCTCCACGGACTCGATCACGTCGACGCCCCCATCAACGCCCGGACGGACGCCAGCGTGTCCGCATCGGCGGGCGTCTTGTCTTCCCGCCAGCGCGCGATCCGTGGGAAGCGCAGGGAGAGCCCGGCCTTGTGACGGGTGCTGGGCTGGATCCCCTCGAACGCGATCTCGAAGACGAGCTCGGGTTCGACGACGCGCACCGGCCCGAACCGATCGACGATGTGCCGGCGGACGAACGCGTCCACACGTCGGATCTCCTTGTCGGTCAGCCCCGAGTACGCCTTCGCCACAGGGACGAGCTCGTCTCCGCTCCAGACAGCCAGGGTGTAGTCGGTGTAGAGGGAGGCGCGGCGGCCGTGACCTCGCTGCGCGTAGACCAGCACCACGTCGAGGGTGAACGGGTCCACCTTCCACTTCCACCAGTCACCGCGCGGGCGTCCGGCTCGGTACGGAGCGTCGAGGCGCTTGAGCATCAACCCCTCCACGCCGCGCTCCCGCGCCGACGCGCGCGCCCCCGCCAGGGTCTCCCAGCTGCTCCCTTCGACCACGTCCGCTGCCGCGAGCCGCGAGAGCGACGCGCGCTGCACCAAGGCCTCCAGCCGACGTCGCCGCTCCATCGTGGGGAGCGCACGCAGGTCCTCGCCCGCCTCCTCGAGCAGGTCGTAGGCCATGAGCCGGACCGGGACCTCCTCCCGGAGCTTCTTGCCCACCGTCTTGCGCTGGATACGCCGCTGTAGCTGGTGGAAGCCCATGGGCCGCTCCCCGTCCCAGGCGAGCAGCTCTCCGTCGATCACTGTCCCCGCCTCAAGCTCACGGAGCTCCTCGATGATCTCCGGGAACCCGCCATTGACGAGGTCCCCGCCCCGGGACCACAGGACGGTTTCCACTCCCCGGCGAACCGCCTGCGCGCGGATGCCGTCCCACTTCCACTCCGCCTGGAAGTCTGCGGCGGCGCCGAGGTCCTCAACCTCGGCGGGGACCGCATGGGCGAGGAAGAAGGGGTAGGGCCGCAGGGGGTCGCCCCCTTCATCCTCCGACATGAGCGCCTCCCAGGCCTCCGCCGTCGGCTCCCACCGCCCCGCCAGCCGATGCATCATCGTGGCTCGGTCCACGCCCGCGACCTTCGCCAGCGCACGCGCCACCAGCCCCCCGGCCACCCCCACCCGGAAGCCACCGGAGATGAGCTTGTGGAAGAGAAAGCGCTCGCCGGCGTCGAGGGCGCCCCAGGTCTCCAGGACGAGCTCGCGCTGGTCCTCCGGTTCGAGCCCCGCGAGCCCGAGGACACGTCGCTCGATGAACTCCCCCAGCGCCTCCGGCTCGCTCGCGGCCCTGCCGCCCTCACCGCCGCCGGGTGCGCCGCCGCGGTCTTCACGGCCGAAGTCTTCACGGCCGCTTTGTTCACCGCCGCTTTGTTCACTGCCGCTTTGTTCACTGCCGCTTTGTTCACTGCCGCTTTGTTCACTGCCGCTTTCGACACGGCCGCTTTCAAGACTGCCGCTTTCAAGACTGCCGCTTTCAAGACTGCCGCTTTCAAGACTGCCGCCGACCAGCAGCGCGAGGGTCTCCGCGAGGTCGCCCACCGCGTCGTAGCTCTCCTCGACCAGCCAGAGGGGGAGCCGACTCTCCTCGGCGGCCCACTCGCGCAGGTGCCTCGTGCTCACCGTGCGACGGCCTCTCCGGCCGAGCAGCAGGTGCGCGGCCCACGCGGCGTCCGCCGCGGGCGCCGTCTCGAAATACGCCACCAGCGAGGCCTCCTTGCGTGACGTTCGCGAGGTGGCGTCGAGCGCCCGGTACAGCCCATGGAACCTCCTCACGTCGGTCCCTCCTGATCGTCGCCGGCCACGGCGCCGCTCGGGTCCTGTGGAGCGGCGGCGCCCACGGTCTCCGGCTCCGGGGGCTTCGCCTCCTCGGCGCCGTCGCCCTCTCCCTCGAAGCGACTCGCCAGCGGCTCCGCCTGCAGCCCCAACTCCTCGGAGAGGTAGCGCACCAGCGGGTCCACGTAACCGTGCGTCACCAGGACACGCGACGCCCCCGTGGCCTGAATCGCCCCGAGGAGGCCCCGCCAGTCCGCGTGATCCGAGACCGTGAAGCCCTGATCGAAGCCGCGCCGCCGCCGTGGGCCACGGAGGGTCATCCAGCCGGAGGCGAAGGCCGTCGAGACGTCCCCGAACTTCCTCATCCACGGCGTGCCGTTGGCTGAAGGCGGCGCGATCACGAGCCCGTGGCCGCGGACCTCCTTGGCGACCTCGACCGACGCATAGCGGGTCGGCGGGAGCTCGATCCCCTGGTCGCGGTAGGGGCCGAGCAGCTTGTCGAGGGCGCCGTGGACGGCGATCGGACCGGGGGGATCGTTGAGGGCGGCGAGGAGCCGCTGGGACTTCCCGAGGGCATAGGCACACAGCAGGCTGGTCCGACCGCTGGCGGCGTTCGCCTCCCACCACGCGCGCACCTCTCCGGCCACGACCTCCGGGTCGGGCCATTGGAAGACAGGGAGCCCGAACGTGCTCTCGCTGATGAAGACATCGCACGGCACGGCCTCGAAGGCCGCGCACGTCGGATCGCTGCCGGTCTTGTAGTCCCCGCCGACGACCCAGACCTCCCCCGCGCGCTCGATCCGGACCTGGGCCGACCCGAGGATGTGGCCCGCGGGGTGAAAGCTCACCTGGACGCCGCCGATGGTCAGGCGCTCCCCGTACTCGAGGCCATCCACCACGGCGCCGGCGTGGGTGCGGAGCCGCACGAGGTCGGCCCCAGGAGCCGCCGTCAGATATTGACCGGACCCGGGGCGGGTGTGGTCCGCGTGAGCATGGGTCACCACGGCCCGGTCCACGGGTCGCCACGGGTCGATGTGGAAACCACCCGCTTCACACCAGAGGCCGGCCTCGGTCGTGGTGACGAGGTCGCCCTTCATCCCCAGGGAGCCCGTGCCCCGTGAGACGGGAGCGAGCCGAGGACCCGGCCCGCCAGCGCCTTGCCCGCGAGCCACGCCCCTTGGACCTTGGAGCCGTTGAGCCAGTCCCCCGCGAGCCCGAGTCCCGCCGCCGCGTCCAGCGCCGCCCCGTCCGACCGGGGCGGACTCGCCGCGCTGAAGAGCCACCGCATTCGATCACTGTGCAGGGCTCCGGGGAGCGTGACGCCGGTGGCCGTACCGAGGGCAGACAGGAGCCCGTCGACGACCTCCTCTTCGCTCGCCTCGAAGTGCGCCCGGGACCAGTCCGGAGTGGCGTGAAGGACCCATGCCTCCCCGTCCGGTCGGCCGGGCTTCGAGCTGTTTCGGCAGATCCAGGATAGGGGGCCCTGGTTCACGAAGGCTCCATCGAAGGGCACCTCCAGGGGGGCGTCGAACGCGACCATGACCGCCACGCACGGGTCCATCTCGACCGCCTCGGCGAGGCCCTGGAGGCGCGGTGACCCCGCGAGCAGCGGCGCCGCCTGAGCGGGAGGCGTGGTCACGAGGATGAGGTCGAAGTCGCCTGCGTCACGGCCGTCCTCGAGGGCCACGCGCCATTGGTCCCCTGAGCGTTCGAGGTCGGTCACGCGGCTCCCACAGCGCACATCCAGGTCCCGCGCGGTTCGCCGCGCCATGGCGTTCATGCCCGGGACTCCGACGAAGCGCAGGTCGCTCTCCCCCGCCGCTCGGGGCTGTGGTTCCGCCGGAGCATCGAGCACCGCGAGGCGCCCCTCCCAGGGCTCGACCACGCCTTCCTCGACCCACATGTCGACCACCCTGCGAAACCGCGGGTCCCTCGCCGTGAAGTACTGGGCGCCATGGTCAAAGGCGAAGGGATCCGCCCGGCGGGTCGAGGTCCTCCCCCCCACGCCGCGCCCCTTGTCGAAGACCACGACCTCGTGCCCCGCCTCCTCGAGGGCCTCGGCCGCTGCGAGGCCGCAGAGGCCTGCTCCGATGACCGCGATCCGCCTCGCCGGCGCGGCAGGCGCCGCGGCGCGCGCCCCGTACCGCTCCACGTTCAGGCGCGAGGCGTGCACCTCCGTGGAGCGCCCGCGGAGCTCGCCGGTGATCGGCTCCGCCGGCGGGAAGGGCCGATCGAATTGACCGAGACACCACAGGAGCCCGCCGTAGGAGGAGGGGTCCCGCCCGTCGAGCGCATACCGGTGGTTGAGGTCGATGAGCCGCTCGAGCGCAGCCTCGGGGGACGCGGACCACGGGATGATCGCCTTGCCCCAGGTCATCCGCAGGTTGTTGTGGAGCTCCCCGTGCCGCAGCAGGGATCTCTGCGCCGCGTCCCAGAGCTCGTCTCCCGTGCGCGCCCCCGCGAGGTCCAGCGTCGAGCGGGCCCCGGGCCGCTGGTCCCCGCGGTGCTCGTCGAGGGTCTCGCGCGCCCACTCAGGGACGGCCTCGAGCGAGTCAAGATCCACCCCGGCGTGGTGGCAAAAGTGCCAGGCCACCTCGCGCCAGACGAGGAGCTCGTCCAGGAACTTGTCCGCCCCTGCGCCCCCGATCGCGACGCACTCCCGGGCGACGGTGAGGGGCGAGAGCATGCCGAAGTGGAAGTACGCGGAGAGCCTCGAGACCCCCGGGCGGAGGGCGTCGTTGCGATCCCGCGCGTAGCGGACGAGCCGCTCATCCCGAAAGCTCTCCCACCGCGCCGACGCCGCGCGCGCCCCGCCTGGGGTGTGCGCCACGGGCCCGATGCCATGATCCACCTCGCAGGCCGCGACCAACTCCGCCGCGCGCCCGGCGGCGCCCTCAGAGCGGAGATCGAGGGGCTCAAAGCCGAGCTCCCCGGCGAAGCGCGCGGGGCTGGGCTGCTCCTCGGGCTCCCACCCGAGCCAGGTCTTGCGCGCCTTCTTGGTGGCCTTCTTGAAGGCAAAGGCCCGCTCGTAGCCACGACTCGTGGCGGTCAACGGGACCACGCAAGAGGCGTCGACCTCCACCACAGGGGCCTCCGTGGCGCTGGCGAGCGCGGCCGTCCAGGTCGTGAGGGGCGCGACCGGGGCGGCGTCGCAGAAGACGATCGCCGCTCGGCCAGCGAGCTGGCGCAGCGCGGGCTCCTGGTGGCCCGGTCGCCGGAGGTGGAACGCGTACTCGATCCCGCGCGCCTCCAGGTCGATCGCGAGGTCACGAGCGCCCTCGAGGACGAAGGTCCACAGCCGGTCCGAGGCGTAGGGGTGCCGGTCATCGAGCCCCTGATAGACGAGCAGCGGGAGGCCCAGCCCGTTGGCGGCCGCGCAGGCCGCCTCGAGCGCCGGGTTGGACGCCGCCCTCATGGCCGAGCGAATCCAGAGCAGCACGACCTCGCCGTCTGCCCTGGGCGTCGCATCCTGGCCGAGGCAGCGCTGGCCGAGCTCCTCGGGGAGCAGCTGTTGGAGATCCGTCGTCATGTAGGGGATTTCGCCCAGGGTTCCCCGTGCGATGCATGAACCAGCGCCCCGGCCGAAGTCCCTCGGGGATCTCCCCGATGGCGCCGCCGTAGTTCCAGCAATTGCGCCGAGGCCCCCATCAGGTGACCTTTGGTCGCATGCGCGCTGGGCTCACGGCCCCGCGCCCCCTCACGATGTCGGAACCCGAACGATCCCAGGCCCAGGACCTGCTGCGCCGCAGCGCGGCTGGTGATGAGCGCTCCCGGCGAGAGTTCACCGGCGTGATCAAGCGCCGACTCTCCTCCGAGCCGGAGCCACTCCAGCCTGGACCCGGCATCGCTACGCCCCCCCACCCCACCTGCCTGGACCTCGTCGCCGCCACCGGGGAGCTGACCCGCGATGTCCTCGGTGAGCCGACAACTCCGGAGCTCGAGGTCGAGCTCCTGTGCGCTGTGGCCCGCGCCTTCGAGGAGCTGCTCGGCACCGCTGGGCCCCAGGGGGGGCCCGTCGCGCCCACGGTCCTACTCGCCCCCCTTCATCCGGGAGCCGAGCGGGTGCCGGTGAGCACCCCGGAGCTCGGAGACGCCCTGAAGCGGATGGAGCAGCTCAGGGGGACGGGCGCCTTGCTCACGATCCTCTGCCTCGTCCTCGACCTCAGCGTTGATGAGGCGGCCCAGGCGACCCGGATCCCATCAGACCTCGCCGAGCTCGAGTGGACCGTCGCGAAGGAGTGGTTGGAGCGTGAGCTTGACCTCTCGGGCAGAACCTGACGTACGAGAACTCGACACCGCGGCCCCGGCATTGCGGAACCTGAGACGAGGCGGCCTGACGCGAAGAGGCCCCCAAGAAGGAGACTCCAGCGAGGAGACTCCGGCGAGGAAGCCTCGCGGGCCGGACTCGAGGAGACACCTCATGGAAAGAGCAGGGGATCACGACTCCTCCCGGACCGCAGCAGCCATGGCCCTGCCGCGCCGTACAGTGGCGCCCATGACGTCTCACCACGAGGACTTGAAGGCGCGCTTCGACCAGGACGGCTTCGTCATCCTGGAGGACGCGGTCGAGAGCGCGACGCTGGAGGCGCTCCAGGAGGCCATCGCCGGACACGTGGCCGACCATGACCCGGAGGCTGAGCAGGCCGTCTTCCGCACCGACGACCGGGACGCCGGCCGCGAGGAGACCTTCTTCGCCTCGGCGCGAGGGATCCAGGCCTTCCTCGAGGCCGAGGCCCTCGATGAGGCGGGCTCCGTGAGCGCGCCCCGTGACCGCTGCTTCAACAAGATCGGACACGCGCTCCACGACCTCGACCCCCGCTTCCAGGCGCTCGCGAGGAGCGAGGTGGTGAAGGACGCCTTCGCGGTTGGCGGCCTCGAGCACCCGCGGCTCGTACAGAGCATGGTGATCTTCAAGCCGGCGGGTATCGGGGGCGAGGTGCGCTGGCATCAAGACGCCAGCTACCTCCTGACCGAGCCCCAGCGCGTTGTGGGTCTCTGGATCGCCCTGGAAGACGCCGACCAGACCAACGGCTGCCTGTGGATGGCCCCGGGGTCGCATCGTTCACCGCTACGTGAACGCTACGAGGTGGACTGGGACTCCAGGAGCGGCGCGCTGCACGACCTGGACTCCACCCCCTGGCCCGACGCGGCGGTGCCCCTCGAGGTCCGCGCCGGCTCGATGGTGGTCTTTCACGACCACATCCCCCACCGCTCGGAGGCGAACCGCAGCGCGCGCTCCCGGGTCGCGGTGACGCTCCACGCCCACGACGCGGGGGCAGCGTGGGCGCCAGAGAACTGGCTCCAGCGGGGGTCCCTGGCCGACTTCGATCTGTGACTCCCCCGGCGCTGCGCGACCGGCGCCGCCTCAGACCGCGCGCGGCTCACCGAAGCGGGCGTAGAGCTCGCTGATCGGCCCGGGCTCCCCGATGACCAGGAGCCGGTCCCCGCTCAAGAGCACGGTCTCCCCGCGCGGCACCAGGGTCCTCCCTGCGCGGCGAACCGAGACCACCAGGCAGTCCTCGGGTAGGCCGAGCTCACGGACGCGGAGGCCCGCGAGCTCCTCCGCCGCGGAGCCCGGGTTGAGTTCGATGGAGATGTGGCGCTCATTCCGAAGGAAGATCTCCCGCAGCTGAACCTCGTTGGTCGCGCCGAGCCACTCTTCGATGAAGCGGTCCTCGTCGATCCGACTGGCCAGCTGGGCCAGCATGCGCAGGTGCTGGCTCGGGTCGCCGGCGGGGCTGACGAGGAAGAACACCGCGTGGACTCCTTCGGTGCGGGTCTGATGGCCGAAGACGTCGCCGCCTTCGATCGTGAGCCCCCCGCCGCTGCGCCCGAGGACGAGGAACGGGCGATCGAGCCCATCGAGGTGCATGTGCGGCAACGCGACCCCCTTGGAGACGGGGGTCGCGCCGGTCTTCGTCCCCTCGGTGAAGCCGTCCACGAACGTCTTCGCGTCCGTCCCGGTCTTCGCGTGCAGCGCGCTGGCCGCGCGGCCGACCAGTTGATCAAAGCCCTCGCCCGCCCCGAGATCGACCACGGAGGCGGTGACGACCACCTCGTCGAAGGGGTCGTCGTCCCGGAGCCCCTTCTGCTTCAGGATCCCTCGGAGCTCGGAGTCGAGGTCCTCGTGGCGCTGCTCACCGAGCCGCGCGAACACATGGAACACCGCGCCGCGGCGCTCCACCCGCCCCTTCGCGTAGGTCCAGTACCAGGCGATTCCGCCCGCCACGAGCCCCAGGCTGAAGAGGGTCGGCATGAGCCCCATGGCCGCGATCAGGAGGAACGGCGCGAAGATCCCGAACAGCGGAAGCCAGGGATAGAGCGGCGTCCGGAAGCCCGGGTCGTATGAGCTGAGGCCGCTCTCGCGCATCACGATCACCGCGAGGCACTCGAGAGCGAAGATGAAGAGCTGGAACGAGCTCGCCAACTTCGCGATCCCGAGCGGGTCGAGGAAGATGACAATCGCGATCACCACCCCGGCGCTGAGAGCGATCGAGCGAGTCGGGGTCCCCCTGCCGCCGAGGCGCGCGAGCCCGGGAGGCAGCAGGCTGTCACCTGCCATGGCCATCGGGTAGCGAGACGCGCTCAGGATCCCGGCGTTGGCCACCGAGAAGAACGCGAGCACGGCCGCGAGGGTGATGACGGCCATGCCGGCCTTTCCAGCGATCACCTCCGCCGCCTGCGCCATGGGGGTCTCGCTGCCGCTGAGCTCGGCCATCGGGACCACACCCACCATCACCGACGTGGTGATGAGGTAGATCACCACCGCGGTCAGCATCGAGAGGAAGACCGCCCGAGGCAGGGTCCGCTCAGGGTCCTTGATCTCCTCTGCCACGCTGATGACCTTGGTCACCCCGACGTAGGAAATGTAGACCGTGCCGGCGGTGGCGATGATCGCGTCCGACCCCGAATCGAAGAAGCCGCTGAACGCCGCGGGGTCGATCTCTGGCAGCCCAAGGATCGAGAAGGCCGTGAGGATGACCATCAGCCCCCCCACGAGGAGGCGCTGGAACACCGCGGTCTTCTTGGCGCCGAGCACGTTGACGACCGCGAACAGCAGCGCGAAGCCCACCGCAATGGACTTGGTCAGCAGCGGGCTCGGCTCGAGATAGAGCGAGACGTACGCCCCCAACCCGACCAGGGCGAAGGAGGTCTTGAGGATCAGCGCCAGCCAGGTGCCGATCCCTCCCACCGTGCCGGCGAGGGGCCCGAGGCTGCGGTCCAAGAAGTAGTAGGTTCCGCCGGCCTTCGGCATCGCCGTCGCGAGCTCGACCTTGCAGAGCACCGCCGGGACCAGCGGGATCGCAGCGATCAGATAGCAGAGGGTGATCGCGACGCCCGCCTGGCCCGCAGCGATCCCCGGCAGGAGGAAGAGGCCCGCCGAGAGGGTCGCCCCGGTCGCCAAGGCGTAGACATCCAGCAGTCGCAGCTCCTTCGTGAGCTTGACCGATTCCGCGCTCTGTGCCATCGGGGAGAGGTTACCGACTCCCCCCCGGTCCCCCACCATCCGAACCCCGTTCACCGGCTCAGCCGGCACAGGTCCAGCCTTCTCCGGTCGGGCCTTCTCTGATCGGGCCTTCTCCGATCCCGCCGCGCTGGACCGTCCCGGGCGCGGCGCCGACCATAACGCCAGGCCGGGCAATGCGCTGGAGTTGGGGGCAGCGCCAGAGCCCCCCGGCTCAGCCGGGCGCCGTTCGCCCGGGCGGGTCGCCTCCGGTCCAGGAGCCCTTCACGCCACCGAACTCCTTCACGCTCCGGAGCCCCCTCACGCCGCAGAGTCCCCTCACGCGACAGAGTCCCCTCACGCCGCAGAGTCCCCTCACGCGACAGAGTCCCCTCACGCGACAGGGCAAACGAAGTCCTTCGGCTTGAAGCAGAGGATCGACTCCTCCGCCTGCGGCAGGACACGCTCGGCGATGGTGCCCACATCAAATCCGGGGCGCCCTCCCCTGGAGAGGCTGCCCATCACGAGCACATCGGGGCGCTCCTGCTCCACCTTCTCGAGGATCTGCACGTGAGGGTCGCCCCGCTCGAGGTGCAGGGTCGGGTCCACGTCCAGGCCGTCGGCCTGTCGCTCGAGGGAGGCCAGGGCCCGCGTGCGGGCCTCATCGACCCGCGCCGCGTAGTCCTCCTCCGAGAGGTCCGCAGCAGCCCGCTGCTCCGCCCACGTCAGGTTCCAGGCGTGCAGCATGTGCAGCTCCCCGCTGGACTGCGCTGCGAGCCACGCGGACGCCGAGAGGAGGTCATCGGTCACCGGTGAGAAGTCGGTGCACGCGAGGACGTGCCGGTGGTTCAGGTCGTGCTCGGGATTGACGAGCCACACGGGCGCCGGGCACTTCCGGAGGAGCTTCACCGCCGTGCTCCCGATCTGGCGCCGGCCGCGATCCGCGACGGAGCGCTTGCCCGCCAGCACGAGCTCCGCGCCGTCGTCGATCGCGGCCCTGCAGAGCGCGAGCCACGGGTAGTCCTCGGCGATCCGGATCGACGCGCTGGCGCCGTCCGCCTCGACGAGCTCCCTGAGCTGCTCAAGCTCCTCGGTCGCCTTGGTCGCGAGCTCCACTGGCCCGCTGCCATCCTCGGCCCACGCGGCGTGGAGGAGGGTCACCTGGGCGCCGGTGCGCGACGCGAGCCAGGCGGCCTGCCGGGCCGCCCGCACCGACCCCACGTCGGGGACGCCAGTCCGGGGGTGGAGCCCCACTCCCGCGACGATCTTCTGGAGGGTCTCCAAGGGGTCAGACCGTCCGCCTCGGTCCGCTGAGGCTCTCCTCGATCTCCGCCCGGCGCTCCTCGTAGCCGCTGCGCCCCATGAGCGCGTAGGCCGCGACCTTGCCGGCCTCGACCCCGGGCTGATCGAAGGCGTCCACACCGTAGTGCTCCCCCATCACGGCCACCGCGAGCTCCATCAGGTAGAGGTACTGGCCGACGTGATGCGCGGTGACCGCGGGGAACGAGACCGTGACGTTCGGGCGGTGCGCGTCGGTCAGGGCGATCCGCGTGCCGTCACGCTCCGCGGCGAAGAGCTCGTTCATGGTGCGCCCGCCGAGGTAGGCGAGCGCGTCCTGCTCCTGGAAGGCCGCAGGGATCTCGACCGTGTGGTCCGGTCGATCGACGGAGAGGAGCGTGAACCACTTGTCGTGCGGCCCCTCCACGTAGAGCTGGACCTGACTGTGCTGATCCGTGACGCCGATGGCGGAGACCGGCGTCGGGCCAGCGAAGACCTCCTCGCCGTCCCGAGAGAGACGCTTGCCGATCGACTCGGCCAGGAGCTGGGCGTACCAGTCACCGACGCAGGCGAGGCGCTGGCTGTACGAGAAGGTCACCGACATCGGGTTCCCCTTCTCTTGCTGCATCAGGTATTGGATCGCCGCGTACATGAGCGCGGGGTTCTCCATGAGCGGCGCCTCCCTGCAGCGCTCGTCCATGTCCGCCGCCCCCGCGAGGAGCCCCGGCACGTCGATCCCGATGAGCGCGCTGGAGACCAAGCCCACGGGCGAGAGCACGCTGAAGCGGCCGCCCACGCCGTCCGGCACGATGAAGGATTGGTACCCCTCCGATTCGACGATCGGGCGCAGGACGCCCTTCTCGGCGTCGGTGGTCACGACCATGTGGCGCCGATGCCCCTCCTTGCCGAGGGCCTGAATCAGCCGGTCGCGGAGCACGAGGAACTGACTCATGGTCTCCGCCGTCGACCCCGACTTGGAGATGACGTTGAAGAGGCAGGTCCGGGGATCGACCGTGTCGAGGAACTCGCCGACGAGGTCGGGGTCCACGTTGTCCAGCACGTACAGGCGTGGCATGCCCGCCGGCGGCTGGATGTCGTGGAAGGGGCTGGAGAGGGCGCGGTGAAGGGCCCGGTTGCCCAGGGCCGAGCCGCCGATCCCGAGCACGACCACGTTCTCGAACTGCCCCTGGACGGAGGCCGCGTAGTCCATCACGTCCTGCTGGACCGCGCTCTGGTGCGGCAGGTCCAGCCACCGGAGGTCCTGGTTGCGGCGAGCTTGAACCGCGGCCAATGCGACGGCGGAGCGCTCGGTGAGGGCCTCGATGTCGGCGACGGCGAGCCCGTGCTCGGAGCCGATCGCGTCGGAGAGGACGTTGGTGTAGTCGAGAGTGAGGCGGTCCAAGGGGGTCACCTGGGTGCTGTGCGGCGAGGAGTGAGCCGGAGAGGGTACCCGCGCGCCGCGAACCGGGGGAGCCCTGGCCGGCGCGAGAGTCCCCTGGACCCTGGTGCGCACGGCGGCAAGGCCCCGTAGCCCCCTTGGACCCGCTCCCTGCGGCCCCCAAGGCGCCCCCCCCTGCCCACCCACTCGGGCGCCCCTATGGGTGCCTCAATCGCTCCGCTGCGAGCCGAGAAAGAGCGACACGTAATAGGCGAGTGTCGCGACCGCGGTGATCGCGCCCGCCACGTAGGTCATGGCAGCCGCGCCGAGGACGCGGTCCACCCCGTGGCGCTCCGCGTCCGTGCGGGCGATGCCAGCCTCTGCCAGCACGAGCTTCGCCCGATTGGAGGCGTCAAACTCCACAGGCAGGGTCACCAGCTGAAACAGGACCGTCACCGAGAGCAGCCCGATGCCAAGCAGCATCAAGAGGCCGCCGAGCGGCGTCGCCTGCATGAAGAGGCCGATGATGAGCGGCAGGGTCCAGAAGCGGGAGCCGAACTGCACCGCGGGGACCAGGGCGCTTCGCATGCCGAGCCACTGGTACCCCTTGGCGTCCTGGATCGCGTGCCCTGCCTCGTGAGCCCCCACCGCGATGGCTGAGACCGAGCGGCCGTCGTAGACCTCGGGCGACAGCCTCAGCGTCTTCGTCCTGGGGTCGTAGTGGTCCGAGAGGAACCCGCTTGCGCGCTCGATGGTCACCACCGCGCCGCCAGCTCGGGCCACAGCGGCGGCCGCCTGGGCGCCGGACATCCCGCTGCTGACGCCGACCTGGGCGTACTCGTTGAACGTGGACTTGACCCTTGAGCTGGCCCAAAGTCCGAGCAGCAGGCAGGGGCCGAGGATCAGCCAATAGACGGGATCGAAGAACATGGGTGGTCGCAGGCAGCAGCCGCGGGCTCTCTTATAGGGCGAGGCGCCATGGGGATTCCAGCCGCGCACGCTGGACGCGCCGCGCGGACTCCCAGAGGGCTTACAATCCGAGGACGATGCCCCTCCACTTCGACTGCAACGCCACCACCGCGGCCTCCGAGCCGGTGATCCAGGCCATGCTCCCCTGGCTCGGCCGGCCTGGCGCCAACCCGTCTGCCGCCCACGAGGCCGGGCGGGAAGCCGCGCGCGCCGTGCGGCGCGGCCGAGAGGCGGTCGCCGCCCTGGTCGGTGCGCGGTCTCCATCCACGGTGGTCTTCACCTCCTGCGGCTCGGAGAGTACGTCCCTGGCGTTCCACAGCGCAGCCACCGCGAACCCGGGGCGCCCCACCGTCATCTCCACCGCGGAGCACAGCGCGACCCGCAAGTGCGCAGAGCGCGCAGGGCCCGTGCTGGAGATCCCCGTGGACCGCGCCGGCGCCCTGGATCAAGGCGCAGCGCTTGACGCGATCGCCCGCGGCCCAGCCCTGGTCTCGATGATCCTCCTCAACAACGAGACCGGCGTGATCAGCGACCTGGAACCCATCGGCGCCGCGTGCCGCGAGCACGGCGTGCTGTTCCATGTGGACGCGGTGCAGGCCCCCGGAAAGATGACCATCGACGTCGAACAGCTGGGCTGTGACTACCTGGGCCTCTCGGCCCACAAGTTCCACGGGCCCCGCGGGATCGGTGCGCTCTACGTCCGCGAGGGCGCGCCCGTGTCCCCTCTCCTCGCTGGTGGCCCCCAGGAGGATGGACGTCGAGCCGGAACGGAGAACGTCCCGGGCATCGTCGGCATGGGCGTCGCTGCCGAGCGCGCGGCGGCGCTCGCGGCCTCCGGCGAGGCGCAGGCGGAGATCGCGCGCCGGCGCGACCTGCTCGAGCGTCTCGTGCTGGAGGGTTGCCCGGGGACCGTCATCCACGGGGACACCGCTCGCCGGGCCGCCAACACGAGCAACCTCGGCTTCGATCTCGACGGCACAGGACTGGACGCCGCCGCGATGATGGGCCTGCTCAACGCGCAGGGCATCGAGGTCAGCACTGGCTCCGCGTGCAACGCGACCCAGGCCGCTCCCTCGCCGGTCCTGCTTGCCATGGGGGCCAGCCAGGCGCTCGCGGCTTCCTCGCTCCGCTTCTCCCTGGCTCACCTGGGGACACCTGACAGGTCGACACAGGACGAAATTGAGATCGGCGCGGCGGCGGTTATCGAGGCCTACGCGTCCCTGTCCCTGCTCGCGGCCGATTGATCCGCCCGGCAAGATTGCGAATCGGAAGACGGAATCCGATCGGGATGCCAAGCACGGGTACCCTTCCGGCCGATACCGCCTTTGGATCCGGACCATGCCTTCCCCCAAGAAGACCTACAAGACCGCCGTTTCGGGCTTCCTAGCCCCCCGCCACGTCGTCAGTGATGAGGACGGCAAGGAGGTGGGCACCCTGCAGGTGTCACGGAACCGTCTCGGGCTGATCGTCGGCGCCACCTGGCGTCCGCTGAAGGGAGAGGTGGTCGAGATCCGTCGCGACCCCGGCCTGCTCCGGGCGCAGTTCGCCTGCTGGACCGAGGCCCGCGAGTGGCTCGGCTCCACGATCCGCCCGGGCTTCATGCGGCGGACCATCGAGATGTGGACCGGCGGCAAGCCGCTGCGCCTGGTCCCCACCCTCGGCTTCGGCCGCGGATGGCGTGTCGTGGGCACGAAGTCGGGCCTCGTGGCCGAGGCGAAGCACGGCCTCCTGAGCCGCAGCGCGACCCTCTGCACCTATCGCAAGATCGACCTCGAGCTGCTGATCTTCGCCTACTTCATCGGCGGCATCGCGCTCTGGGAGAGCGCCCTCCCCACCTCCCTCGAGTCTGTCGACCGGGCGGCTCCCGCCACGGCGCGGGGCTGAAGACGACCGGGCTGGGCCGACGGTCGCGGGGCCGGGCCGACGGTCGCGGGACTGGGCCGACGGTCGCGGGACTGGGCCGACGGTCGCGAGGCTGAGCTGACGGCCACCAGGCCGGACTGAACGCCCCGGGATCTGGCGCCAGGAGCGGAGCCGAGGGGACCGGCCGACCTCGCCAATCTCCCATGCAGCCGACCACCACCTGCCGCTAGCTGCGCACCCGATGACGTCGGCTCCAACCTGCGGCTCCAACCTGCGGCTCCAACCGGCGGCTCCACTCCACCGCCAGCTTCTCGCTGCGCCCCCCCCCACGGCCGATCACCCTTCCCAGCTGC
>CBFHHK010000017.1:9564-31918 GCA_965655435.1 Planctomycetota bacterium | reverse complement strand
CTTCAAGGCGAGGGGGCGGCGGAACCGGCGGCCATGGGGGCCGCGCTCGCGTCGCCCCGAGCCCGGGCCCCAGCTCAGCCCAGCGCCCCGATGAGCTTGCTGATTCCCAGCACGCCGACCGTGATCAGGACCCAGGCGGCGGCCGCGTTCTGTCGGCCGCGATTGCGATAGCCGTCCGGCAGGAGGCGGCTGTTGGCGATCGCGACCAAGAGCAGGGCGATCAACGGCAGCAGCAGGGCGTTGGTCACCTGGGCGGTGACGATCAGGGCAGCGGGCTGGTCCGTCACGATGGCGAAGAAGGTGCCCGCGACCACCACCAGCAGGGCGACGGCCTTGAAGCTGCGGCTGCCCGGTTCCGTGGACCAGCCCAGCGCCCCGCATACGGCCCAGCTGGCGGCGACGGGGGCGGCGATGGCCGAGGTCAGCCCGGCGGCGAACAACCCGATCCCCACGGCCATGGTGCCTCCGCCCGGCAGGTACCCCTCGATGGCCATCATCACAGCGGGGAGCGCGGGCTCTGAGGTGTCTGCTGAGACCAGCGCAGCCGCGACCACCACCACCGCGACGGTGATCATGCCGCCGATCACGATGGCCAGGAAGGACTCCCTTCGGGTGCCCTGGAGAGCCTCCGCGACGGACACTCCCTGCCAGCGCCGCCGGGCCGCCGTCGCGTGGAGGAAGAGGTTGTAGGGGACCACGGTGGTCCCGATCAGTGCCAGGACGAGGTGGACGCTCTCGCTCGAGCAGGCTGGCAGGAGCCGCTCTGCAGGTTGGGCGCTGAGCAGCGGCGCGACCATGACCGCGAGGCCGATGAACAGCACGGCCATCAACCCAACCAGGCCCACGAGGATGCGCTCCAGCCAGCGGTATCGGTTGGCGAGGATCAACCCCGACGCTGCGGCCGCGGACAGCAGGACCACGCCCTTGGGATTCCATCCCACGGCCGCGTCCAGACCGATCGCGGCGCCTGAGAGGTTGCCGGATTGGTAGGCGGCGTTCCCGACGCCGATCGCGATGACGATCAGCATGAGCAGCGGCGCACCCCACCAGCGGCCGGCGCCAAAGTCCCGGGTCAACGTCGAGAGGTCTCGATCCGTCGCGAGGGCGCTGCGCACGGCGAGCTCCTGGAGGATCAACGTCGCGATCACGGAGAAGGCCACGGCCCAGACGAGGGTGACGCCCGTCTCCACGCCCGCGACGCTGGCCGCCGTGATCGTCCCCGGGCCGATGAAGGCGGCGGCGACCATCGCGCCGGGACCTAGGCGGAGGCGCATGGGAGTCGCCTGGTCTTGGAGGTGCGTGAGAGGGTCATTCGGGGGGGCAGGGGGCGCCGGGCCGCTCGGGAGCCTTGAGGTTCGGCGGAGGCGTGGCGGAAGTCCATGGAATCTACCACGGGGGTATGCGGCCGTTCTGGCCGGGGCGCATCCCGGGTCTGGCGAAGGCGAGGCGGAGCGGACCCGGGATCGAGAGGCCGCCGCCCCGCGGCCGGGACGCTGGCGTGGGGCCCGCTCAGGGAAACGTGGGCATCATGGCGAGCAGGCGGTCCTTGATCCCGGTGGTCCCAGGCCCCGGCTGGGTGACCAGGAGGTCGGCGAGCTCGAAGGGGTCCGACGCCAGGTCGTAGAGCTCGAAGCGCTGTGAACTCGTCCTGTGGATGAGCTTCCAGCGCCTCGTGCGGAGCGCCCGAACGTCCGGACCGGGGAGGCCAGGGAAGGGGAACTTGTGCACGAAGAGGGCCTCGCGAGCACCGCGCTGCAGGGGATCGGTGAGCTGGGCCGCGAAGCTCACCGAGTCCTCGGCGCCCTGGCTCGGCGGCCCGAGGCCGCTCAGCTCGCGGACGGTGGCGAAGATGTCGGTCACATGGACCAGCTCGGCGCACTCCGTGCCGCGCGAGACCCCGGGGCCGGCGACGATCAACGGGACCCGTACGCCGCCCTCATAGACGCTGCCCTTGGCCTGGTTCAGCTGGAACGGCGAGACCACGGCTTCGCCGGGGGACCCGTTGTCACCCATGACGAAGACATAGGTCTGATCGAGGTCGACGAACTCGAGGAGCCGGCCGACCACGGTGTCGATGGACTCGCTCATGGCGGCGTGCTGGCCCCAGATCGACCCCGGATGTCCCCGCGTGTGAAGGGACTGCGGCGGCACGTGGTAGGGCGAGTGCGCCAACTTCGGGCAGTAGTACACAAAGTAGGGCTCGGGCACGCGGCGGAGGGTCTCGATGGCCTGGCCCGCCAGCTCGGTGGGGAAGTAACCCGTCCGCGGCGTCAGGGTCCCGTTGAGGTTCCAGCTCCAGCTCAGGTAGTCATTGGACCCGAGGTAGCCCGAGACCGCGTCGAAGCCGCTGTCGATGGGGTGGGTGTCCGGGTCTCCCAGGTCGCGCAGGTGCCACTTGCCGAGCGCGACGCTGGTGTAGCCCGGTAACGCCTCGGGGAGCGTCGTCTCCGAGAGGGCCAGCGGCGTGTAGACACCATCGCCGCTGCGAATGACCGAGCCGATCCCCGTGCGGTCCGAGTGCCGCCCGGTGAGCAGGGCGGCCCGCGTTGGGCTGCAGGAGTGATAGGCCCATGCGTTGCGGAAGAGCACGCCGCGAGCCGCGAGGGCGTCGAGGTTGGGCGTCGGTGGCGCCGCCGCGCTCTCCCCATAAGCGTGCACCTTGTCCCGGCCCACATCGTCCAGGAGAACGACCAGGATGTTCGGGGCCGGGGGGCCGCCGCCCTGGGCGAGGGCGGCGGTGAGGAGGGAGCAGATCCACATGGGAGATCGCGAGCGGGCTGGCGCGGCTCGCAAACTCGAGCATACGGCACAGGGAGCAAAGTCCTGCCGTATCTGGCCGCGACCGGCCACAGGGCCGCGCCCTGCCCCCTCATGGCCCGAAGGTCTCGATCCGGGGTCCCCGCGCATCGCACCGGGGGACCCGCCCACGGCCCCGCGGTCGTGGTCCCATCTCGGCTCGCGATGTCAGCCGCGACCTCACCCTCGTGGGGGCGTGCCCGGCCCCGAGCCCGCGAGATTCTGAGCCCGCGAGATTCTGAGCCCGCGAGATTCTGAGCCCGCGAGATTCTGAGCCCGCGAGATTCTGAGCCCGCAAGATCCTGAGCCCGCAGATCCCGAGCCCGCAGATTCTGAGCCCGCAGGCCGCGCGAGAGCGCCACCAAGAGAGGGGCTAGGGCAGGGTCTTGCGCTTCATGATCTCGGCGGCGTCTCCGTCCACGGTGGGGAGGGGGAAGCCCTCCGACGGTTCGTGTGAGCCGTCCATGAGGGCCTCAAGGGTGGCGACGAGCTCCGGGAAGGAGGCCGCGAGGTCGGTGGACTCGGCAGGGTCCGCCGACAGGTCGTAGAGCGCGAGTCGAGGGGCGCCCTTCTTCAGCCCCGTGCGCACCAGCTTCCAGTCCCCCTGGCGTACCGCCTGGGCGCCGGCGGGGCGGTACTCCCAGTACAAGTACGGCCGCGCAGGCGCGCCGAGATCGCCCCGGGCCGCGGCGGCGAAGGAGACGCTGTCGGTGGCCACGTGCGGGTCGGTCGCGGCGGGCGCGCCCACGAGGTCGAGTACCGTCGCCGTCACGTCGACGGTGGAGACCACGTGGTCGGACACGGCTCCTTCGGGGAAGTGTCCGGGCCAGCTCGCGAGGAAGGGGACGCGCACGCCGCCCTCGTAGAGCTGCCCCTTGTGTCCGCGGCGCTCGTCGTGGCTCTCGAAGAACTCCGTGTCCACGCCGCCCACGTAGGTGGCGCCGTTGTCGCTGGTGAACAGCACCACCGTGTCCTCCGCCACGCCGCGCGCCTCGAGGGTGTCGAGGATCCGCCCGACCTGGTCGTCGAGGAAGCTGATCATGCCGGCGTACGCGCGCCGCGGGCTGGGGTGGGGGAGGTAGGACTGCTGGCCCAGATAGGGCTCGGCGTCCCAGTCGGCGGGGTAGCGGTCCACGTACTCGCGGGGCACCTGCAGGGCCAGGTGCGGGATGACGGACGCGTAGTAGAGGAAGAAGGGCTCGTGCCCCTGAGCGGCGTCGTCGAGCCAGCTGATCATGTCGTCCGCGATGAGCTGCGGGGCGTAGCGCGCGGCTCCTCCCTGCGGTCCGTCTCCGCCGAAGCGGGCGTAGTACTCGTCCGCGCTCGCGAGCGGTTCCGGGAGCTTCTGGTGCGCCTTGAAGTGCTCCGCGCCCTGGATCGGAGCGCGCTCCCCGTCGTCCCACAGGTGGGTGGGGTAGTAGTTGTGAGCGACGCGCTGGCAGAGGTAGCCGTAGAAGTGGTCGAAGCCCTGCCGCTCCGGCGCGCCGCGGGTCCCCGGACCGCCCAGGCCCCACTTGCCATAGCCCGCGGTCCGATACCCGAGGTCGCCGAGGCGCTCGGCGAGGGTGACCTCCTCATCGGAGAGCGGCCACTGCCCCTCGGGCTCATCCGGGCCCCAGCCACCATTCTCCCAGTTGGCGCGCACCTCTGCGTGCCCCGAGTGCTTGCCGGTCAACAGCACGCAGCGGGAGGGAGCGCAGACCGGAGAGCCCGTGTAGGCGCTGTTGAAGCGCACCCCAGCCCGGGCAATGGAGTCGATGCGGGGGGTCTGGATGTGCTGCTGGCCGTAGCAGCCGAGCTCACCGGCGCCCAGGTCATCGACGAAGACGACCACGACGTTCGGCCGCGCGGCGCGGCTGGCGTCGCTGGTGGACGCGGAGGAGGAGGCACAGGCGGCGGCAAACGCCGCGATGGAGAGGGGCACGAGGGCGCGGATCATGCCCCGCAGCCTAGGACAAGAGCGCGCCGCAGGCGACCGGGTCCCGCCCGGATGGCCTCAGGCGTCCTTCAGCCCGAGCGCCTTGCGGGCCTCGATGAGGTAGCCCCGAAGCTTGAGGCTCGAGTCGGCGATCTGGCGTCGCTGGCCCATGTCGATCAGCGTGAAGGGGGATCCCTCGACCCCGGCCGAGGAGAACTCGCCGGCCACCTCTTCGATGGCCTTGCGGTAGGCGCGGTCGATGCGCTCCGCGAGGAGCGCATCCTCGGTGCGAACCGCCCCGGCGAAGTACTTGTACTGCTCGTAGCAGCCGATCCATGCGTGGTGAATCACGAGCAGAGACTGGTTGCTCCACATCTCCTCTTCGCTGGAGACCATGCGCGTCGCCACGTCCATGCAGCGGCGCTCCATGCCCGCGAAGGTCTCCGCGGCGCTGAAGCGACCGCGCTCTTCCAGGACCACGCGCAGGGCCCTCGCATCCTCGAGGAGCTGGCGCGCGTAGGGCATCGCCGCGCCCATACGTTGCCGCGCGAAGAGGAAGATCTCGATGCGGTGGAAGCCACGGAAGCCGGGATCAAACTCGCCCGCCTCGAACTCGGACGAGCGACCGTCGATGGCGAGGTCGAGCTCCGGGAAGGCCGCGGCCAACACCTGGATCTCCTCGTAGGGGGCGCGCGCGGCGGCGTAGGCGTGCCAGGTGCCTTCCAGGGTACCGGTGTCGAGGGCGATGATGAGCTCCTCGACCCGCAGGATGAAGTCATCGCAGCGCTCGATCGCCACGGAGGTGCCGCTGGTGACGGCGCCCGAGAACGGCTGGCGGACGACGGCGGCTGGCGTGGCGACCGGCTGGGAGTCCATCGTCGCGGACTGGCAGGCAGCGGCGAGGCCGACAAGGAGGAGGGTGGGGGAGACTCGCTTCGTGGTGCTGCTGGCTTTCATCGCTGGTCATGCCGCGAGTCCTCCGGTGTGGAGCCATCGCGTGAAGCCAGCTATCGGCGGGCTCGCCGGGGCGCCTTGCGCCAATCCCGGATTCGAGCGGGAGGCTGCGGGCGCGTCACGGGGCGAGACTGTCCCGGCGTGAGAGCGTCAGGGGAGCAGGTCGCCTGCGGGATCGAGCGGCGTGCGCAGGCGCTTCAGGAACGTCAGCAGCTCGACCTGCTGCACCGAAGACAGGGCGGCGAAGGCGGCCCGGGACCCCTGGGCCTCGCCTCCGTGCAGGAGGATCGCGTCCGTGAGCGTCGTCGCGCGGCCGTCGTGGAGGTAGGGCGCGGTGTCGGCCACCCCCCACAGGCGGGCCGTGATGTAGAGCGCGTCGTCTGGGTTACCGAACGCCTCGGCGAGGCCAGGGCCCATGTCGTGGAGCTTCAGGTCGCTGAAGAGCGGGACCTCCAGGCCGCCGCCAGGGGCGGGGTCAAAGCCGGCGGTGGACTGGGTGAGGTCGACGCGCAGGAACTGGTTCAGCTGCGGGGCGGTCTCCACCTCGGGGAAGCGGAAAGGCAGCGAGCGGCTGCGGGTGCTGAGCGAAGGGATGTGGCAAGCGGCGCAGCCGATGGCCCCGAAGACGTCCAGTCCTCGAGCGGCCTCCGGGGTCCAGTCTCGGACCTCGGGCCGCTCGAGCGTGGCCCCGAAGACGTGCATGGCGGAGACCTCCCCCGCCAGGATCTCGTCCGCCACGCCGTCGCCGTCGGCGTCCACGCCGCCGCCCACCAACTCCGAGGGTTCGATCCCGAAGTGGAAGCGCATGGCCTCCACGTCGAAGCCTCGGACCGTCTGGAAGGAGCCCTTGCGGCCGAAGGGGCGAACGACGAGGTCCTCGCCGATCCCCTCGAGGAGGGAGTAGTCGAAGGCTCCAGAGGCGCTGTCAAACCGGATGGAGCCGAACGAGACGCCGTGGGTGACGAGCGGAGTGTCGCTGTCGGGTGACGCGAACGCGGCGCGGGGGCCCTGCTGGAGCGCCGCGGTCATCTCCAGGGCCAGGAGCTCGAGGCCCCCGGAGCCGAAGAGAAAGGGAGGGTTGATGAAGCGCCCGTTGAAGCCCGCCATCCCCTGGCCGGCCGCGTCGATCACGTCGATCCGGCGCGGCTGGAAGATCACGTTGGTGCTCGACGGGCCGACGCCCCCGACGGCGAAGGTCGCCGGGATGGTCGCCGAGCTGCCGATGCCGTGGCACTCGAGGCAGGATTGGGCGTCGAGCCCGTTGACCCGAAGGAAGGTGCCGTTGCCCTGCAGGGTCGGGCGCCCACCCGGGGCGATGGGGTCCAGCGGATTCATCGCCCCGTCGCCGTATCCGTCGAGCTGGTTGAACGGCGTGCAGAAGACGCGCAGGCCCTCGGCGCGGATCTCGTCCACGGTCATGGAGCCGCTCTCGATGTCGGCCTGGAAGATCCGAGTCGCGCCCAGCGCGGGGCCGTCGGCCTGCGCCGCCGCTAGCCCGCAGAGGGCGGCCGCGAGGGTCAGGGTTCGTCCCGTTGAGAAGATGAGCATGCTGTTGGCCGTCCGGGTGAGACTGGGGCCGGGTGAGACCGGGGCCGGGGGAGACGGAAGCCCCGGCGCCAATCCGAGTCTAAGGGCGTCCTCGGGGTTTTGGTGCGCTCCGCCGGGGCTCAGGAGACGCAATCGGTGGACAGACATCAGACTGCGACAAGCCCTGGGGGCGCACCTTCCCTCACGGTGCCTTCATGAGACCGAGACTCGATCTCCTGCTTGGGCTGAGAGCGTCGTGGGCGGAAGCTGTGGCCGGTCCGGGTCGCGGCACCGTCCTTGGTGCCGGGCCTGTGGCGCCGCGCGGAGCTCGGGCCGACCGGTGACCGCGCGGGTTGGCCTCTGGACATCGGCCTGCGATATTCCCTTTTGCACGCCGGTCCTTCACGATGCCGCCATGGGATCGCGACGGATGCTCTTGGGGCTGGCGGGGGCCACGCTGGTGCTTGGCTCCGCGTGCGGATCGGTCCGCGCCGGCGGGGGGGGCGCCCCCGAGCTCGCGTCGCTGACGCTGGTGCTCGTTCAACCAGGGGAGGTCCTCGACGCCAACAAGGCACTGGCCGAGCGGGAGGTCTTCGACGGACACCGCCGCTTCCTCGAACGGGAGGCCGAGGCTGGCCGCCTCCTGGTCTCCGGCCCCCTCGCGCCAGCGGAGGTCGGGCCGCGGGGCCTCCTCGTCTTCGACCTGGAGGACCCCGAGGACGTCATCGCGGTCCTGGAAGAGGACCCCGCGGTGGCCGCGGGACTGCTTCGCCCGGAGGCCTTTCCGATGGTCACCCTCGCCCAGGTCCGCGAGCTCCCCGCCATGGAGCAGCGGCGGGTGAGCGAGGCCGGCGGGGCCGGCGGCGACTCGCGCCGCTTCGTGGTGATCATGGCCCCGGACGGCGAGGCGGCGATGCCGTGGATCCAGCACCCCGCGATCGCCCAGGAGGTGCTCTTGCTGGCTCAACTCGGGGAGCCGACCCCGGGCGGGCTCTTCCTTGTGCTGGGCTTCGAGAGCACCCGGGAGCTGATCGCGCGCCGACGGATCGCAGGAGCCTCAGGCCCCCCCGGGACCGAGGAGTGGCAGGTGTGGGAGTGGTTCTCCACACCTGCGCTGGAGGCCTTCGCGTTCGACGGCGCCGAGCGCTAGCCGCCCAGGAGCTCTGCGTCGAAGTAGTTGCTCCCCATCCCCGCGTCGACCACGAGGCCCTGGCCGTTCAGTCCGCTGGAGCGCGGTGACAGCAGGAACAGGGTGGTGGCGGCCACCTCCTCGGTCCGGAGGCCCTCCTTGCGGAGCGTCGCCTTCTCAGCGTGCATCCAGGAGTCCACGTAACCAGGGATCCCGGCCGAGGAGCTCGTCTTCAGGAGCCCGGCGCGGACGGCGTTGAAGCGGACCCGGCTGAAGGCGCTGAACGACTTGGCGAGGAACACCACGGCGGAGTCCAGGGCGGCCTTGATGGGCGCCATGTACCCGTAGTTCTCCGCGGCCATGGTGGTGCTCGAGATCGAGATGGTCACCACGGAGGCGTCGCTGGCGAAGAGGTCCTTGAGGGCGTTGGAGAGCGCCACAAGCGAGAACGCGGAGACCTTGGTGGCCTCGAGGAAGTCCGTCTCGTTGGTCTCGTGGAAGGGCTTCCAGCCGTCCGAGTAGTTGGCGAACGCGATGGAGTGGACGAGGCCGTGGAGGGTCTTCCCGGTCTCAGCGAGGGCCAGGCGCAGTCCCTCGACGTCGCCCTCTTCGCGGACGTCACAGGTGAGGACCAGGCGCCCCCCGGTGAGCTTGGCGAGCTCATCCCGGCGCGCCTCGGTACGGACCACGAGGATGACCTCGGCGCCGACCTCCTCGAGTTGGCGGGTGACGTGCCACGCGACGCTCTTGCGGTTCTTCAGACCGGTGACCACCACCGTCTTCCCGGCGAGGTCGGTCCAGTCCCCGTCGGCTTCGCTGGCTTCGCTGGCTCTGTCGGCTCCCATCAGCCTTCCTCGGCCGGGGCCACGGCGAGCACGCACTGCAGGCGCAGCACGGCCTTGCCGTCGCTCGTGACCTTGGCGGACACGTAGCGGGCATTGGACAGGCGCTCGGTGAGCTTGATCTCGGCCCGCAGCGTCTCGCCGGGGCGCACGATCTTGCGGAAGCGGGCGTCGACGATGCGCGTCAGGACGGGGACGCCTACGGAGTCCTGGTCCTCCTGGCTCGTGGCGTAGATGAGGATCGCCCCGCTCTGGAAGCAGAACTCGGAGATCAGAACGCCGGGGAGCACCGGCTGTCCCGGGAAGTGCCCCTCGAACGCCGGAAGGTCCTCGGGGACGTCCCACTCGGTGATGAGGGTGTCGCCGTCATGCTCGATGACTCGCGTGACGAAGAGGAACGGCGGGCGGTGGGGGAGGAAGTCGGTCAGGGGTCGGTCGAGGACCGAGCCGCCCGCGGGCTTCGAATGGGACTCGCTCATGGTGCTGGTCTCAGAGGCCGCCCGTCACGTCGAGGGTGGCGCCGGTGATGTAGCTGGCCTCGTCCGAGGCGAGGAAGGTCACGGCGGAGGCGACCTCGGCCGTGGTGCCGAAGCGGCGGGCGGGGACGGACTTCTTGTAGGACTTGACGAGCTCGTCGGGGAGGTCGTCGAGGAGCTCGGTGGCGATGAAGCCAGGCGAGACGCAGTTGACCGTGATCCCGCGCTTGGCGACCTCCTTGCAGAGGGAGCGCATGAGGCCGACCTGGCCGGCCTTGGAGGCGGAGTAGTTCCCCTGGCCCTCGAAGCCAAAGCGGCCAGCGGGGGAGGTGGTGAAGATGATCCGGCCGTGGCGCTGCCGCATCATGTTCTGAACCGCGAACTTCGACATGGTGTACGAGCCCGTGAGGTTCGTCCCGATGACCGAGTTCCAGTCGCCCGGGGACATCATCGCCAGGAGCGCATCCCGCCGGATGCCGGAGTTGGCCACGAGGACGTCAATGGGGGTCTCGCCGAGGCTCTCCCAGAAGGCCTCCGTGGCCTCGTGGTCTGCGACGTCAAACTTGGCGAGGTGCACCCGTTCGCCCGCCTCACCGGCCTCTTCCACCAGGGACTCTGCCGCGGCGTCGTTGCCCCGATAGGTCGCGTGGCAGATTGCGCCCTCGCGCAGGAAGGCGAGGGCGACCGCCCGGCCGATACCTCGGGTGCCGCCTGTGACGACGACGTGCTTGTCCTTGAATCTCATTCGTGCTGCTCGGGAGTGTGGGGGTCGTGCGGCCGACATTCTCTTCGCGAGGCATGTCTCGGTCGAGGCGTGGATCCGAGGAGTTGGCGTCTTTTTTGGCTTCGCCCGAATGACGTGCCCCGGGGCAGCCCGAATTGCAGGGAGGAGCGGTGACGGATTCCCGGCTTGGCCCCCCCCCCGGCCGTTGCTACCGCAAGGGAGTCTGGATCGGCCGGACCACCCTCCCTGATCATGCCCACGGACCAACACGCCACGGACCAACCCGCAATGGAGCGACACGCCACAGGCCCGCACCACACCGACCCCAAGCAGCGCATTCGGCTGGTCTACCACGGGGAGGCGGCGCAGGCGGGGGCCGGGGCGCCCGCCGACTCGGAGGAGGCGCGCCGGGCCGCCCGGCAAAGGGTGATCCAGGTGGCCCTGGGAGCCCTGGGACTGGGCGTGCTCCTCGTCTATCTCATGTCACTGGGCGGAGGCGCTGCTGACAGGGTCGCCCCGAGGGGGGAGCGTGGTCCGGTCTTTGGCTACGTGCTGAAAGAGGCCCGTGGACCCGGGGTGAATCGCTGAGGCGCCTGAGTGAACGACTGAGCGGGGTGCGCTGACCCGCCCGGGCCTCCGCCTGCCCGCTGCATCGGCGAGGGGAGGCTTTGGCGAGGCTGAGGCTCCGGCCTGACTGGGTCTCCGGCTCGACCGGGTCACCGGCTCGACTGGGTCTCCGGCTCGACTGGCGTCTCCGGCATGCCCCGCGCTCCAGCGAGGGGGGGCCTCGACCGGGGCAGCCGTCCGTGATGTTTCGCCGGGCCTGCCGCTTGGCTCCCACCGCCCGGGCGGATCTCCCACCCCGAGAGTCCCCCCTCCATCTCGCCCCTTTTTCGCGCAGGACCCCCTCCACGCCCTGGCGCGGTTGAATCGGGCCGCGCCAATGGTCACCCTCTTCGAACATGGCACGGACCGTCCACGGACCGCCCTTCACGGCGGTCGTCTTTGACTGCGACTCGACGCTCTCCTCGATCGAGGGGATCGAGGAGCTCACCGCGGAGCACCCGGAGATCTCGGCTCTCACCGCCGAGGCCATGGAGGGGCGCGTGCCGCTCGAGGAGGTCTACGGGAGACGGCTCGAACTGGCGGGGCCGCGCGCCGCCGACATGGCGCGCATCGCGCGGCGCTACGAGGCGACCGCCATCGCGGGGGCTGCGGAGCTGATCGCGGCGCTGCTCCACCTCGACAAGCGCGTGGAGATTGTCTCCGGCGGTCTGCTCCCGGCGGTCCAGCCGTTCGGGGTCCAGCTCGGCGTCCCTGTCGAGGGGATCCACGCGGTGGACCTGGAGTTCGACGTCAGCGGCGCCTACGTCGATTACGACCGGGGGTCCCCGCTGGCCAGGGCGGGCGGAAAGCTCGAGCTGCTCGCGGAGCGTTTCCCTGAGGGCGATGTCGCCCTGGTGGGGGACGGCGCCACAGATCTGGAGGCGAGGGACGCGTGCGCGCGCTTCATCGCCTTCACCGCCGTGGAGCGCCGGCCGGATGTGGTCGCCGGCGCGGACGTCGAGGTGAGGGAGGCCGATTACGCGGCCCTGTTGCCTCACCTCGTCTCTGCCCACGAGCTGGAGGTCCTGCGAGGCGCGCCTGCCGGGCGCTTCGAGGGGCTGTTGGGGCGCCTCCGGAGGGAGCCGTCGTGAAGGCCGAGCTCTGGATCCCCGGTCCGACCGAGGTCCGCGGGGACATTCTCGCGGCCATGGCGGAGCCGATGATCGGTCACCGCTCAGCGGAGATGCGGGACCTGATCCACGCCCTCGACCCGCCCCTCGAGGCGCTCTTCGGCGCGTCGGCTCCCTCGCATCGTGTGGCGGTGCACTCCTGCACGGCGACGGGGCTCATGGAGATGGGCCTGCGCGCCACCGGGCGGCGGGTGCTCTGCCTCGTGAACGGCGCCTTCTCCAAGCGCTTCGCGACCATCGCCGAGGCGCTCGGGAAGGAGGTGGTCCGCATCGAGTCCGCGCCCGGGGCTCCGCCGGACCTGGGCGCCGCGCAGCAGCGGCTCGCGAGCGAGGCCTTCGACGCGGTCACCGTCTGCCTCAGCGAGACCTCCACCGGCGTCGCCGTTGACCCCGCCGACGTCGCCCTCGCGCTCGGGGAGCGCGGGCGCGCCATGCTCCTCGTGGACGCCGTCACGTACCTCGGAGCAGCCCCGATCAACGCGTCGGTCAACGGCCTCGACTTCGTGCTCGCGGGGACGCAGAAGGCCCTGGCGTTGCCGCCAGGGCTGGGGCTCTACGCCGTGAGCGCGGCGATGCTCGAGGGCGCTGCGGCCTCCAACGACCGGGGCTTCTTCCTCGACCTGATCCGGATCACCGAGGCCCACGCCGACGGTCGCCCGCCGATGACCCCGACGATCTCCCTCCATCGCGCGCTCCTGCGACAGCTCGAGGACATCGCGGCAGGAGAGGTCGAGCTGTGGCTGACCGACGAGACGCCGGAGGACCTCCGGGGGCTGGACGGGTGGCAGCGACGCTACCGGCGGCACGCGCGGATGCGCGACCGCACCGCCGCGTTCCTCGCTGCGCGGGGGCTCTCGCCTCTCGGCGACGGCCCCGCGTCGCCGTCCGTGACCTGCGCGGCGGTGGGGGGGCGTGACGTCCCGGCCCTGCTCCAGGGCATGCTGCACCGCGGCTTCCAGCTGGCGCCGGGGTATGGCGACCTCCGAGACTCGACGATTCGAATCGGACACATGGGGGACCATGGGCTGGGGGCGCTCGCGGGTCTGCTCGGCGCCCTTGGCGCCGAGTTGGGCGGGGATTGAGCGCGCGGGGACCAGTTCTTCCGGCAGGGCGCGGGGTGGTTTGCTAGAACACGGTCGGACGGGAGTGGATCGGTGCTGGTGTGCCGCCCGGTCTTCAAAGCCGGTTAGGGCCTCGTGAACAGCGTGGGCCGGTGGGTTCGATTCCCATGCACTCCCGCCATACAACTTCAACTCCTCCCCCCTGCCCCGACGCACCGCCCGCTGCCTGATGGAGCGGCCTGCGCTGGCGCCCCGCCGGAGGAGGTTCCAGCCCCCCTGCGGGACCCGAGCCCGCAGTCGGCCCCGAGCCCGCAGTCGGCCCCCTGGGGCCGGACCCTGAGCCCGGGGCTGGACCCAGGACCGGCTGCTGAACCAGGTACCCGCTCTCGCACCCGGCTCTCGCTGACCGGGCCTTGCTTCCACTGACAGAGCCATGCTCCCGCAGGCAGAGCCATGCTCCCGCAGGCGGGGCCATGCTCCTGCTGACAGGACCCCGCGCTCGCGCGCGGCGAGCGTGGGCGGCTGCCCCTTCGAACCGCCGGCACGATCGCCCGTACCACCGCTCCCCATCCCCCAGACGCTCCCGGCCGCGTCTCGACGCCTGGATAATCCGTGACCTACCTGCTGGGTCCCTCGACTGGGTCCCTCGACTGGGTCCCTCGACTGGGTCCCTCGACTGGGTCCACCGACTGGGTCCACCGGCTGGGCTCACGCGCTGGGCCCAGCTGGAGACCCGGCGCCCCCGGGTCCACCCGCAAGCGGCTGCCCATCCACCCCCTGCTCTCCGATGACGGTCCCTCTCCGATGACGGTTGCCCTCCGATGACGGTCAACGCACACCCTGCCAGCCAGCGCGGCGTGGATCACCAGGACCTGCCCTGGTCACTGCGCGCCATGCGCCTTGGCTTCCGGATGCTGCGCTTCGTCTCGCGGAGCGCCGCGGGGCGGCTCGCGCTGCACCTCTTCGTGACGCCGCGGAGGCACACGCCGCCAGCGCGGGAGCTTGAGGTGCTGGAGTTGGGGGAGCGATTCACCGTCACCCATCGGGGGCGGAGCCTCGCGGCGTGGCGCTGGGATCGGGAGGATGGGACCGTCGACCGGGGGACCGCGCTCCTGGTGCACGGCTGGGAGGGCCGGGCCGGGCAGCTTCACGGCTTCGTGCGCCCGCTCCAGCGGGCCGGCTTCGAGGTGGTCGCCTTCGATCACGTGGGGCACGGCGAGTCGGACGGGAAGCGGTGCTCCCTCCCGACCATGCGGAGGGCCCTGCGCGCGGTCGCGGAGCAGACCCTGGAGGACCCCGATGCGGGGCCCGCCTGCATCGTGGCGCACTCCATGGGGACCTTCGCGTCCAGCTTGCTCCTGGCCGAGGGGTGGCGCGGGACGCGCGTCTGCTACTTCTCGCCGCCGGATGACCTGCTGGTCTACTTCTCCCACTACCTCGAGCTGGTGACCGGCTCCGACGACCTCCTCGAAGACCTCGTCCGGCGCATGGAGGTGCGCTTCGGGGAGCGGGCCGAGGAGTTCGAGTTCAGGCGCCTCGTGGAGACCCTGGACCAGCCGCTCCTCGTGCTGCACGCAGCCGATGATCAGGACGTTCCCATCGAGGCCGGACGGTTCGTCGCGGACCACTGGCCAGGGGCGCAGATGATCGAGCTCGAGGGGCTCGGGCACCGCCGGATTCTCCGGGATCCGGAGGCCATCAGGGCGGCTGTATCGTTCCTCGCGGAGTGAAGCTGGGCTAGCGCTTGCGTCGCCGTGGGTCGTGTCCCACGGTACCTGTCGAACACATGAACTGGATCCCCTCGTTCGCCCGCCTCGTCGCCGCCTCGCTCGTCTTCCTCGTCGGGGGGGGCGCCGCCCCGGCCGCAGCTCTCGCTACCGGTTCCTCCGCCGGTTCCTCTGAGGGCCCCGCCGCGGTCTCCACCACAGCGCAGCCGCTGGCCGCGAGGTCGGGAGCGATGCCCGCTGGCCAGGGGAGGGGCGCCGCCGCGTCGGTCTCGGCCTTGCCGATCTCGGCCGCCCGGCTCCGTGCCGCGTCGCCTGCCCCGCCGCTCGCTGGGCAGCCTGGCGCGCAACCTCCTGGGGCACCGCTCGCCAGCCTTCAGTCGGAGGAGGCGGAGGCGCCCGCCGAGCCGGACTCGGTGCTGATCATGCGGGTCGACGGCCCCATCGACGCGGGGCACCAGGCGCTCTTCCGCCGGGCGGTCGTGACGGCCAAGGCCAACGGTTCGCCGTTGATCGTCGCGTTCGATACCCCGGGCGGGGAGCTGACGCGGATGCGTCAGTTCGCCGGCGCCATCGACGCCGCCGTGAATGACGGGGTCCGGGTCATCGGCTGGGTGGATGACCAGGCCCTCTCGGCGGGGACCTGGCTCGCGATCGCGTGCCAGTCTCTTTACGTGCGCGAGCGCTCGTCCATCGGCGCCGCTCAGGCCGTACAGCTCACGCCCACCGGCATGGTGCCCGCGGGGGAGAAGATCGCCTCGGCCTACCGGGCCTGGGTGCGCGGGTGGGCGAAGACCCACGGGAAGAACGAGCTGCTCGCGGAGGCGATGATCGACCCCGGGACGGAGGTGCGGCGCGTCCGATTGGACGGCATCGAGCAGGACATCAGCGGGGCCCGGTGGGACGACCTGGTGGCCCAGGGCAACGCGCCCGAGCTCATCCGCACGGTGGTCCCCGAAGGGACCCTGCTGGCCCTCACTGGAGCCGAGGCCATCCAGTACGGGTTCGCGGACGCCATGGCCGAGTCTCCGGAGGCGCTCCTCTCCAAGGAGGGCCTCGCGGGGATGCCGCTCGAGCCCCTCGATAAGACGCGCTCCGAGGACCTGCTCGCCTCGCTGCACGGCATGCGGCTGCTCCTACTCTTTCTCGGCCTCTTCTTCGGGTACGTCGAGCTCAAGGTGCCAGGCTTCGGCATCCCCGGCGGCCTCTCGATCCTGTGCTTCATTGGCCTCTTCGTCGGCCAGTACCTGATCGGGCTCGCGGACATCCCGCACGTGGTGTTGGCCACGCTCGGGGTCGTGCTGGTCGGGACCGAGATCTTCGTGGTCCCGGGCATGATCTGGCCGGGCCTCGTCGGCGCCACGTGCCTGGTCGTGGGGCTGCTCATGAGCCAGGTGGGGCCGGACCTCTCCATGGGCGACGCCTGGGACAGGCAGCTGCTCTTCGACGCCACGTTCCAGCTGGTGGCGACCGCCGCGGCCGGGGTCTTCGCCATCTGGACCCTCTCTCGGTTCCTGCCCCAGACGCCGCTGCTGGGGCGCATGGTGCTCGCAGGGGCGGGCGGGGCCGCGGACGCCATGCCTGAGGCTCACGACGCCACCCGCCAGGCACACGCGCGCCCTGGCGCCCTGGGCACGGCCTCGACTGACCTCCGGCCCGTGGGCAAGGTCGCCCTCGACGGCGACGAGGAGGGGGTCTACCACGAGGCGCGCATCGAGGGAGGCGTGCTCGAGCGGGGCGCGCGGGTGACCGTGCTGGAGGTGTCGGCCGGACGCCTGCTCGTCGCGGCCGTGGGGAGCGTCCCGCCGGAACGCCCCCCGGCGTCCTCCGCGGAGGGAGCGGACTCGTGACCCAGATCATCCTCCTCTTCAGCGGCGGGCTGCTGCTGGTCCTCGTCGAGGTCTTCGTGCCGAGCGGCGGCGTCCTCGGGCTCCTGGCTGCCCTGGCCCTGATCGCCTCCATGGTCCTCGCCTTCATGGAGGACTTCACCCTCGGCTTCTCGCTGCTCGCCGCGACCGCGGTCCTGGTGCCCGTGATCGTCACCTACGGGCTGCGCGTGTTCCCCAAGACGCCGATCGGCCGCAAGCTCACCGCCCGAGGTTTCAGCTTCGAGGACGGCCGCGCGGTGGACCGCCGCGACTCGGACCTGGTCTCCAGGGGCGGGGTCGTCGAGTCGGACCTCCGGCCCGCGGGGATGGCGCGCATCGACGGTCGCCGCGTGGATGTGGTGAGCCGCGGCGAGCCGATCGAGAGGGGCGCCCCGATCGTGGTCGTCGAGGTCTCGGGCAACCGAGTCGTCGTGGCCCGCGACCCCGCGCAGCAGAATTCATGACGCGGACGGGCTGAGCCCTCCCCGTCGACCACGTCTCTTCCAATGCAACCCATGCTCAATCCCCACATCGCGCTACTCCTCGCGGACGGCGACGAGCCCGGCATCTTCGAGGTCATCGGCCTCGTCGTGCTCGGCCTCTTCCTGCTCGGCTTCCTCGTCCTCTTCCTGCGCTACGCCAAGCTCTACATCCAGTCCGTGCTCTCGGGCGCGGGCGTCGGGCTCTTCGACATGCTGGCCATGAGCCTGCGGAAGGTCGACCCCTCGGTGATCGTCGTGGGCCGGATCAACCTGGTTCAATCACGCATCGACGGCATCTCCGCCACGGATCTGGAGGCCCACTACCTCGCGGGCGGCAACGTCCCCCGGGTCGTCAGCGCCATCATCTCCTCCAACCGCGCCGGCCTCGACCTCGACTACAAGGCCGCGACGGGCATCGACCTCGCGGGCCGTGACGTCCTCGACGCCGTCAACACGTCGGTGACGCCCAAGGTCATCGACTGCCCCGACCCGGCCAAGGGCAAGAGCGAGGTGGCCGCCGTCGCCAAGGACGGCATCCAGGTGCTGGCCAAGGCGCGGGTCACCGTGCGGACCAACATCGCCCGCCTCGTCGGCGGTGCGGGGGAGGAGACGATCATCGCCCGGGTGGGCGAGGGCATCGTGTCGACCATCGGCTCCATGGACACCCACAAGCACGTCCTCGAGAACCCCGACGAGATCAGCAAGACCGTGCTGAACCGGGGCCTCGACGCGGGCACGGCCTTCGAGATCGTCTCCATCGATATCGCCGACGTGGACATCGGCCACAACATCGGCGCGCGCCTCCAGGCGGACCAGGCCGAGGCGGACAAGCGCGTGGCTCAGGCCCTCGCCGAGAAGCGGCGGGCCATGGCCGTCGCGGCCGAGCAGGAGTTCAAAGCCGGCGTGCAGGAGAACCGTGCCAAGGTCGTCGAGGCCGAGGCCCAGGTCCCCCTGGCCATGGCCGAGGCCCTCAAGTCCGGCAACCTCGGGGTCATGGACATGCTCCGCCTGAAGAACCTGGAGTCTGACACCACCATGCGCCGCAGCATCGGCGGCGAGGCCGGCGGAGGCTCCAACCCCACCTCGTGATGCTGTCGGTCCCTCCGTTCCTCGCCGCGCTCCCTGTTCAGGGGGGCGTCGGCTTTGACGTCGACAACCTGGTCGGCCTGGCCATCGTGTTCTTCGCGGTGATCTGGCCGGTCATTCGCGGCCTGTTGAACGTCGCGAAGTCCAACCGACAGGGCTTCCAGGTGAAGATCTCGGACGAGCGCGAGGAGAGGCGAACCAACGCGCTCGATGCGTTCCTCGAGGGGCTGAGCGAGGAAGACGACGACGACGAGGAGCGAGCTCGCGTGAGTCGTGCGGCCCATCGAGCCAGGGAGAGGCGTCGCGCCGCCGAGCAGCGGGCCCAGCGAGAGCGGGCCCAGCGAGACCGGGTCGAGCGGGAGCGCTCGCAGCAGGAGCGGCTGCGGGCGGCGCCCTCGGCTGACCCCTTCGAGTCTGCGGCTGAACGGCAGGGGGCTGCAGCGTCGCTACGGGAGGTCCCCGAGGCGTCCGGACGCGCCTTCGACGCGCCCTCGAGCGCCCGAGCCTCCAGCGCTGTTGAAGCGGTGGACGGTTTCGACGTCTCGATCAACGACGAGCTCGATGAGGTCCCGAGTGAGGACGATCTGGAGGAGGGACGATTCGAGTTCTCCGCCGGCTCTAGCCGGGGGAGGTCTGATCGGGAGCCGGATGAGGAGGGGCTCGAGGTCCTCGAGGGCGCCGGAGAGCGCGCTGCGTTCGCGCTGGACAAGGTGAAGCGGTCTCCCCTGGAGCGAGTCCAGGGTGGACGCTCACCCTGGCAGTCCGCCATCCTCATGAAGGAGATCCTCGGCTCGCCGATCTCTGTCACGCCCCACGACGACCAGCTGCTCTGAAACCTGACCATGGCACGACGCCCCGCACACTGGCTCATGAAGTCTGAGCCCGACGTGTACTCCTATGCGCAGCTGGAGGCCGCGCCGAAGCAGACAACGCTCTGGGACGGCGTCCGCAACTACCAGGCGCGGAACATGATGAGGGACGAGATGAAGGTGGGGGACCTGATCCTCTACTACCACTCCAACACCAAGCCGCCCGGCGTCGCCGGCGTCGCGCGGGTCGTGGGTGAGGGTTACCCGGACCCCACTCAGTTCGACCCCAACGACTCCCACTTCGACCCCAAGAGCCAGGAGGACAACCCCCGCTGGTTCGTGGTCGACATCCAGGCCGTGGCGCCCTTGCGGACCTACGTCTCGCTGGACGACATCAGGGCCAACGCCAAGCTGGCCGACATGGCCGTGGTGCAGCGTGGCCAGCGTCTCTCGGTGCAGCCAGTGGCCCCTGCGCACTTCCGCGAGGTGCTGCGAATGGGTGGCCTCAAGGGCGCTGACCTGTCCTGAGGGGCCAGGAAAGGGGGTCGAACGGCCTGTCGATGGCGATAGGTCGAGATGGCCCCAAGGTGCTTACTGGTAGTCGTTTACGCGTCTGTGGCGTGATCGACGCACCCCCCTGGGGAGGTCCTGAGGGCGCTTCTCTCTTGATCCCGAGCCCCTTCTGTGTCTCCCTGTAAAGGTCGGGAACGGCCCCAGGTGGCCTGCTCCCAAGGTTCCAGCGCTTCACCTGGACTTCCCCTCCCGCTCCCGGGCATCCCTGCACGGAAGCCTTTCCCCCAAGCCCCAAATTCAACGATGAGCCAGAACTACGATCAGATGGTGGAGGCTATTTCGGCCTGCCGCGAGGACGTCGAGAAGGCCGAGGCCGGCAACAAGGCCGCCACCTCCCGCGTCCGCAAGTCGATGCAGGACATCAAGGCCCTCGCTCAGGAGCTCCGCAAGGAGATGCTTGAGCTCCGCGACGCGGGCGGCGCCCAGGGCTGATCTTCAGCCCCAGGACCTCTCCAGGGAGCGCCCTCCGGTCGACGGAGTGGCGCTCCCTGTCGTTGTGGGGGCCCGCCGCCCTCCCTCGCCCGGCAGTGGCTCCAGCGGAGTCCCACGTTCGACGGATGCCGCGGCTGATGTGGGCTGCACGACGAAGGTCCCGCCAGGCAGGGCTCGGCCTTCGCTGCCCCTGTGTTCTGCCCCTGTGTTCTGCCCTGTGTTCTGCCCTGTCTTCTGCCCTGTGTTCTGAACCGCCTTCTGCCCCGTGGGGGCCAGGTGAACGTCTGGTGGAGGTCATGGCGCTGGCCGTGGGCTCTGGGCCGCTGCGCGGTGCCCACGGACTCCACGGCCACTGGACTTGAGGGGCGGTGAATCGAGGCGGGCCCACCGGTCCTGAGCGCCCCGACCCGTGGGAGGCGGGGAGCCTCTGCCCGCAGTGGCCCAGTCCTCGCCCGGGCCCAGTCCTCAGTCGAGCCCAGTCCTCAGTCGGGCCCAGTCCTCGGTCGGGCCGATTGCTCGGTCGGGCCCAGTCCTCTGTGGGGCTCTGTCCTCAGGCGCCCCGTCTGCGGGGGTCCTGCGAAAGGAAACGCTGCCAAAGGAAACGCTGCCCGCGGGGGACCTGGCACCCGCTCGGGGCCCGTGAGCTCCGTTGTCGGGGCGGCTCAGGCGCCGCCTGGCGACCCTGGCGACCGCGGCGCCCCCGGCGCCCCCGACTCGATGATCTCCCCGGGCAGGTGGAAGCGCTCGCCCTCGCGCTCGAGGGTCCAGCGCGCGATGACGTCTCGGCCGAGGTCGAGGGGACGGAAGAGGTGCGGGAAGCGGGCGCCGCCCCTCGACGTCTCGAACCGCACGGCGTCCGCGGTGCTCTCCCGGTCCAGCTCGAGCAGCGCCACCCTCTGGACGCCGCCGAAGTGCGCCTGCAGGGTGCCCGCGAGCTGGCCGGAGAAGGAGAGGTGGACGAAGCCCTCGGCCTCGAGGGAGGGGACGTGCAGGTCTCCGTCGGTGCCCAGGTCCGCCGCGTGGGCGTTCGGGACGAGGTGGAAGAGCCGGCGCTCACCCAGGGGCTGATACACCTCCAGGCGCGTGCCGGGGGCCACGAGTCCCGTCCGCGCCGCGCGCTCGGCGAGGGTCTGGATGGCGCCTCGGCCCTGCTCGCCGAGGTCCCGGGTCCACTCGTTCACGTAGAGGTCCACGTGGCTCCACAGGACCTCGTCGGAGAACTCCTGGGCGTACCGCCGCATGGAGCGCAACGTCGCCTCGGGGGTCGCCCGGGCGAGGGCCAGGGAGCGTCGCAGGGCGTCCTGCACCGCCTCGACCGTGTCCTCGGGGAGCGAGCGCCGCGCGAAGATCCCGCCGAGGGGCAGCGGGGACCCGGTGTCCAACTCCCAGCGAGCCCCAAGGTCCTCAACGAGGCCGAGGCCGGACTCTGCGTAGGTGAAGCGGCCCTCGTGGATGCAGACGCCGAGGTCGGCGTCCCCCTGCTCGAGCGCGGGCATGACCTCGCTGAAGATGACGTGCTCTGGGGTCGCGGCCTCGGGGTAGAAGAGCCGGTACAGGAGCGCTGCGGTGGTGTGCTCTCCGGGGCAGAGCACGCGGCTCGACGGGGTCGGAGTGGGCGGCTCGAGGCCCGCTCGGGCCAGCAAGAGGGGGCCGTTGCCGAACCCCAGGGCGGAGCCCGTGGGGAGGGCCAGGAGCTCACCGGCCATGCGCAGCGCCAGGTGGTAGCTGGCCTTGGCCACGTCGAAGGCCGGCGCGGGGCCTGGATCCAGGAGCCGCTGGTTGAGCTCCTGGACGTCGAGCAGCTCGATCTCCACCCGGTGCCCCTCCACCTCCACCTCGCCGCTCAGCAGGCCGTGGAAGAGGAACGTGTCGTTCGGGCAGGTGGAGATCCCGAGCCGGATGAGGGGGGCGCTCACGGCCGTCCTCCGGCGATCATCGCCCTCACGCAGCTCGCCGCCGCCTCCAGGGCCGGCTCGATCCGCCAGCCCCCCTTGTCCCGGTCGCCGGCCACGTTGGAGATGCCCCGCACCGCGTGCAGCGGGACGCCGGCCATGCGGGCGGCGAGCGCCGCGCCGAAGGTCTCCATGTCCTCTGCGGCGGCCCCCTCGAAGCGCTCCCGGCGGAGGCTGGCCTCGGCCGGGCTCCCGGAAGCTGCGCAGACGGAAAGCAGCTGGGGCCCGCCTGCGGGCAGCGAGAGGTGCTCGTGGACCTCGCCCT
>CBFHHK010000017.1:5141-9464 GCA_965655435.1 Planctomycetota bacterium | reverse complement strand
GGGATCCTGCCACTGCGGGAAGCCCAGGGCGGAGGGGAGCAGGAGCGGGCCGCCGTGCTCGGCCCCAGCCCCGACCCCGTCCAGGGCGACGGCGCCGAACTCGGCCGCCTCGCCGACGGAAGGCCCGCCCTCCAGGCCCCCGGCGATGCCCAGGAGGATGAGCCGGTCAGGGCTCCTTTGGGCGATGAGCGCCGCGGTGCGGGCCGCCGCGGCCACGGGGCCGAAGCCGACGAGCTCCACGCCAGGCGCTGCGTCGCCCTCGAACAGGTCCGGGGCCACCCGCGCGAGGATCGATCGCTCGAACTCCGTGGGGACGCAGAGGAGGGTCCCGCCGGAGCCTGAAGGTTGACTGGGCATGGCAAGAACCTGCGCCGGGAAGGGCCTGGGCTCCACCCTGGAGACGCCGAATCCTGGGTCCGGGGAATATTGGCCCCAATCGGAGGGTGCTGGACGGATGCTCGCTCGATGGCGCGCGTCTACCGAGAGTGGCCCCGCTCACTGGCGGCGGTCTTGCTGACCGTCCTTGGGGCTGGCATGAACGCCTCCTGCGGCAGCGGGGGCGGCTCGACCGCAGCGGCTGTCGCGGGGGTCGACCTCGTGGCCGTCGGTGTGACGCCGAGCGTGTGGTCCTTGGAGGCGGGCTCCAGCGTTGTGGTCACCGCCGAGGTCGCCAACCAGGGTTCCTTCGCCGCGGCCCCCTTCGAGGTCGGCGTCTACCTCTCGGCCGACACCGAGCGGGACGCGCAGGATGTCCGGCTCCTCTCCTGGAGCCTCTCGACGCTCGCCGCGGGCGACACCTTCTCCACGTCGGAGAGCCTCCAGATCCCGGTCACGACCCTCGCGGGGGAGTACTACCTGCTCTGCGTCGCGGACGACCAGGGGGCGTTCCTTGAGGAGGCGGAAGGCAACAACGTGGTGGCCTCCACGGCGGCGCTCCTGATCCAGGAGGCAGAGCGCCCCGACCTCGTCATCGAGTCCGTCAGCTTCGGCGCGGTGGAGGTACAGGCGGGGCAGTCGATCCTCGTCGATGACGCCGTGCGGAACGTCGGCGTCGAGACCAGCGGCGCCTTTCGCGTGGGGATCTACCTCTCCGACGACGCGCTGATCACGCCGAGCGACGTCCTCATCGGCCAGCGCCAGGTGCTCGACCTCGACGTCGGGGTGCTGGACCAGGCCAGCGGCTCGCTCACCGTGCCCGCCTTCGTGATGGCGGGAAGCTACTTCGTCGGGGCCGTCGCGGACGACCTCGGGACCATCATCGAGATGGACGAGCTCAACAATGAGCTCGCCGCTCCCGGGACGCTCGCGGTGACCTCTGCCCCGGCGCCCGACCTGGCGGCGGCCTCGATCAGCTTCACCCCCCCCTCGGTCGAGGGAGGGCAGGCCATCGTGGTGGACGAGTCCATCCTGAACCAGGGCCTCGCCGCCGCGCCCCTGTTCCAGATCGGCGTCTACCTCTCCGATGACCCGACCATCGACCCGGCGACCGACCTCCTGATCGGCACCCGGACCGAGAGCCTGCTCCCCGTGGGCAGCGTCTCCAGCTCCGGTCCGACCTCCATCCCCGTGCCGGCCTCGACGCCGCCGGGGGAGTACTTCGTCGGCGTCTACGCCGACAGCTCCGAGCTCCTCGTCGAGCTGGACGAGGGGAACAACGGGCTCATCGGGCTCGGCCGCCTGACGGTCTCGGCGCCGCCGCTGTCGGACCTGGTGGCCAGCCAGTTCAGCTTCTCGCCCTCGGCGGTGCAGTCCGGTACCGGGGCCGCGGTCAGCATCGAGGACGAGGTCACGAACCTCGGGCTCGCGCCCAGCTCGACGGTGCGTGTCTCGGTCTATCTGTCCAGCGACGCGGCGATCACGACCAACGACGTGCTCCTCGGGTTCCACGAGCTGTCCCCGCTCAGCGTCGGGGTCGGCTCGTCGAGGTCGCTGAGCATGCCGGTCCCTGGCGGGATCGCCCCGGGCTCCTACCGGGTGGGGCTGTGGGTCGATGACCTCAACACCGAGCCGGAGCTCAACGAGGGCAACAACCTCCTCGTCGCGGGGGGGCTGCTCGACGTGCTGGAGGGTGGAGTGGCCGCGCCGAACCTCGTCACCGAGCTGATGGATCCGGCCGTCTCCACCGCGGAGCCCGGCGAGCCCTTCCAGGTCGTGACGCGGGTGGCGAACGTGGGGGACGCCTCGTGCGGCGCGTTCAGGATCGGCATCTACCTCTCGACCGACGAGACCGTCACCAGCAGCGACACGCTGCTGGGGGACAGGCTCGTCCCGTTCGGCCTCGGCGCGGCCTTCGCGACCGTCGCGAGCGCGCCGGTCACGGTCCCCCTGGGCACCCCCGAGGGCGAGTACACGATTGGCGGGCTGGCGGACTGGCAGGGCGTCGTCTCCGAGTCCGACGAGACGGACAACAGCCTCAACGCCTCCGGCGTCTTCCGGGTGCGGATCCCCCCGCCTCCCGCCCCGGACCTCGTGGCCTCGGCGGTCGACGTGATCGACGCGTCGCCGTTTACGGCCGGCGAGGTGATCAGCGTGGCGCACACCGTCACGAACTCCGGAGAGCTCGACGCGGGCTCCTTCCGCGTCGGTATTTACCTCTCCGAGGACGAGGTCATCGACCCCCTTGAGGACACGCTGCTCGGCACTCGGGTGCTCTCCAACCTGAGCATCGGCGGCAGCAGCTCGGCCAACACCACGGTCCAGCTCCCGCCGAACGTGGCGCTGACGGCCTGGCGTATCGGCGTGCTCGCGGACGACCTCGAGGCCCAGGCGGAGAGCGACGAGTCGAACAACAGCGCCATCGATCCCGAAGCCCACGTCATCCAGTGACGCCATGAACCGACCCCTCGATCGCCCCTCGCCGCTCCGCCGTCCCCTCGTGGCCGTCGCTGCGCTCGTGGTCGCCGCCGCGGCGGGAGCCGAGGAGCTCACTCGCTGGGGCAGCGGCGGGTCTCCGAGCCCTGCGGTCCACGATGAGGAGAGCCTGCCCGCCGCGCTGCGGGCGGTGGGCCGCCACGACCGGGTGCCGTCAGAGCCCGGCGGCTACGTGGACGTGTGGGGGCCCCTCGCTCCCTGGGAGGCGCGGGTGCTCGAGGGACGGCGCGCGCCTCGAGCTGGCGGCTGATTACCCCGTGACGCCGACCGGCGCGGGCCGCAGAATCGGCGCGATGGAAGGCGAGGGAAGTCAGGGCGGGGCCCGGGATCCGCGGGTGCTCGAGGCCCTGCGCGGGGTCTTCGGGATCGAGGATTATCGCGGCCCTCAGGAGCGCGCCATCGACGCCGTTCTCGCGGGGCGAGACGTGCTCCTGACGATGCCCACCGGGGGCGGTAAGTCGCTGGTCTATCAGCTCCCCGCGGTGGTGGCGGAGGGCCTGACCCTGGTGGTCAGCCCGCTGATCGCCCTCATGAAGGACCAGGTCGACGCGCTCAAGGCCCGCGGTGTCCGGGCCGCTTACGTGAACTCCTCGATCAGCGCTGCGGAGCGGGCGCGCCGATTGGACGCCGCGGCGGCGGGGGACCTGGACCTCCTCTACGTCACCCCCGAGCGCTTCCGTCAGCCGGACTTCGCAGGGATGCTCCCTGAGCTGCCGGTGCGCCGCCTGGCGGTGGACGAGGCGCACTGCATCAGCCAATGGGGCCATGACTTCCGCCCCGACTTCTCGCGGCTGGGGGAGTACCGTCGACGCCTCGGCGGTGTCCCTGCGATCGCCTTGACAGCGACCGCCACGCCGGCCGTGGCCGAGGACATCGCCCTGCGCCTCGAGCTCGAGGACCCCCTCGTCCTGCGTACGGGGATCGAGCGCGAGAACCTCTTCATGGCGGTGACCGAGGTGGCGAGCGAGGAGGAGAAGGTGGACGTTCTGGTGGAGCGGCTCCGGGGCATTGACGGGCCGGGCATCGTCTACGGGGCGCTCATCAAGGACCTCGAGCGGATCCACGGCGAGCTGCGGCGGCGGGGTGTCGAGACGCTCGTCTACCACGGCAAGCTCTCCCCGGAGGAGCGCCGCGGGATGCAGGAGCGCTTCATGGGGTCGTCGAGCCTGGTGGTCCTGGCGACCAACGCCTTTGGGATGGGGATCGACAAGGCCGATATCCGGTTCGTGATCCACACGCAGATGCCGCGCACCCTCGAGGCGTGGACCCAGGAGGTCGGGCGGGCCGGCCGGGACGGCGCGCCGGCCTGGTGCGAGCTGCTCTACTTCCCCGAGGACATCGCCATCCAGGACACCTTCGTGCGCTGGGCCAACCCGACCCTCGAGTACGTGGTGATGGTCTACGAGACCCTCGCGGGCTGGGGGGAGCGGGTGCAGCTCAAGGACGAGGGGG
>CBFHHK010000017.1:1988-5043 GCA_965655435.1 Planctomycetota bacterium | reverse complement strand
GCCTTCCTCGCCACCGGCGAGAAGCTCCAGGATGACCTGCGGGCGCTGCTCTCGATGGTCGAGTTCGCCAAGAACGACGCGCGGCCTCGCCGGGAGCTCCTCGCCGAGCACTTTGGCCTCGAGGACGAGGTGGGGCGGGGTTGTGACAACACCGAGGACGCCGCGACGTGGCGCGCCACGCACCTGACCGAGCGTCCAGGGGCGCCAGAGGCGCCGGCCGGCGCCGCGCCGCTGGCGGCGGACCCGGACGCGCCCTTCGCCCGCGGGGACTGGGTTGAGATCGACGGTCGACACCTCGGGCAGGTGGTGAAGGTCGAGGGAGAGGGGCGCCGCACCCGCCTGGTGGTGGAGAGCGCCGGTGACTTCCGGCGGCGGACGGTCGACCCGCGACGCAAGCAGGTGCGGAAGATCTGAGCGGCGCCGGCCTCAGCGGGTCTCGATGAGGGGGATCCGCTGGAGGGTCAAGGGCAGCTCGGTGGAGACGTCGAAGCGCGCGGCGGTCTCGACGCCAGCCCGCGCCAGGGCCTCTGCGTCCGCGGCGGTCTCGCTGGCCACGCTCATGGCTCCGAGGGCGAACTCCGCGCCAGAGCCGAAGGCGTAGAAGGAGCGGAACTCCTGCACGGAGCGCTGGGGGTAAGCGCCGAAGATGCCGCCGGGCGAGGCGATGATCAGCTCCATGCGCATAGACTCGTAGTCGTCCTGGCTGTCCTCCTTGCCGAGGACGAAGTAGTCATCCCGGAGGGAACGCTGAAGCTGCGTCAAGAAGTCGAAGATCTGGTTCGTGTCCCTGAGCTGCGGGATCTCCTTCAGGCCCCTGAGGTGGTGCCCGAGGATCAGCTGCGCCGAGGCCGGCCCGGTGGGGGCGACCCAGGCCTCGCCCACCTGGACGAGCTTGTCGCTGGACGCCACGAGGTCGGCGGGCTCCTTCAGGTCGCCGTAGGTGGCGAGGGTGTCGGCGGCGATGCACGCGACTCCGTTCTTCTTGGTGACGACGACGGTGGTCATGGGGTCCTGTTGGTCCGGGGTGGAGAGGCGCGGGCGGAAGACGCGGGAGGCGCGGACCATAGCGCAGGCCACCGAGGGTCCGCGAGGATCCCCTGTCGTTCACGCGCAGCGGCGCGGCGCGCCGCGCGAGCCGGCGCCCTCGTGGGGGCGGCTCTCCTCGCCGCGTGCGCGTCGCCTGAGCCCGTTTGCGAGCCCGTCCGCGAGCCGGTCCGCGAGGCCGCAGAGGTCGCCCCGCCGCCCTGGGAGGAGCTCTTCGATGGGCGTGACCTCTCGTCGTGGAAGGCGGGCGTGTTCGGTGAGTTCCCGGAGTTCGACCTGGTGGAGGGTGGCGTCGTCATTCCCCAGGGCGTCCCGCTGGCGGGGCTGACCTACAAGGGGGAGCCGCCCACGCCGCCGTTCGAGGCGGAGTTCGATGTCACCAAGGAGTTCGGCGCAGACTTCTTCTTCTCCGTGACCTTCCCGGTGCGCGGCGAGCACCTGACGCTCGTGCTCGGCGGCTGGGGTGGGGTGGTCTGCGGGCTCTCTTGCCTGGACGGAGAGGACGCGTCGGGCAACGACACCCGGACCCTCCGGAACTTCCCCGACGGCACGCGCTACCGGATCTCGCTGGTGGTGAGCGACGACCGTGTCCGGGTGGACCTCGACGGCGAGCGCCTGATCGACGCGGACCTGCGCGGGCGTGAGCTCGAGCTGCGTCCCGAAGTTGACCCCTCCGTCCCGTTCGGAGTCGCCGCCTTCGCCACACAGACCGTCCTGCACCGTGTGAGAGTGCGACAGCTGAGCGCGGATGGGTTCAGCCCTTGACGAGCCCGAAGGGTCGCGGCGACCATTGCACGATGTCCTGCTCTCCGCTTCGCGCCGTCCTCCTCGCCCTCCTCGGCCTCTTTCTCGCATCGCCAGCCAAGGCGACCTGGTCGATCGTGGTCATCAACCGCGAGACGGGCGAGCTCGCGGTGGCGACGTCCACCTGCATCGCCGGCTTCGACATCGCGACGGCGGTGCCTGTGATCCGGGTGGGGTACGCGGCGGGCGCGGCGCAGTCCTTCGTCATCTCCCAGGCCACCAACCGCCGGCGGATCTTCCGCAACTCGCTCCGGGGCGCCACGCCTCAACAGCTCCTCGACCTCATCGAGGCGAGCGACGGCGGCTTCCAGAACCGTCAGTTCGGGATCGTGGCCTTCGCCGGGCCGGCGGTCACCCACACGGGGACCTCGAACGGCGACTTCGCAGACGGCCTGACGGGGTCCTTCGGGCCCTATGAGTACGCGATCCAGGGGAACGTGCTCACCGGGGCGAACGTGGTGCTCGACTGCGAGGCGGCCTTCCTCGCGACGAACGGCGACCTCGGCGAGCGGATGGTGGCGGCCATGGAGGCCGCGCGGGACGCCGGCGGAGACGGGCGCTGCTCCTGCGCGCCGGGTACGCCCACGGGCTGCGGCTCGCCCCCGCCGAGCTTCACGTACGCGTCCTACAACGCCTTCATGGCGATCGCGCGGCTGGGCGACTCCGACGCGCCGTGCCTCGGGAACACGGGCTGCGCCGCCGGGGACTACTACCTGCGGATCACCTACGCGGGCGGGCCCAATGGACAGGAGCCGATCGCGCGGCTGCGCGCCGAGTACGACGCCTGGCGCGCTGGCCAGGTGGCCCGGCCGGATCACGTGCTGAGCGAGGTGAGCTCCTCCGTGCCGCGGCTTCAGGCGGACGGACAGACGTCGAGCCGGGTAGAGGTTCGCCTCCGGGACGTGGACGGCAACCCCCTCGCCATGGGCGGCCAGACGGTGACCGTCACGAGGGCCTCCGGACCGAACGTGGCCCAGGCGGCTAACCTTGTGGACAACGGCGACGGGACCCACAGCTTCGACCTCGTGGCCACGCTGAATCAAGGGGTCGGGACGTACCACATCACCGTGGATGACGGGATCCGCCCCGTGCAGCTCTATCCCGCGCTGGTGGTCGAGTCCGCCGCTCCGGCGCAGGTCCACATCGGCCAGGGGGAGCTGTCGGCCGCGGCGGGGACGCCGCTCCCGCTCGTGCTCGATCGCGGCGT
>CBFHHK010000017.1:0-1889 GCA_965655435.1 Planctomycetota bacterium | reverse complement strand
GGCGCAGGTCCACATCGGCCAGGGGGAGCTGTCGGCCGCGGCGGGGACGCCGCTCCCGCTCGTGCTCGATCGCGGCGCCGCGGACGGCGGCGCCTCGTACCGGGTCCTCGCCTCGCTCTCCGGGACCCAGCCCGGATCGATCCTGGCCGGGGTCAACGTGCCGCTCAACCGAGACCGGGTGTTCGACTTCACCGCTGGCTGGCCCGGTGGCGCGCCCTTCACCGGCAACGCTGGCGTCCTGGATCAGGACGGTCGGGGCGAGGCGGTCCTCGACCTGCTCCCCGGGGCGCTGGTGCCCTTCGTGGGCTCCACGCTGTCCTTTAGCGCTGTGATCGGTGGGCAGGCGGCCACCCCGGTGGCGTCGATCCTGGTCGGGCCCTGAGCCCCACCCCGGTGATCCGGCCGGTTCCGCGGCTCAGATGATGGGGCCGTGCTAGGGTCGAACCATGACCCGAGCGCTCCTCCGGCTCGCGATCGCCGGGCTCCTCTCTCTGGCCGTCGTGGATCACGCGGCGGCCACCTGGTCCATCGTGGCACTCAATCGGGCCACGGGCGAGGTCGCGGTGGTCGTCTCGACCTGCATCAGCAACTTCGACGCGGGGCAGCGACTCCCGGTGATTCGGGTGGGCGTCGCGGCTGGCGTGACCCAGGGCTTCTGGCAGAGCAGCGCGGTGAACCGGCGCCTCATCTACAGGAACTCGCAGCGGGGAGCGACGGCGCAGCAGCTCCTCGACCTCATCGAGGTGCTCGACGGAGGCTTCCAGAGCCGGACCATCGGGGTCGTCGCCTTCGCCGGACCGCCGGCGTCCCACACCGGGAGCAACGGGGGTCAGCACCTGGGGAAGCGGGTCGGGACGTTCGGGGACTTTGAGTACGCGATCCAGGGCGGAGGGCTCAGCGGCGCCAACGTCCTCGACGTCTGCGAGGCGGTCTTCATCAGCACGCCGGGTGACCTGGGTCAGCGCATGCTCGCCGCGATGGAGGCGTCGAGGGACGCGGGGGGCGACGGCCGCTGTTCCTGCAACACGGTGCAGCCCACCAGCTGCGGCTCGCCGCCGCCGAGCTTCACGCACGCGTCCTACTGCGCGTTCATGGCGGTCGCTCGCCCGGGCGACACCGACGCGGCGTGCCTTGGGTTCACGGGGTGTGCAGCGGGGGACTACTACCTGCGCTTCAACTACTCGGGAACCCCCAGCACTCAGGAACCCATGGCCCGGCTCCGCGTTGAGTACGACGCGTGGCGCGCCGGGCAGGTGGCGCGACCGGACCACGCGTTGAGCGAGGTGAGCTCCTCGGTGCCGCGGCTACAGGCGGACGGACAGACGTCGAGTCGCGTCGAGGTTCGCCTCCGCGACGTGGACGGGACCCCCCTCACCACGGGGGGGCAGGCGGTGACCGTCACGAGAGCCTCCGGACCGAACGTGGCCCAGGCGGCCAACCTCGTGGACCACGGCGATGGGACCCACAGCTTCGACCTCGTGGCCACGCTGAATCAAGGGGTCGGGACGTACCACATCACCGTGGACGACGGGATCCGCCCCGTGCAGCTCTACCCGCCACTCACCGTGGAGTCAGCCGCGCCCGCCGAGCTGCACATCGGCGAGGCCCTCCTCTCCGCGGGCGCGGGGACGCCGCTGCCCCTGATCCTCGACCGGGGGAGCTCGGATGGCGGAGCCTCCTACCGTGTGCTCGCTTCGCTCTCCGGGACGCAGCCGGGGACGAGCCTGGGGGGCGTCCACGTCTCGCTCAATCGGGACCGCCTCTTCGACTTCGCGGCGGGGTGGCCGGGCGGGCTCCCGTTCACCGGGAACGCCGGCGTGCTCGACGTCGACGGTCGCGCCGAGGCCCGCCTCGCCCTGGCGGGGGGGGTGCTGACCCCATTCGTGGGA
>CBFHHK010000016.1:26516-32047 GCA_965655435.1 Planctomycetota bacterium | reverse complement strand
CGCCAGAAGGAGGGGCGAGGCGCGTGACCGAGGAGCGCGGCGGCCGAGGTGGCGAGCTTGGCACCCGCCGGCACGAAGGCGCGCTCGTCGAGGCGGTCGCCGAGCGCGAGGGCGCGCTGGCCGATCGCGCGGTACGTCTCAGCCGCTACCAGCATCGCGCTGCGGGCGCGGAGGGGCAGGAAGCACAGCCCGCGCTCCCCGCTCCGGTAGTAGCGGTCGGCCATGGACAGCAGGGACCGACGCGCCAGCGCGAGGGCGCGCCGCTGCTCAGCGGTGGGTGAGAGGACCTCCTCCGGACCGAGGTCGCCGACGAGGGCTGCGGGGACATAGCGCCGACCCATCCCGGCGTCCTCGTGGATGTCGCGGGCGATGTTGGTGAGCTGCATCCCGATCCCCAGGTCAATGGCGTGGGGGAGCGCCTCGGCGTGCGGGCGGTCCAGGGCGAAGCACATCATCACGCCCACCGTACCTGCCACGCGGTAGCAGTAGCGGATCAAGGACCGCTCATCGACGAGGCGGACCTCGCCGAGGTCCGAGCGGACGCCGTCGATGAGCGCGGTCGCGGCCTCGATCCCCGGCCCGCTCGTCCCGAGGATCTCGAGGACCGCCGTCACCATGGGGTCCGTGGAGGCGCCGCGCTCGAGGTCCGAGCGGATCTGGCCGAGCGCCGCCGCGGCCACCACGGGGTCAGGGGTCTCGTCCGCGACGTCGTCGAGGTACCGACAGAACGCGTAGAGCCGGGTCGAGCGCTCGGCGTGGCGGCTCCCCAGGAACCGGCGGGCCCAGGCGAAGGTCTTGCCGTTCTCCCGGAGGACGCGGTCGGCGTCCTCGAGGGTGCCCGCCTGCTGGATCATCCGACCGGTTCGGCCTGCACGAGCTTGTCCACGACCTTGGCCGAGCAGAGGACGCCGGGCATGCCCGCGCCCGGGTGCGTGCCCGCCCCGACGAGGTACAGGTTGCGGATGCCCTCGGCGCGGTTGTGGAAGCGGAACCACGCCGACTGGCGGAAGAGGGGCGCCACGGAGAAGCCCGCGCCGTGCACGCTCAAGTAGTCCGTCTTGAAGTCCTCGGGCGTCATGTAGAAGTCCGCGGTGATCGTCTCCTGGAGGCCGGGGAGCATGGTCTCGTCCAGCGAGCGGACGATGCGGTCACGGAGCTTGGGGCCCTCGACGGACCAGTCGATGTCGCCCTGGAGGTTCGGCACCGGGCACAGCACATAGAAGCTGTCGCAGCCGTCAGGAGCGAAGCTCGGGTCCGTGGCCGTCGGGCGGTGGACATAGAGGGAGAAGTCGTCCGCGAGCACCTTCTTGTTGAAGATGTCGTTGAGGAGCTCCTTGTAGCGCTTGCCGAACCAGACGGTGTGGTGGGCGACGTCGGGGTACTGCTTCGTGGTCCCGAAGTAGAGGACGAAGAGCCCCATGGAGTAGTGCGCCGACGCGAGCTTCGCCTTCGCCGCGAGGCTGCGTTCGCGGCGGGGGATCATCTCGCCGTGGAGGAAGGCGGCGTCCGCGTTCGAGACGGTGACGTCGGCCCGTCGCTCCTCGCCGCCCTCGAGGACGACCCCGTGGGCGGTGCCCTTCTCCACCAGGACCCGCTCGACGGTCTTGCCCATCTCGATCGTGATCCCATGCCGGCGCATCAGGGCCTCGAGGGCCTGCACGATGGCGCCGGTCCCGCCCATCGCGAAGTGGATGCCCCACTCGCGCTCCACGTGGTGGATGAGGCTGTAGATGCTGGTGGTGTCGAAGGGGTTCCCGCCGACCAGCAGCGGCTGGATCGAGAAGGCCCACTGGAGCTTGGGGTGGGAGAGGTACTTCGAGACGAACTGCCAGACCGTCAGGTGGCTCTTGAGCTCCATGAGCTTGGGCACCTGCTTGACCATGGTCCCGAAGCGGTGGAAGGGCTCGTCCGAGAGCTCGGTGAAGCCCACGTCGAAGATCCGCTTCGAGTGCTCGAGCAGCCGCTCGTAGCCCTCGACGTCCTTCGGCTCGATGCGCGCGATCTCGGCCTTGGTGTCCTCGATGGACCCGCCGTAATCGAAGTGGGTCCCGTCGGGATACTGGAAGCGGTACCAGGGCGTGAGCGGCACCAAGTTCACGTGGTCCGAGAACTTCTCACCGAACAGCTCGAAGAGCTCTTCGAAGAGGAACGGCGCGGTGACGACCGTCGGCCCGGCGTCGTGGCGGAAGCCGTCGCGCTCGAAGGTCCTCGCGCGTCCCCCGAGGCGCTCGCCTCGCTCGAGGAGGGTGACCTCGTGGCCCTGGGCGCGGAGGCGCAGGGCCGCTGCGATCCCGCCGAGGCCGCCGCCGCAGACGATGGCACTCATGGGCTCTCAGAGACGCGCCGCGAAGCGCTTGGCCAGGTGCTGGAGCGGGGCGCCCGCGCCGAGGGGGAGCTCCCCGGCAAGGGCGATGGACTCATGCAGCAGCTCGTGGGCGCGCTCCCGCGCGAGCTCGATTCCGCCGGAGCCGGAGCGCTCGTTGGCGAGTAGCACATAGTTGAGGCGGCCTTTGCCGCCAGCGGCGGCGAGGTCGCTCTCGAGGTCCTCGAGATCGTCGGCGATCTGGTAGCCGACCGCGAGCGCGTGGGCCGCTTTGCGCGCGTGCTCCACGGCCCACTCGCATCCGACGTACAGGAGCGCCAGCTCGATGGGGAGCGCGAAGAGCACGCCGGACTTCTCGGCCGCGACCTGCTCGTACTCGCGCAGGGAGGTGCCGGTGTGGTTGGCGACCGCGAGGTCCGCGGTCTGGCCATGAATCAGGAGGGCAGTCCGACGGTGGGTGTGGGCCACGAGCGGGCCGACACGGGCTTGGTCGGTGAGGGTTGAGAGGGCGCCGTAGGCGGCGGACAGCATCAACGCACCCGTGCAGAGGGCGACGTCAGCGCCGAAGCGCACCCAGACGGCGGGAGTCCCGCGCCGTTCGGTGTCTCGGTCCTGCAGGTCGTCGAAGACCAGCGAGGAGTTGTGGAGGAGCTCCACGGTGGCCGCGAGGGCCAGGTTGTCGGCGTCGAGGATCCCCAGCGCCGAGCCAGCTTTGAGGGCGAGCTCCGCGCGGGCCCGCTTACCACCTGACTCCAGGTGGTAGCGCGCCGCGCGCTGAGCTGCCGAGCCCGCTCCCCGGGCGGCGCCGCCAGACGACTCCACGAAGCTCACCAGGGCGTGATCGATGGGTCCGAGCTGCGCAGTCGCGTTCTCGGTCGCTTCGTCTCTTCGCTGTGTGGTGGTCATCCTTGTGGAGTCGTCGTGATGGTGGGCCGTTCCGGGTCGTTCAGGCGGTGGCGGTGATCAGGCGTTGCCCTTGTCGGTCTCCGACACGGCCACGGTCCAGATGATCACGCCGAAGGCGATCTTGTTCACAACATCAGCGATGTTGTAGACGATGTTCAGCATGTCGTCGGAGCTGCCCGGCTCGGCGCCCGTGAGGTAGCCGAGGAAGTAGCCGATGGGGTAGATGGCCCAACCGATGGTCACGATGTTCCGCATCAGCTTGAACGCGGACTGGACCGAAGCGGGCGCGCTCTCGGCGCTGATCTTGCTGGCCTCGCCGGCGAAGATCTCCTTGAGGATGTACACCCAGCCGAGCATGCCGATGATGAAGCCCGGCCACACGCCGATCACCCCGGCCTCGCCGAGGTAGCCGCCGATGAGCATGACGAGCGTGCCGATCATCAGGCGCCAGAAGACGCCGCCGGGGACCTTCGTGATCGCAGCGAGGATGAGATAGAACTCAACCATCAGCAGCGGCACGGTGATCAGCCAGTCGATGTAGCGGTATACCGTCGGCGTGCTGCCGGTCTCGACCCACACGTCGCGCATGTAGAAGTAGTGGACGGACGCGACGAGCGTGACCAGTCCTGAGACGGTCAGCGAGGTCTTCCACTTACCCGAGACCCGCTGGATCTCCAGGAAGAAGAAGGCAGTAGCGGCCACGAGGGCCATCGAGATCACCCAGAAGGAGATCCCGACGAAGTCGTCAGACTTCAGGACCAAGGCTTCCGGAGCCAGTGCAGCGATGGGGCTGCTGAGTTTTGAGAGAGTGGTGACGAGCATGATGAGTTAAGCTCAGTGCTATCCACGGGCGAGGTGATGACTCGACCGCGGGTGAATTGGTTTGTCCAATGCACGAAGGCTGTGCCGACACCGTGTCGGTATAGCCTTCGCCTTTGCTCTCGCTTCGCGGACGGCGAGGGACTGGATGCCAATTTGTGTCGCAGGGGGCGACGCGAGATCTCGGCGCGTTTCATGACGGGCACGATGCTTCGCGAGTCGGGCAGAGGGGATGGGGCCTGGGTGCGCGCCGTTAGGAAGTCGCGCACTCGCGCCGCGCGCGGGCAGCCGCCGAGCCAGCAAGAAATCGGCGGCGCTCCGACGGCTTTTCTTGGACTCGTTCGAGTCAGAGCTCGCGTCCGCGGCGCCGAGGGCCCGTGACGGCTGAGGCCAGGGCGCCCTGCTTCGGCCCACTCGCGCGTTCGCAGTGGCGGACTTGTTCTCCGAGGCTTACCGCGCGCAGGGGCCGTGCGGGGGGGGCCGTGCGGGAGGGCCGTGCAGGTACGCCGTGCTGGGACGCCATGCTGGGGGAAGCGCCACCGCATGCCTCGATCGTCGGTGCCCCTCGCCTTGCTCCGCGGCCGGACTCCCCGGGGGTGCGGCTGGGCGGTGCGGCCGGGCTGGGCGTCTCCACTGGGCGTCTCAGCTTGGCCTGCCGGCTGTAGCTGCCGGCTGGGTCGCCCCTTTCGCGAGTCTCCACGCCGCGCCTCGTCGCCGATCCCGTAGACCCCGGAGCACCGAGGGATTGTCCGGATGGGGAGACGCGCCTGAGGTCATGATGTGCTCCACACGGGGAACGCCTGAAGTCGCTCCCCTCGCCTCTCCCGGACACCAGAACTCCCTGCACCGATGCTCTCCCGCAACGACATCCTCGACTCGCTCCTCCGTGAAATCCAGATCACCCGCCACCTCGTGGGCAAGGTCCCCGCAGGCGGCATGGACTTCCGCCCCTCGGAGGGGCAGCGGAGCACCCTTGAGTTGCTTCGCTACCAGAGCTTCTGCGGGCTCGGCGGGACCTACGCGATGATCGACGGAGGTTGGGATCGGTACCAGGCCCTCGCCGCCGCTTCGGCGGAGCTGAGCGCCGAAGAGATCCTGCCGGCCCTGGATGCCCAGGCAGCGGGCCTCGAGGAGGCCTTCGGAGCCCTGACCGACGAGGCCTTCGCGAGTCAGGAGGCGAGCTCCCCGATGGGAGAGAAGATGACCCTGGGCAAGGCGCTGCTGGAGCACCCGGTCAAGTGGATGACGGCCTACAAGCTGCAGCTGTTCATGTACTGCAAGCTCGCCGGGAACGACCAGATCTGGACGCCCAACTGCTGGGGTGGGGTTGATATGGACCGCCCCGTGGCCTGAGGCTGATGCCCCGCCCGGGCACCGGTGCCGTGCGCGCTGGCGCTGGGCAGATCGAGACACGCCACGCGTCCCTTTCACGGGCGTGGCGCTCTGGCCGGCGATGAAGACCCGCAGCGGATACGCTCCGAGG
>CBFHHK010000016.1:0-26416 GCA_965655435.1 Planctomycetota bacterium | reverse complement strand
CCATCCGCCGGCCCGCCCCGCCGCCATTCGAATCGAAGATCCCCGCCGATGAACTCCCCCCGCACCCCTGGAAGAGCCAGTGGCCCGGCCCTCTTTGCTGTGTGCCTTGCCCTCGCCGGCCCCAGCGCCTCGGCGCAGCAGCAGGAGACCTCCGGGGCCGTTCAGGTGAGCCCGGGGCTCACAAGGAAGTCGATCCTGCGCGGGATCGAGGGCTCCGTGGGGCGCTTCGAGGTTCGGACCCGGATCGACATGGGGGCCGCGGGAGTCCCGGGCCTCGAGTTCACGCTCACGGGCACGTCGGACAGCCAGCTGCTCCTCGACGGCGAAGGGATCCTCACCCGGACGGAGCTCGATGGCGTCGAGACCCTCACCTTCCTCGGGGCGAGGAGTGACTCCGGGAAGCTCTTTAACCTCACCTTGGACGGAGCGCGGACGGCGATGACCTACTCCGAGGGCGACGTCACCGGCGAAGGCGCCCTCGTCCTCTCGGACCCATACCGGACCTTCCGGACCGCCACGATGTTCGTCGAGGAGGGGGGCACCTTGACCAAGCTGTTCGTCGGGCCGGACTGGAAGGAGCTCGCGGAGACCCGGGCCGTGCGGGTGGACGGCGAGCCGCGCGATGTCCTCGGAGCGCTGCTGAACCGTGAGGTGACACCGGACCAGGTCAACCGGAACGACGAGGACCCCGACCCGGCCCGCAACTACGCTCCCGAGCACGCGTTGCTCGCCAATCTTGTCGGTGACTTCACCGTTGAATCAGGTGCGGGGGAATCGGGCGCGGCGAAGCCAGGCGGGGATCAACACGGCGCGAGGGAGCCGGACGCTGGGGCGCCCGCCGTCCGATTCCGTCGGACCCGGCTGGTGGGCAACGGCCGTTACTTGCTGTCGGTCAGCGGGCCCAGCGGCCCCTGGTCCCGTGATGACTCGCAGGACGGCGGCGATGTGCCGGCGGACCGGGCGCCGGCGCTCGGGCAGGTGGACCAGCTCACCGTGATCGGGTTCGACAGCGTCCGGCGGGTCTACCAGCTGTTCCGGGTCTCCGGCGCGGACGGGCCCGTTCATTACTGCGAGGGGGCACCTAGAGCGGACGGCGAGCTGCTCCTGCGTGACCTCGTCGGCGGCCTCATGGTCAGGGTCACGCCGGGAGAGAACGGCGTGCAGCGCTGGGAGTGGACCGCGGGCCGGAGCGCCCCGGCCGCGGTCCGGCTCCGGCCCGTCTCCACCGCTCCCGCGCCTGGCAGGTAGCGTCCGCACCACGACTCTGCGCCCCGGCCTCGCAGCCCCGCAGCCCGGAAGCGCAGCCTGCCCCTCCCGCAGCCCAACCGCAGCTCATACCGCAGCTCATACCGCCCAACGGGCGGGCCCAACGCGCCCGCCTGCCCACAGACCCGACTCACATGACCTCCGAAACCAACCCCTCCGCGGCCGAACTCGGCGCCGATGACGTCGCGGCTATCGACGCGCTCCGCACCGACTACCAGCGCGTGGTCGACGAGCTCTCGAAGGTCATCGTTGGCCAGCGCGACGTGATCGAGCAGCTCGCGATCTGTCTCTTCGCCCAGGGACACGCGCTGCTCATGGGCGTGCCGGGCCTGGCAAAGACCCTCCTGATCAGCCGGCTTGCCGAGACCCTGGACCTCGACTTCAGCCGGATCCAGTTCACGCCGGACCTGATGCCCATGGACATTACCGGCACGGACATCCTCCAGCAGGGCGACGGCGGCCGCCGGGACTTCGAGTTCGTGAAGGGGCCGCTGTTCGCCAACATCGTGCTGGCGGACGAGATCAACCGCGCGCCGTCCAAGACTCAGGCGGCCATGCTCGAGGCCATGCAGGAGCATCGGGTGACGGTGGTGGGGCGGACCTACACCCTCGATGAGCCCTTCTTCGTGCTGGCTACCCAGAACCCCATCGAGCAGGAGGGCACCTACCCGTTGCCCGAGGCGCAGCTGGACCGGTTCATGTTCATGGTCGAGGTGGACTACCCCAGCCTCGATGAGGAGATCGAGATCGCGCGCTCGACCACCGGGGCCGCGGCCCCGGCCCTGGGCCACGTGCTCGACGGCGCCCGGGTGAGGGCGCTCCAGGAGTTGGTCCGCCGGGTGCCCGTGCCGGAGCACATCTTCGAGTTCGCCGCCAAGCTCGTGCGGCGGACGAGGCCTGGGTCCGAGGAGGCGCCGGAGTGGCTCGGCCGCCTCGTGTCCTGGGGTGCGGGGCCGCGGGCCGTGCAATACCTGATCCTGGGAGCCAAGTCCCGCGCGGCGCTGCGCGGCAGCTACATGGTGCGGCTCGAGGATGTGGTGGCGGTGGCGGAGCCCGTTCTCATGCACCGGGTCATCACCTCCTTCGCCGCCGAGTCGGAGGGGACCGGGAGCCGGGAGGTCGTCCGACGCCTGGTGGCCGAGCTCGAGCGCGAGGGCTGAGCCAGGGCGAGGGCGAGGAACGAGAGGGGCCCCTGGAGAGAGGCTCTCCAGGGGCCCCTCGTCATCGGTGCCCCCGCGCGGAGGCGACCGGCGTCGACTACTGGAACTGGATCTCGAGGCCGTCCGTGAAGTTGGACGTCGCCGTCCCACCGACCGCGTCGCGGTGCCAGCAGGTGAAGTTCCAGGTCTCACCCGCCTGGACCGTGACGAGCCCCGTGGGCTGCGGCGTGGCGTTGAGGTCCAGGGGCAGCGAGAACTCGCCCGCGGTGCCGCTGCTCAGGATCTGGCCGGGTCCAACGTAGCGACCGATCGAGCCGCTCAGGCAGAGGTTGCCCGCGCTGCCGCCGGGGTTTTGGGTGAAGCCCTGTGCCTGGCTGGTCAGGAAGAAGCCGAAGGCGTTCTGGGGGAGCGCCGAGCTGGTGAGGATCACGTTGTTGTCGATGACGACATCGCTACCGCGCGCTGAGATCTCACCGGCGGCACCGGTGGAGTTCACCGCCGCGGCGCAGAAGTTCGTCCCGATCGGGGTGAGCAGCGTCTCGACGACGAGGTTGTCGTAGATCGCGAAGTTGGTCGGGCCGGAGAGGGAGCTGAAGCGGTCGAAGAGCCCGAGGCTCACGAGCCCGTCGAAGGACCCGGAGAAGTCGCTCTGGTAGGTGAGCTGTCCGTCAAAGCTGTAGGTGATCACACCGGCGAAGTTGTCGACCTCGATCTCGACCGTGGTCCAGATGTTCCCCGGCGACCCCGAGATGGTGGCCGGCGGCGAGGGGAAGAGGGCCTGATAGAAGCTCCCTGACGCGTTCGCGCCGTGCCCCATATAGCTGTAGTGCGAGTTCGGCATGGTGGCGCACTCGGGGTCGGTGGGGAAGGCGTTGTTGCAGTCCCTGAACCAGCTGTAGTCGGTGACCGATCCGCCATCGCCCGTGAAGGCGATGTAGGAGCCGGAGCCCGCGGAGGGCGAGAGGATGGTGTTGCTGGAGACCCCGTCCCCCGCGACGCCGATCTGGGCGTACTCGGTCGTCCCGGACGAGCCGACGAAGTTCATCCAGACGTCGACGGTGAGCTTGTAGCGCTCCGCGGAGACCGGCGTGTTGTTGTAGACGGTCCAGGCGTCCGAGGAGCCAGCGGTATCGTTGACCGTGAGCTTGAGCCCACCGACGTCGCCGGCGGCAGAGCGCGGCGCGAGCGGGACGCCGGCGGCGACGTAGTCGAAGGCGAACGTCTGTGAACCGTCGGGCGTGCCGTCATCGACCAGGGTGTAGCTGGCAGAGGAGTTGGTCTCGAAGTCGTCGGTGAGGACCACGGATTGAGCGATGGAGGGGCCGACGAGGGCGGCCGCGCTGATCGAAGTGAGCAGGATTCGCATTGGATGAGGCATAGAGGAAGCGTGCGGAGCGGCAACGGCCGCCAAAGTTGATGCTGGTCACAGTACCACGGGCGCCGCTCGCGCCAAGGGGGCCGGTCGATCCCGGCGCCTGGCTGCTCCCGGACGGCCCTGCGCGGTCCCCTGGTCCGTCGGCCCTGCTGGTTCCTCCGTCCGTTGCTCCCTGTCTTGGCCCAGGCGGCTGAGGCGGCTGGGGCGAGGATGAAGGGGCCTTGGCGGGCCCGGCCCCGCCACTTAGGGTCCGTCCATGACCCTCCTCAGCCCCCTGCTGCTCGCCTCGGCCCTCTCGTCGTGCCCCTTCACTTCGGACGACCCTGTCGCGGCGTCTGCCGCGGCGTCAGCCGGGGCGCCCCGGGGGGATCGTCCAAACGTCGTCATCATCCTGGCGGATGACCTCGGGATCGGAGACGTCTCGCCGACGGCGGCGGGCTGCAAGATCGAGACTCCTCACCTCGCGGCGATGGCGGCCAGCGGCATGAGCTTCACGGACGCGCACTCCACGAGCGCCGTCTGTACACCGACCCGCTACGGCCTGCTCACGGGGCGGTACAACTGGCGCAGCCGGCTGGCCAAGGGGGTGCTCAACGGCAACAGCGGCCACCTCATTCCCGCAGATCGCGCGACCATCGGGCACCTCATGGGGGAGCAGGGGTACGCGACTGCGGCGGTGGGCAAGTGGCATCTCGGCCTCGACTGGAGTCGCGTGGGGGGCGAGGAGGGGGGCGCGATCGACTTCGAGGGGCCGGTGACGAACGGCCCTGACATCAACGGGTTCGGCCACTACCACGTCCTCCCGGCGTCGCTCGACATGGCGCCCTACGTGTGGGTGGAGTCGGGCGTGGTGACCGGGCAACCGGACCGGGTCGAGGGCGTCACGCGCAAGGAGGACCCCTATGGCTGGTACCGCGAAGGGCCGGTCGGCGAGGACTTCTTCATCCAGCAGGCGCTCCCGCACCTCGCCGACGAGGCCTGCCGCTTCATCCGCGAGAGGGCCCCCGCGGCCCGCGCAGGGGAGCCCTTCCTCCTGTACCTGCCCCTCCCGTCGCCGCACACGCCCATCGTCCCGGTGCCGCCGTTCCAGGGAGCCAGCGAGATGAATCCCTACGCGGACTTTGTGATGCAGGTCGACCACCACGTGGGTCAGGTCATGGCCGCGCTGGAGGAGGGAGGCGTCGCCGACAACACCCTCGTGATCTTCACGAGCGACAACGGCTGCTCCCCGGAGGCGAACTTCCCGCTGCTCGCCGAACACGGCCACGATCCGAACGGCGGGTTCCGCGGTCACAAGGCCGACATCTACGAGGGGGGCCACCGGGTCCCGCTCATCGTGCGCTGGCCCGGGGTGGTCCCCGCGAACGAGACCTCCGCCGCGCTCGCCTGCCTGACGGACATCTACGCGACCCTCGAGGACGTGACCGGGGAGCGCGGCCGTACGGCTGGCGGCGAGGATGGCTACAGCTGGCTCCCGGTCTTCGGCGGCGCGCCGTCCAGCGGCCGCCGGGCGCTCGTCAGCCACTCGGTCTCCGGCCACTTCGCGATCCGCGAGGGGGACTGGAAGCTCTGCCTCTCCGGTGGGAGCGGAGGCTGGAGCGCTCCGCGGGAGAACGCCGCGAAGAAGCAGGGCCTCCCGCCCCTGCAGCTCTTCAACCTGGCGGAGGACCCCGCGGAGCAGAAGAACCTCGCGGCGGAGGAGCCCGAGCGGGTCGCGCAGCTGCTCCGGAGCCTCGACCGGACCGTGGGCGCGGGTCGCTCAACCGAGGGGCCGGCCCTGGCCAACGACCGCGAGGTCACCTTCCTACCCGAGGGCGTGGCCCTCCCCGCCGGAGACTGACGGCTTCCCGGCTCCCCGGCTGGTGACGGTGGATGCGCCCGCCTAGCCTTGGGGCCATGTCCAGCGCCAAGCTCCTCCTGTTCGCCCTCGCGGCGCCCGCGTCCCTCCTCGCCAGCTGCGCCAGCGCGCCCATGCAAGACACCCCTGAATCCGCAGGGAGCGGCCCGGTCATGATCGCGACCTGGCCCTTCGGCAAGCTCGCGGTGGACGCGGCGGTCGAGAAGGTGGCCGCCGGGGGCTCTGCGCTCGACGCCATCGAGGAGGGCATCCGCCTGATCGAGACCCTGGGCTCGGACGGGTCCGTCGGGCTCGCGGGCCGGCCCAACGCGGCGGGCTACCCTCAGCTCGACGCGTGCATCATGGAGGGGCCCACCCGGGGCGCCGGTAGCGTCGGGGGCATGGAGGGCATCGTGCACCCGATCACCGCCGCGCGGCGGGTGATGGACAGCTCGCGGCACGTGATGCTCGTCGGGGAGGGGGCGCGGTGGTTCGCGTTGGAGCAGGGGCTGGAGACCGTCGACGTCTCGGACCTCGACGCCAAGAAGACTGCGTGGGTCGAGCGTGAGCGCGACCCCGCCGAGCCGAAGGAGAAGGGACACGACACCATCACGCTCCTGATGCTCGACGAGAACGGGGACCTCTTCGGCGGCTGCTCCACCAGCGGTGCGGGCGGCAAGCTCCCGGGGCGGGTGGGGGACTCCCCGATCCTCGGGGCGGGGCTCTTCGTGGACAACGAGGTCGGCGCCGCCGGCGCGACCGGCGTCGGGGAGAACGTCATGCGGTACAGCGCGACCACCGTCATCGTGGAGATGATGCGCCAGGGCATGCACCCCCAGGAGGCCTGCGAGGCCATGGTCCACCGGATCGCCGCGGTGGACCCGCTGGGCTATGAGCTCGACGTCTGCTTCATCGCCCTCGACAAGCAGGGCCGAACCGGGGCCGCGGCCTCCAACCAGCGCTTTCCCTTCGCTGTTGGGGAGGAGGGGGCCAGCGAGGTGCGCTCCGTGGACGCGGTGAGCCGCCGCTGAGGGCCGCCTGACCGCCCTCTGGGCGCTGGATTTATGGGCACTCGGGGGTAACGTCGCCGGCCGCAGCGTCCTTTGCTCTCAGACGATCCGCCACCACGCCGTATTCGAGCGGTGGAGCGGGCGCCCCAGCGATGGACAAGGAACAGCAGTCCCCTTCAGACTCCCCTGCGGAGCCAGTGCACCGCCCCGGTGCCCTTCGCGCCGACCTCTCGGCGGCGGTCGAGCGGGTCCGCGGCGGTGACCGGGAGGCGTTCGAGGCGCTGATCGAGGGGCTCGAGCGGCCCCTGCGGGCGTGGCTCGTGGGCCGGGCGTGGCCAGGCATTGACGTGGACGAGGTCGCCCAGCGGGCCTTCGTCCAGGCCTACGTTCAGCTCCACCGCTTCGAGCCGGGCTCGGACTTCGCCGCCTGGCTGTTCACCCTGGCGAGCTTCGAGCTGCGGACCGAGATGAACCGGGCGCGGCGCACGGCGGACTACCACTCGCGCTTCGCCTCCGACCTGCTCGAGGAGTACCTCTCGCGCCAGGAGCAGCCGGGCGGGGAGCCGGAGCTACGGATCGAGCACCTGGAGCGTTGCCTCTCCCAGCTGGACGGCCGGCACCGGGAGTTGCTCGGGTGGAGGTATCGAGAGCAAGTCTCGCTGGTGGAGATCGGCGAGCGCCTCGGGCGCTCGGTGCCAGCGATCAAGAAGGCCCTCTGGAAGCTCCGCGGCCGCCTCCGCGAGTGCGTGGAGCTCGGCCTCGCAGGCCAGGGGGAGCGCGCGTGAAGGACCGAGACCATACGAACGGTGGGGACGGCGATCGCGGCGCAGGGGACCCGGGACCCGATGCCCTCTGGCGCGACTACCTCGAGGGCGACCTGAGCGAGGCTGGCATGGAGGCGCTACGCCACTCCTTCGAGTCCGACCCGGGCGCGCGACCCGGCCGTATCGAGGCCCTGCGCCTCCACCGGGAGCTGGGGCTGGTGCTCTCGACGACCGCGGCGGACCGCGCTGACTTCGTGGCGGCCACCATGGCCCGGCTGCCCGGTCAGGGCGGCGGTCGACGGCCGCGTCCCGGTCGTTGGATGGCGATCGGCGCGGCGCTCGCCGCGGCCCTGATGGGCGCCGTCCTGTTCAACGCCTCCGGGCGTGCTCCGGCCCCGGTGCTCCGGGTGATCGAGGCCGCTGGATCTGTGGAGTGGGTCGCCGGAGGCGGGCAGGCAGAGCCCCTCCCGGGTCCGGGGTCGACGCTCCCCGGCGGTGTCCTCGCGCTCCGGGGCCCTGATGCCTGGGCCGAGCTCGCTTTCAATGATGGATCGACCTTCACCCTGACCGGGATCGCGCGGGCCACGGTCTCCGACGAGGGGCAGAAGATCATCGCCCTCGACGACGGCCGCCTGTTGGCCGAGATCGAGCCGCAGGGGGAGCACCCGCTGTTGGTGTTCACGCCGGCGGCGGAGCTGGAGGTTGTCGGGACCAGCTTCCGGGTCCTGGCCTCCGAGGAGCGAGCGACTCTCGACGTGACGCAGGGCCGGGTCGAGATGATCCGGCACGCGGACGGTCAGCGGGTCGAGGTCGCCGCCGGTGAGTTCGCGGTGGCCTCGCGCTTCGCGGGGGACGCCTTCCGCTCGCGGGAGAGGCCCCAGCCCACCGCCAGCTGGAGCGCGAGTCTCAGGAGCGATCCGACCCAGGGCCGGTTCGTGACGGACTTCAAGGCGCTCAAGGCGGACCTCGCCCGGGCCGTGGATCGGGGGGAGCTGACCGAGACGGAGGCGCTGGAGCGTTTTCTCGCGGCGGACGGGGGCCTTGAGGCGGTCGCGCTGTGGAAGAAGGCCGGCCGGTGGAAGAAGGGGGAGGCGACGCCAGGAGACCCCCAGGGGTTGCCGGGTGAATCCGAGGGAGGGAAGACCGAGGGAAGGAAGACCGAGGGAAGGAAGACCAGGTGGGGGAAGACCGAGGGAGCGCTGATCGCCGCCGGGCCGGTCTCTGCGGGCGGAGACAGCGCGCCGGTGCTCCTCGCGGACGACTCGAGGATCCTCGTCACCGGCTGGGTTGCGCGCCCCACGAGGCTGACGGTTGGGCTGACCCTGGCCCACGCGGATCGCAGGCACGCGGGCAAGGTGAGCTTCACCTCACGTGTCTTGCCTGGCGGGACCTCCTTTGAGCTCGACCTGGTAGGCGATGACTTCATGCCGCTCACGCTGGCGAAGGAAACCAGTTCGATGGGTGAGGGCCTGTCGACCGCCGCGGGCGGTGGACCCACGGGCCACCGTTCCGGGAGCATCATCGAGGACTGGTGGTGCCTCGGTCGCGGCCTCGGCTCGGGGCTGAAGATCCACAGCGTGGTGATTCAGCCCGCGGCGGGCCGATCCCGGTGATGTCCCAACGCAGCCCAACGCAGCCCAGTCCAGTCCAGCCCCGTACAGATCCACCTGGCCCGGTCCTCAGCCAGTCCGCCATTCGACCTCGCCCTCAACTCATCGCCCCGACCTACACTCCTCAACCCGGTCCCTCGGTTCCGTTCAACACACCATGAAGCTCCCCCTCCTCCTCTCCGCTGCTGCCGTCACGGTCAGCGCGCTCGCCCTGCTCATCAACCTCAACGCTGGCCCGGGGCCGGAACGCGTCGACCCCATCGTGAACAACGACGCAGGGCTCGCTGAGGTCCGTGCGGAGGTCACGGCGCTGCGCGGGGAGCTGGCGGAGATGTCAGGGCGCCTGGAGATGATGGCGAACCGGCCCGCGGGGCCCGCCCGGCTCCCTGCGGGTGACCTCGTGGAGCAGTCGGACCTCGATACGCTCCGGGCCGACCTGCTCGCAGAGCTCGGGGGGGCAGCGGGGAAGCCTGGTGGCCTTGCCTTGGGCGAGGCTGAGATGAAGCAGAGCGTCACCGCCGCGCTCGAGGAGGTCCGCGCCACCGAACGGACGGCCAGGGCCGAGGCCAAGGAAGCCGCGGCCATGACGAAGCTCGACGCGCAGATGCCGGAGTACCAGCAGCAGCTCGGCCTCACGAACACCCAGACGGAAGGGCTCCGGGGCGTGATGGAGGCCCGCAATGAGCGGGTCGCGGAGATGATGCGGCTGTGGGAGTCGGGCGACCGCGCGGCGGCGGGCGAGCTGAAGGGCAACGAGGCCGCGACGTATCAGACCGAGCTGCAGGGCGTGCTCAACCAGCAGCAGGTCGAGCAGTTCAACGCCATGGGCGGCGGTCGCCGCGGCGGCAAGTAGCGAGCCGAGGGCTTGCTGCGAGCGGCGAGGCGTGCTCCGGCCTATGGTGGGGCCATGATCTCGAAGCTCGCCGCCCTCGCTCTCCTCCTCGGATCGCCGCTGCTCCTCTCCCTCCACGGGCGGCCCTCCACCGATCTCGCCGTCGCTCCGGCTCCTGTGCTGGAGAAGGGAAAGCTCCGCGTCTTCCTGCTGGCTGGGCAGTCAAATATGGAGGGGCAGGCCACGGTCGACCTCGATCACGAGGTGCACTACAACGGCGGCCGCGGCACCCTCGCGAAGCTCCTGGAGGAGCCCGAGTTCAAGAATCGCTGGGGCTGGGTCCGCGACGAGGACGGGAGCTGGCGCGAGCGCGAGGACGTCGGCGTGTGGTACCGCTCCGCCAACGAGGAGAAGAAGGGGCCGCTCTCGATCGGATACGCCGTCTATCCCGGGCGCCACCACTTCGGGCCGGAGCTCGCCTTCGGCGAGGTGCTCGGGGATCACTTCGACGACCCGGTGCTCCTCGTCAAGGCCTGCTGGGGGGGCAAGAGCCTCCATGTGGACTTCCGTCCGCCGTCGGCGGGCGGCGAGGTCGGCCCGTACTACGAGCGCATGTTTGAGGAGCTGGACGCGGCCCTCGCGGACGTGGGGGCCGCGTTCCCGCAGTGGAAGGACCTGGAGCCGGAGCTCGAGGGCTTCGTCTGGTTCCAGGGGTGGAACGACGGATGCGATGGCGAGGCGACGCGGAGCTACGCGGACAACCTGGAGCACCTGATCGAGGACGTCCGGAAGCGCCTGGAGTCGAAGAGGCTGCCCGTTGTCGTGGGGCAGACCGGGAACATGAACAACCCGGCGCTGCACCGCGGGCAGGAGGCCGGCGCGAAGGCGGCCCGTCGCCGCGGGCCCACTGCCTTCGTGGAGACGAAGGACTTCCTGCGTGCCGCCGAGGACTCACCCAACACGGGCCACGGCCACCACTGGTACGGGAACTCCGAGAGCTACCTGCTGGTGGGGGACGCCATGGGGTCCGCCATGGTGAAGCTCCTCCCCAAGGCGCGCCGGCGCTGATCCGGGTACCCTTCTCCCATGGCGCAGCGCTTTGAAGGTGACGGCTGGGGCATGCAAGGCCCCGAGGGCTGGGACATGGCGTCCGAGGAAGGGGCGGTCATGTACACCTCCGAGGACGGTGGCTGCCTGCAGATGCAGGGGCACCGGAAGAAGGACGGTGAGGTGAACGACGATGACCTCGATGAGGTCGCTGCCGATCACCTCGAGGCGGGCGCCCCCGTGCGGGACGTGCGCCTCGGGGACTTCGTCGGCTTCGAGGTGGACTACGACGCCGGAGAGCTCAGCTGCCGCGAGTGGTTCCTGCGCAGCGGAGGCGTGCTGCTCTTCGGGACGCTGGTACGTCCCGTGGAGCGCCGCGGCGTCGAGGACGAGACCGTCGAGCAGGCGCTGATCTCCCTGCGCCTCGCCGCAGAGGGCAGGGGCGGCGCAGTGGACCGGGGCAAAGCGGCCGCCAGCGGCGGAAGCTCCAGCGGCGGACCTCTCCAGGGCGGCGGGTCCCGACGCGGCGGATCCCCGCGCGGTGGATCTCGACGCGGTGGACCCCAGGCTCGCCGCCGCTGAGCGACTCAGCGCCGCAGCTCCATTTCGACTTCGCGTCATCTTGTCGCGTGTGTGTCCCGGTTTGGAGCACAGATCGAGGGGAAGCCCCATGGTCCAGGCCTGGGGCCCCATGTCCTCGCGGGGTAACATTCCCTTCATGCGCTTCCCCATCGCCGCTTCGCTCTTCCTCGCTCTCCCCGCTCTCGCCGCGGCCCAGTCGCTCGGCCCTCCGCCGTTTCCGCCGGAGAACCCGATCACCGAGGCGAAGAGGGTCCTCGGCAAGTCGCTCTTCTGGGACGAGCAGCTGTCGTCGGATAACACGGTCGCTTGCGGCACCTGTCACATTCCGAGCGCGGGTGGTTCGGACCCCCGCGTTGATATGGGAAGCCGGCACCCGGGCCTGAACGGGGTGTACGGAGATTCGGACGACCGCTTTGCCTCGGGCGGGGTTCGGCTGGCGGACGCCGGCGGCAACCTCAAGCCCGACGCCACCTTCGGCTTCTCGCCTCAGGTCACCGGGCGCCGGTCGCCGTCACCTATCGGGGCCGCGTTCTTTGACGAGCTCTTCTGGGACGGCCGCGCGGGCTCCACCTTCATCAACCCCGAAACGGGACAGGTCAGCATCCAGAGCGGCGGCGCGCTCGAGTCCCAGGCCGTTGGACCCATTCTCTCCTTCGTGGAGATGGCCGACGAGGGGCGCACATGGGCGGACGTCAGGGACAAGCTTGAGCAGGTCAAGCCCCTCGCGCTGGCGGCCAACCTGAACCCCGACCTCGTCGCGGCGCTGGCGGTCGACCCGTCGTATCCGGAGCTGTTCGAGAACGCCTTCGGGGACCCGGCCATCACTGCCGAGCGGATCGGCTTCGCGCTCGCCACGTACCAGCGGACGCTGCACCCCGACCAGACGCCCTGGGACCTCTATCAGAACGGCTTCACCGGCGCCCTCAACTCCCAGGAGCGGAGCGGCATGAACCTGTTCATGTCGGGCGGGCTGCGCTGCTCCCAGTGCCACACACCGCCGCTCTTCTCGGATGGCTCCTACCGGAACATCGGGATGCGCGCCATTGCGGAGGACAACGGGCGCCAGGGCGTCACGGGCAACTTCTCTGACCGTGGCCGGTTCAAGGTGCCCTCACTCCGCAACGCGGACCTGCGCACGCGCTTCTTCCACAACGGTGACCCCAACTGGGCGAACCTCTTCCTGGCGGTGTTCATCTACAACCAGGGAGCTGGCCCCTTCCCCGACAACAAGGACCCGCTCGTCCAGAACGTGTTCTTCTCGCCGGGAACGGCCTCGACCATCGAGGCCTTCATTCGAGGCGGGCTGACCGACCCCCGCGTCGCGGCCGAACTCCCTCCGTTCGACAGACCGCTGCTCAGGAGTGAGATGGGCCCTGCGGCCACTCTCGTGGGCAACGGCCGCGCCGGGTCGGGGGGCAACGAGCCTCAGATGCTCGCCTTCTCGCCGCCCAAGGTCGGCAACGGCCAGTTCCGCGTCGCGGTGACCGAGGCCCTCGGCGGAGCTCCCGCCATCCTCGCGCTCCGCGATCAGGCCCCCGGGGCCGGCGGCGGCGGCTCCATCGGGGGGGTCATCAATCGCTCCCCGAGCCGCGTCGCCTTCCGAACCCAGCTCTCTGGCGTCGGTAGCGGCCAGGGCTTCGGCACCTGGAACGCCGCGATTCCGGCCGATCCGGCGCTGGTCGGGACCCAGCTCTGGATGCAGTGGCTCGTCCGCGATGCCGCGGCAGCGGGCGGCGTGGCGCGCTCCAAGTGGGCCGAGGTCACCCTCTACTGATCCCTGGCCCCTCGGGGCCTTGAACGAAAGCGCCCGCGCTCCGAGAGGAGCGCGGGCGCTTTCGTTCATCCGGCCTCGCTGTCCGCGCTCCGGGCGCAGGCCCCGCCAGTGGCCTGGACTAGCGGCTCCCGTCGAGGCCGCACTGGTTCTCGAGGGTGTTGCGCGTCGTGATCCCGAGCTGCGAGCGAGTCGCGAGCATCTTCTCCACCAGATCCGGCGCCAGCGGGTCGAGGCCGCCCTTGGCCACGTGGGCGAGCCAGAGGATCTTGGCGGTGTGCTCGAGCATGTCGAGCTTCTTGTAGGCGTCCATCAGGTTGGTGCCGAGCGTCACCGACCCATGGTTCTGCATCATCATCACGTCGGAGCAGCGGACGAGCTCGCGGATGGTCTCGGGGAGCTCTGGCGTCCCCGGTGTGCCGAAGGGCGCCGTGGGGATGCCGCCGATGGTGACGATGATCTCCGGGATGATCGGCATTTGCAGATCCACGCCGGCGATGGTCAGCGCGACCGCGTGGGGGGGGTGCGCGTGGCAGATGGCCTTGCAGTCCGGCCGCTCCTGATAGCTGACCAGGTGAATGCCCACCTCGCTCGAGGGCTTCGGCCCGTCGTCGAGCGCGCGGCCCGTCATGTCCACATGGGCGATGTGGACGGGCTCCAGGAAGCCCTTCATGGCGCCGGTCGGAGTGATCAGGATCGTCCCGTCGTTCATGCGGGCGCTGATGTTGCCGTCGGCGCCCACGATGTAGCTGCGGTCGTAGGAGAGCTTGCCGACGCGGCAGATCGCCGTGCGAAGCCGCGACTCCTCTTCGCTCCAGGTCTGGACGCTCATCGCTCGGCTCCGTGGTCGTAGACCCGCTCGCCCCCGAGCTCGACCTCGTCGACGAACCCGATGATCAGGGTCTTCACCGGCGCGTTCGGAGCCGAGAGGATCTGGCGGCCGGCGTTGCCCTCGTCGATGACGAGCACTCGGTCTCCGACGCCGGCGCCGATGGTGTCGATGGCGATGCGGGGCTTGGGACCGACCGGCGCGCCCTCGGGCTGCACGGGGCGGACAACGAGGAGCTTGCGCCCGTCGAGGGCGGGGACCTGGACCGAGGGTGAGACCACGGTTCCGATCACGTCGGCGAGGATCATCGCTGGCCCTCCGCTTGGGGGGCCCCTTCGCGGGCGAGGTCCAGGGGGAGGTCGGCGCCGTTCACGTGGGCCTGCTCCACGAACCCGGTGATCGCCACGTCCACGGGGACGAACGTCTCGTTCGGGAGGGCGAGGGCCGCCTCTCGCCCGTCGATGTAGTGGACGAGATCGCCCGGGCCCACGGAGAGGGCGCAGGCCGCCACGAGCTGCTCGCCAGTGGGCTTGCCCGCCTCATCGAGTGGCTCGAGGAGCTGGAGCTTCACGTCGTCCATCCCTTCGTAGCGGACGGTGGCGACCAGGCGCCCTGTGACTCTGCCGAGGTACATGGTGCGCTCAGCTACTCCACTTCTCGTAGACGTTCTCGCCGCCCACGTCCCAGGAGTCGACGATCGCCATGACGACAGCGTCGCAGGGCTTGTCCTTGGTGGTGGTCGTCTGCCGCGCGGAGGAGCCGGTGGCGTAGAGCACCAGGTCCCCGGTGCCCGCGCCGACCGAGTCCACGGCGATCACGTACTGGTCCTTGGGCTGATTCGAGTGGTCACGGACCTGGACCACGAGCAGCTTGAAGCTCTCGAGCTGCTCGTCCTTGCGGGTCGAGACCACGCTCCCGACGACTTCTCCGATCAACATTTGGGTGCACCGATCAACATGGGGGGGACTCTCACTTGGAGTCGAGGTAGGTGATGACAGAGTCGCGTGAGAGCGACTCCTCCAGGAAGCGCCGCCGCAGCTCGCGGTGGACGTGCTGGCTCATGGTCTCCCAGGTGGGGGAGGGCAGCCGGGCGGAGAGCCTGGCCAAGAGCACACCGTTCTCGAGCCGGATCGGGCCGATCAGGGCGCCGCCGGGAGGGAGCTTCCCGCCCGTGCGGTCGAGCTCCGCGAAGGTCGCCTCGCGCAGGGGTTCGGGGACGCCGGGCGTCCCGCGGGTGAAGCGGCCCACGAGGCCGCCCTCATCCCGCGTGGTGCGGTCCTCGCTGTGGATCTCGATGACCCGGGCGAAGTCGGCGGGAGCCTCGATCGCCGCGAGCATCTCGGCCATCTCGGCCTCGACCTTGGTGAAGGAGGGGCGCAGGGGGTCGTCCTCGCGGGGGGAAGCGTTGCGGAAGCAGACGCGGACCTCGACCGATTCGCCGAAGAGGCCGTCGAAGTAGGCCCGTTCTGCTGCGTACACAGCCTTCAGGCTCTCGTCGTCATGGGCGCGGTCGATGGCCTCATGGGCCAGGGCGGCGGCGCGGATCGCCGGGTCGCGCCGGACGGCCTCGATGGAGAGGCCGCGCGCATCGAGGAGCTGCTCGTAGGAGGCGCCCTGGTACTTTGGATCTGCCAGGGCCTCCGCGGCGCGCCGCTCGATCTCTCGGTCGAGGGCGGACTCCAGACCCTCGGCGGTGACCTCGGGCATGCGCGAGCGGACAGCACGCTCGAGGAGGATCAGGTAGAGGGCGTTGCGCTGATCCTTGGCATCGATCTGGTTGCGGAGGTGGGAGCCGAACTCCGCGCGGGTGATGGTCACATCCCCGGAGACGCAGACGATCCCCTCTGCCCAGGGGTGGGCCTGCTCGCTGACGCCGCGCTCGCGGAGCGCAGACTCGAGCCACAGCTGCTGCTGGGCCGCGGTCAGGGGCGCGTCGTCGGCGAGGCCGAGGGCCTGGCGCGTGAGCGCCTCGTGGATCATGGCCAGGCGGAGGTACTCGCGGAACTCCTCGGGCGCGATGCCCCGGGCCGCGATGTCTGCGGCCAGGCCGTCCTCGGCGCCGTCCTGCCGCGCCATGGCGTCGAGCTCATCGAAGCGGGCGCGGAGGGCATCGTCCGAGATCTCCAGCTCGGCGGCCCTCGCCATGGCGGCCAGGACCCGGAGCTCGAGGAGCTGCCCGAGGGCCTGCTTGCCGTTGGGGCTTCGCCCGTCCCGCCAGATGAGCACGTCGTCGAGCCGGGCGAAGGAGACCTCACCAGCCGCGCCGTGGAGCGCGGCGCCTTCCTCGGCGAGTGGGCCAGCGACCTTGGCGGCGGGGTTGTCCGGTGCGGAGAGGGCACGACGCGCGGCGGGGGCCCCGGGCGCTGCGAGGGCAGCAGGCGCGGCGGCTCCGAACAACGTCGCCGAGGCGATGGAGGCGACGAGGAGCAGGGCGGACGAGGGAAGCGCTGAGGATCGGGGCATGACGCCAGAGAGCATAAGGGCCAGGCCCGCGCCACGCCGCACCCTGAAGGTGCACTCAGTCCTGGATCAGCTTCGCGCCCGCCTTCATCGTCGCCCCGGCGGTCCTCGGCCCCCGGAGGCAGGGCCCGAGGGCGCCGTCCATCGAGAGCAAGAGGACCGTCTGCTCGTCCGGGACATGGCGCCGCACCGGCTTGAACCCGTCGGCGGCGTATCGAGCGCCCCGGGAGAGGCGGACCTCATCGATGTCCCCGTTCAGGGTCGAGGTGGCGGCGCCATCCCTGAGGACGTCGCCGCCGACGATGAGGGGCAGCTCGTTGGCCGTCCGGGAGCCCCTGGCCGGGACGCGCCCGACGGCGACACCGTCCAGGTAGACCCGGACCTCTTCCCCGTCGAAGACGCCGGCCACGTGGTGCCACGTCTCCGGGGTCATCCGCGTCTGTTCCGGCGCCTCCGCCTTGGCGTAGGCCCCGTCGAGGTGCACCGAGAAGCTCAGGCGGCCGCCGTTGGCGAACAGGCCGTACTCCGAATTCTCGGTGCGGCATACGAGCCCCTGTCGCGCCGCGAAGGCCCTCGCTCGGACCCAGGCCTCGACGGTGAAGGGGCCGTCGGGCAGCGGCACCGCGGCGGCGCTCACCGCGGCGTGAGCCGCTCCGCTGAGCTGCAGGAAGCTCTCGGAGGCCGGGCGGGGGACAGGCGGGAGCGACGACACGTCGAGGGACAGGGGGTGGTCGCGGACCGGGATGGCGAAGCGCGCCGTGTCCGTCAGATAGTCGAAGCCGACGGAGAGGGAGGGGGCCTGGAAGGCCGCGTCGATCGCCCCGGGCGCGTGCTCCAGCCGGAACTTCACGGTGCTCGCCCCGCGGGCCGTCAGGCGGCCGTGGGCGTGGTCCGGGGTGAAGCGCCAGCGCGGGTCGCCCGAGCTGAGACGTAGCTCCATTTCCACCGGGCGCGCCACGGGGTTTTGAAGGGTCACCTCGACCTCCGTGCTCACGCTCCCGTCTGGCCGGATCTCCACCGGCCCGCTGACCATGGGGACCACCCTGGTGAGGCGCGGCGCCTCGGCGCTCACCTCGCCGGTGATCTCACGCGGGTCCATCGCGGCGCCAACCGGGAGGGTCGCCCGCTCGATGCGGTCCGGGCGCACGGTGACCAGGTCGTAGCAGTGCAGGTATCCCGCCTCGGGGACCGAACCGGCCTGGTTACCCCCGACGGTCGCGAGGGCGAAGTACTCGATCCCGTCCCGCGGGTCGTACCGCATCTTGTGGATGTGCCCGCCGAAGACGCCCTTCACGTTGCCGGCGGCGACGAGGCGCCGGTGGACCTTGTCCCAGTCCTTGCCGTACTTGCCGCCGATCCAGCGGGGGTGGTGGCAGAAGACGAAGACGTGCTCGGCCTCGGCGGTGACCTCCAGCGTCTCGTCGAGCCAGGCGAGCTGTTCGGGGCTCATGGTCTGGCACTCGGCCTTGTTGAAGTTCCGCTCCCCGGTCTCGGGGTTCGCTTCGTCCGTGTAGAGGACGATGAACCAGGCGCTCTTGTGCTTGAACGCGTACCAGAGCGGTCCGAAGTGCATCTCGTACCGCCCCTCGTGCTCCTCGGCTGGCCGCGGCTCGCCGGCGGGTCCGCGGAAGTAGATGTCGTGGTTGCCTGCGACGGGGAACCACGGCGCCCGCAGCCCCGACATCGCGTCCCTGAACTCTCGCATCTGAGTCATCCAGGGCTCGGCGGTGTTGTAGCCCTGGATCAGGTCCCCGACGGTCATCACGAGGTCCGGGCCGAGCAGGTTGGTCTCGTCCACCGCTGCGCGGAGGATCTCGACCCCCTCGTCTGGGCCGCCCGTCCGGTCGCCGTACACCACGAAGAAGAACGAGTCGGTCTCCTCCGGGAGCGGGAGCTTGATCGGGCTGCGTCGAGACGTGATGAACCGAGCGGCGTCGATCCGCGTGGGGGCTCCTTCGCGGACCTCCTCGGGATCATCGTTGCCGGCGGCGGCTGCGGGGACATCCGCGGCGGCGGGAGCGCCGAGGGCGAGGGGGCAGAGGGTGGCGCAGAGCGAGAGACTGAGGAGGGCACGCATGGCCTCGATGCTACCCCTCCTTGCGCGGGGTCACCGAGATCTGGAGGCGAGCAATCTCCCTGGCGGACCGGGCGATGGACCAGGTGGAGGGCCTGGCGGCGGGCTCAGCAGGTGACCCCCAGAGAGGCCCAGCGAGAACCCCAGCGAGAACCCCGGCGAGAGACCCAGCGAGAGACCCAGCGAGAGGCTGGTGGGAGGACCCGGGCCCCCGGATGCCCCCGGCGACCGTGGTGGTGCTCGTTGTTGGTCGTCCTGGTGCAAGGTTGCGTGGGATTCCTCGGCACGTATCTCCACGAGGTGCGGATATTCCGAGGCGTCCGCGGGCCAATTTTGGTCTAACGTCTCGCCCCTGCACCCTGATTCCAGTGAGCACATCCCAAGCGACCCAGCAGCCCTCCCCGAGCGGGGTGTCCGCCATCGCCCTCCGCGTTGGGCTCCTCGTGGGCCTGCTCTATCTGTTCCTCGTGGCGATCAAGCTGCTCGAGAGCGGAATCAAGCTCGCGGGCGCGGGCGCAGCAGAGGGGCTCTTCGACGGCGTGTCGAACCCCTTTGCGGGGCTGGCCGCCGGCATCCTGGCCACGGTGCTCGTGCAGTCGTCCTCGGTGACGACCTCCACCATCGTGGCCCTTGTGGGGTCGGGGACGGTCACCCTGGAGGCCGCCGTTCCGATGATCCTCGGCGCGAACGTGGGGACGACCATCACCAACACGCTGGTCTCCCTCGGCAGCGTCGCGCGCCGCACGGAGTTCCGGCGCGCGTTCGCGGCGGCCACCGCGCATGACTTCTTCAACCTCCTCGCGGTGGCGATCTTCCTGCCGATCGAGATGGCCACGGGCTTCCTCGCGAAGACCGCCTCGTTCATCGCGGACAAGCTCCCCGTGGGGGAGGCCGGCGGGAAGTTGGACAGCCCCATCAAGGGGGCCGTCAAGGCCGGGGCTGGCGTCGTCAAGGACGCCTTCGAGTCCTTCGGCGCGGGCGGGACCTTGTTGTCGGTCCTGCTCCTCGTCTCCGGGCTGGGGCTGATCCTCGTCTCCTTGACCACGATCACGCGCGTGATGCGCAAGGTCATGGCGGGGCGCGCCGAGCAGGCGCTCAACGCAGCGGTCCGCAAGTCCGGCCTGCTGGCCGTGGCCGCGGGTGCGCTGATCACGGTCTCGGTGCAGTCCTCCAGCATCACGACATCGCTGCTCGTGCCGCTCTGCTCCTCCGGAGTGCTCTCCCTCGAGAACGCCTTCCCGCTGATGCTCGGGGCCAACATCGGCACCACCATCACGGCCTTCATGGCCTCCCTCGCCACGGACCTCGAGGGTCTGAAGATCGCCCTGGTGCACATGATCTTCAACACGCTCTCGGTCTCCCTGGTCCTGCCATTTGCGGCGGTTCGCCGGATCCCCATCAACATGGCCCGGGGCCTCGCCATCGCGGCGGTGCACAGCAAGCTCTACGTCGTCGGCTACGTGGTCGTGACCTTCATCTTCATCCCGCTGATCGGGATCCTCCTCTTCTGATCGCCGGCCGCGTTCAGTCCCAGACACCGAACCCCCTCTTCGGAGACCCCCCATGTTTCACTGGCTCAAGCGACTCCAGGAGAGCACCGATAGCGCCGACGAGATCATGCGCTACTTCGGCCAGATGCTCGAGGATGGCCGGCACATCTTCGACCTCGCCACGGGCGCGCTGCTCGGGGGGACGGACGTGGAGTCGGTCCGGGGTGACATCTGGGGGACCGACAAGCGGATCAACAGCAATGAGCGGCGGATCCGCCGCCGGATCCTGACCCACCTGACGGCGTTCGGCGTCGAGGGGGTGGGCGGCCACCTCGCGATGATGAGCATCGTGAGAGACGCGGAGCGGATCGGCGACTACGCCAAGAACCTCTTCGATCTGGGCGCGCTCGGCGGCGATGTGCCCCCGGAGTTCCGTGAGGACCTGATCGAGCTGCGGGACCGCATCTCCAGAATGCTCGCCAAGGCCCGCAACATCTACGACACCGAGGACGAGGTCTCCGCGCGTGCCTTCGGCCAGGACGCGGACGCGGTGTGCCGACGCTGCGATGAGCAGATCGCGGCCATCATCGCCAGCGACGGCCCCGGCGGCGCGGCCGCCACGGGAGCGCTCGCCTACCGTTACCTCAAGCGGGTGACGGCTCACTCTGCCAACGTCGTCACCAGCGTCCTGGTCCCGGTGGACCAGCTCGGCTACTGGGACGAGGACGACGGCGAGGACGCCTGATCGAGCCCGCTGGGGTCCCCCGCGTGAGCTTGTCTCCGCGGCCCGTGCGTGTGGGGCCGAGTCCTCGCTCGAAACCTGGTGCCCACGTCCGCGCCCGACGGAGAGCCGCGGGTGTCTCGACCGGCTCTGGATTGCCGTGTCGGTTCGGCCAAGTACGTTCCGCGGGGAGAGCTCCGCGGGGAGCGCCCCGCAGAGTGAGTTGGGCAGAGTGAGTTCCGCCGAGTGAGTCCCAGCAGGTGGGCCCCGCCGTTTTCATTCGCGAGGCTGGCACCGAGGAGCCGGCCCTGCCGGACCGTCGCTCCCGGCCCTCTCGCTCAGGCGAAGTTGAGCAGCTCGTGGTCGGGGTTCTGCTGCATGGCGATCCGCTTGTCGAGGTCGCTCACGAAAAGGATGACCCGCCGACCTCGGTCGTCCCGCGCCAGCAGTGAGTTGGTCGGCGCCTTGAACGAGTCCTCGTCGCCCGCGAGCCACGCGCTCGACGCGTAGGGGAGCTGGGTGAGGCGGGTCTCGACGGCGTACTCGTCCTTGAGGCGGTACTGGAGCGACTCGAACTGCAGGGCTCCGACCGCGCCGATCAGCGGCTCCTTGGGTCCCACGTCGGGCCACATCTGCTGCACGGCGCCCTCGGTGATGAGGTTCTTCATGCCCTTGTCGAACTTCTTACGGTCCGACGTGGTGAGCGGTGCGATGCGCGCGAAGAGCTCCGGCTGGAACTGGGGGAGGGGCTTGTGGGCGAACCCGACCGCGTCCGCGAGGGTGTCGCCGATCTGGTAGAGGCCCTTGCCCACGAGCCCGACGACGTCGCCTGCGAAGGCCTCGTCGATGGAGTGCCGCTCCTTGGCGACGATGCTCTGCGGCCGGGCCAGGCGGACCTTCTTGCCGAGCCGTCGGTGGTTGACCTGGAGGTCGGGGGTGTAGCGGCCCGAGCAGATCCGCATGAACGACACGCAGTCGCGGTGGCGGGGGTCCATGTTGGCCTGGATCTTGAAGATGAAGGCGCTGAAGGGCTCGCTGGCCTCACGCATCACCTCGCCGCCGTCGTCCTCGTCCACCATCCGGCCCGACGGGGCGGGGGCGAGCTCGACGAAGGCGTCGAAGAACGGCTCGAGGCCGAAGTTAGTCAGGGCAGAGCCGAAGAAGGTGGGGGTGACCTCACCCTGTAAGAAGCGCTCGACCTCCATCTCGTTGCCTGCGACCTCGAGCAGCTCGAGCTCCTCGCGGACCCGCGCGACCTCCTCGGCCCCGAGCCGCTCCTCGGCGATGGGGGAGTCGAGGGGGATCCGCTCGACGTCGGACTTCAGGCTGCCGCCAGCCGCGGTCTTCTCGAAGAGCATCAGCTCCCGGGTTCGCCGGTCGACGACCCCGCGGAAGTCACGCCCTGAGCCGACGGGCCAGTTCATTGCGGAGCTCTCGATCCCGAGCGCCTCCTCCACCTCGGCCATGAGGTCGAGGGGGTCCCGGCCGGGGAGGTCGAGCTTGTTCACGAAGGTCAAGATCGGGATCCCGCGCAGGCGGCAGACCTCGAAGAGCTTCCGGGTCTGCGCCTCGACGCCCTTGCTGGCGTCCAGGACCATGATCGCGGAGTCCGCAGCGGTGAGGGTTCGGAACGTGTCCTCGCTGAAGTCCTCGTGCCCCGGCGTATCGAGGACGTTGATCACGTGCCCGCGGTACTGGAACTGCATCGCGGAGGAGGTGATGGAGATCCCCCGCGCCTGCTCCATGCCCATCCAGTCGGAGGTGGCGAGCTTGCCCTTGCGGTTCTTGACGAGCCCGGCGCTCTGCACGACCCCTGAGTAGAGGAGGAGCTTCTCGGTGAGGGTCGTCTTACCCGCGTCGGGGTGGGAGATGATCGCAAACGTCCGTCTGCGGGCGATCTCCAGGGGTAGCTTGGGGTCTGTGGTCATGCTTGCGTCGGCGTCGGAGCGCCCTTGGCAGCGCGACGCGCCCCCGGATCCGTTCGCGAGGAGGGATTTGCCTGGGCCACTCGCGGGCGACTACCATACGCCGATGCGGCCCCGCTCGTGCACCCCCCTGACCGTCCTCCTGCTGGCGATCTTCGCCTTCCTGGCGGGGCCAGCGTCTGGGCCGGGGTTCGGTTCGGGCGGCTTTGGCTCCTTTGAGGAGGAGTCTGAGCGCGTCGAGGAGGTCTCCACGGAGGAGCTGACGGTCGTGCGGAGCGACCACGAGCGGGCTCGCCGGCGTGTGTGTCTGGGCAAGATCGACCCTCCGGTCGGTCCCACCGCGCGGCGCCGTCCAGGGGTCCGGATCCCGCGGGCGCCGGGGCGATTCCTCCCACCAATGCGGTGTTAACGGCCGGCGGCCCCCGCCGCGTCAGCTAGCCGTTGCCAGCACGCCCAGTCGCGACTCGAGCCCCACTGCGGGCGGAGATCGCGTGGCGAACGTGGCGAGGCTCGATTGAGGCGGCCGCTCTCGTCTGGACGGGGCCGTGATGCGGCTCCCGCTCGGTCCTGGGAACTCCGCGATCCGATCTCGGGTCGTCGCCACGCTCCGAGCCGTACCCCTTCCAGCGAACTCCCATGTCCGATCAGCCCCGTTTCTTCTCCAACCTCCGCGGCGATCTCTTCGGCGGTCTCACCGCTGGCGTCGTGGCCCTCCCCCTCGCGCTGGCCTTTGGCGAGCAGAGCGGCCTTGGGGCTTCCGCTGGCCTCTATGGCGCGGCGTTCATCGGCTTCTTTGCGGCGCTGCTCGGCGGCACCGCGACGCAGATCAGCGGGCCGACCGCTCCGATGACCGTCCTCTCGGCGGCGATCGTCACGACGGTGGTGACCGCCAACGGCGGGGACGCGGACCACGCCTTGCCGCTGATCCTCTTCGTGTTCTTCCTCGCGGGGGCCTTTCAGGTCGGGCTCGGGTTGATAAAGGCCGGGAGCGTGATCCGGTTCATTCCGCGCACGGTGGTGTCCGGCTTCATGACGGGGATCGGCGTGATCATCCTCATCACTCAGGTCCTGCCCGCGGTGGGGTATATCGCGGAGGACGATGTGGACGCCGTAGGGGCGCAGCTGGTCCACGCCGAGGAGTCGCTGCTGCACAAGGCCCTCGAGGCTGCGAGCATGGACGACCCCTTGGAGCTCGAGGACCTCTCGAACTTCAACCTCCATGCCCAGGGCATCGACGCCGAGAACATCGAGCTCGAAGCCCAGGTCATGGCGCGCAACGAGGCGAAGGGGGTGATCGGGACCCTGCGTAGCCTGCCCCACGCCATCGACGGGGTGAACTTCCTCGAGCTTGGCCTGGCCCTCGTGACCATCCTCATCATCTACGGATTCAAGCGCATCACAACGGCGATCCCCTCCGCGCTGGTCGCCCTTGTCGGGGTCACGGGCGCCGCGTTGGCTCTGGGCCTCGACTACCGCCCGATCACGCCGATCACCAGCGGGTTGCCATCTCCGCGTCTGGACGCGTTTGGCTCGGTGGGTGAGGTGTTGCCCTACGTCTTCACCGCCTTCCTGCTCAGCCTGCTGGGCGGGATCGACTCCCTGTTGACCTCCGTGGTCGCGGACAACCTCACCAAGACCAAGCATCAGCCCAACAAGGAGCTCATCGGCCAGGGGATCGGCAATGGGATCGCGGCGCTCTTCGGTGGCTTGCCCGGGGCGGGGGCCACGATCCGGACCGTGGTCAACATCCAGGCCGGCGGCCGCACGAGGCTCTCGGGCATGGTCGCGGGCGCGCTCCTCTTCCTGACCCTGCTGGCCCTCGGCCCGGTCGCGTCCAAGATCCCGACGGCAGTGCTGAGCGGCATCCTGATCACGGTCGGGATCGGGGTCATGGACTACCGCGGACTGCGCGAGCTCAGGGTCATGCCCTGGCCTGACCGCATCGTCCTGCTCACGGTGCTCCTGCTCACGGTCTTCTGGCAGCTCGTCTATGCGGTCGCCGTGGGGCTCGTGCTCGCCGCGCTGCTCTTCATGCGCTCGATGTCTCGCTGGTCTGCGGGTGGGTTCGAGGTGGTCAAGGCCGAGGCCGCGGCCGAGGCCGATGGCATGGAGGGGAATCGCTACGTCAAGCACGTCCGTGGCCCGCTCTTCTTCGGGAACGTCGCGGAGTTCGGGGACCTGCGCGCCGCCATTCCGGCCGAGGCTCGGAAGGTCGAGATCGACCTGACCGAGGTGCCCTTCTTCGATCAGTCCGGGGTGTACGCCCTGGAGGAGGCGGTGCTGGACCTCTCCATCGATGGGCGCGAGGTCAGCATCCTCGGCCTCGACAGCCTGCAGCGCTCGCAGCTGGAAGCCGTGCGCTTCATTCCCAACGTCGTTCCTGCGGAGCGGGTCCGCTGACCCGCGCTGGGGCGGGATGGAGGCGGGCGCCTTGCGCGGCCTCGACAGGCGCTGCTCGGCCGCCTCGGTAGGCCCTGCGGCGCTGCCATGACCGGCTCTGCGGCTCCGGTTCGAGAGGCTCTGCCGCGGCGCCTCGGTGGCCTCTCCTGCGAGTGGGCGGGAGGGCTCGAGGGCCCGCTCCCTGGGGCTTCAAGAGCCCGCTCGCAGATCGCCGCGGCGGGGCTCAGCCGGGGAGGCCTGTGCTGAGGCCTGAGCAGCGGCCTGTGCAGAGGCCCAGCAGAAACCGAGCAGGGGCCCCGCGAGGGGCGCCCTCTCCGCGGCTCCTCTCCGTGGGGCGCCTCAGGCGTCCGGGGTGAGCTGGACGCTGGAGAAGAACCGCTCGGCCGCGGCGCCGCCACCCATGGGCTCGGAGGAGGGGCGGCGGGTGGAGTAGAGCAGCACCACGGACCGGCCCGTGTCCTCGGGGTGGAGGACCCAGCAGCCGCGGTTCTCGACCCGCATGGTCCGGCCCGCTGCGCCGGGGGAGTCCTCGTCGAGGAAGGTCTCGATGTACTCCACGCAGTAATCCCCGAAGCGCCGGGTGAGACGCGCGCTGCACGTGGCGGCGGTGGCGCGCTCGGGGTCTCGGCCCTTCGAGAGGACGCTCTCCACGTGGCGCAGGAAGCCCGCGGGGGCGCCGAACGCGGCGTCTGCCGAGCCTGTGGAGGCTGAGGCGATGGTCGACACCGCCTCGTCGGTGAAGCGGCGGGCGAAGACCACGCTGCCGGAGCCCTCCGCCACGAGGAACCAGTTGGAACCCTGGGGGGGGCGGACGGTGACGCCCTCCAGCGTGTACTGGGCGGCCGGGTCGGTGACCGGCTGGGACCAGCGCGAGGTGCTGCAGGAGCACAGGGTCAGGAGCGTGGCGCTGGCGAGCAGCGCGAGGGAGCGGAGCTTCATGGCCGACCACCCTAGCACGGCGGGGCTCGGGATGACCTGGAGCGACGGCGGCGCGGCCGGCCCGCGGCCCCGGTTCAAGCGGCGTCGAAGCGCAGCTCGCCGCCGCGGGCGCGGACGACGACCTCGCGGTCGCGGCCATCGCCGGAGAGCAGCACGTCGGAGAGGCGCGGCTCGATCTCTCTTTGGATGACGCGCCGGAGCTCGCGCGCACCGCACTCGGGGCGGAATCCGCGGCCGGCGACCCAGCGGGCGACCGCCGGCGTGAAGCGGACGCGCATGCCGCGCTCGGCCCCGCGGCCGGCCAGCTCGACGAGCTTCTTCTGC
>CBFHHK010000015.1:14723-34431 GCA_965655435.1 Planctomycetota bacterium | reverse complement strand
GAGGAGCATTCCCACCGCCTGCAGCCCAGCCATGGCCACGGCGCCCACGAGGGCCGCCAGGACCGCATCCAGGAGCCGCACCGGCAGGCCCCGCGCGCGGGCGAAGCGTTCGTTGAAGGCCACGGCCGTGAGGACCTTGTAGAGCGCGAGCGTCGCGCCCAGGGCCAAGGTGGCGAGGACTGCCATCAGGGCCGCGTCCGCGCTGGTCATGGAGGCGGTCGAGCCGAAGATGAGCTCATCCAGACCCGCGCGGTCGGCGCCGCTCACCCGCCGCGTGGCGGAGAGCGCGACGATCCCGGCGCCGAAGGACGCGCTGGAGACGGTCGCGACCGCCGTCTCTGGACTCAGCCGCGTGTGCCTCGCGAGCCACTCGATGGAGACGACCGCGCAGGCGCCGGAGAGCGCTGCGCCCAGCATGAGCAGGGGCATGCTCCGCTCCTCTTGACCCAGGACAGCATGCAGCAGGAAGGCGAGGGCGACGCCGACGAGCGACGCGTGGCTGATGGCGTCCGCCACGAGGGCCCGGCCCTTGAGCATCGCGAAGGAGCCGACGGCGCCAGCGCTGAGGCCGAGGAGGATCGTGCCGACCAGCACGACGTTGGTGTTGTAGCCGCCGCCGAAGGACAGCACCTGCCCCCAGGCCTCCATCAGGCCCGGGTCTCCGGGGCTCGGCGCTGGCCCGTTGGCTGCAGAGGTCCAGTTCGTCATGGGGACCTCGCTCGTCACGCAGAAGCTGTCGGGCGAGGTCAGGGACCAGCGCGGACCGTCGAGCACCCCGGACCGCTCCTCGCCTCAGGCGAGCTGGTGTGCGGACGGGCGGGTGGGCGCGAAGGCTCGCCGGACGTTGTCCTCGGAGAGCGTCTCACGGGCGGGCCCGGTGGCGACCACCGAGCCGGCCAGGAGCAGGGCGTCGTCGAAGCGCGAACGCGCGGTCTCGAGGTCGTGGTGCACGGCGACGACGGTGGTCCCGGCGGTGCAGAGCCGGCGCAGGCGCTGGAACAAGGCGTCCTCGGTCTCGGCGTCCACGCCGGCGAAGGGCTCGTCGAGCAGCAGCAGGTCCGCCCGCTGGGCGAGGGCGCGGGCGAGGAACACCCGCTGCTGTTGGCCGCCGGAGAGCTGTCCGATCGGGCGGTCGGCGAACGCGCCGAGTCCCAGCTCCTCCAGGCAGCTGTGGGCCTCCTGCCGGTGGCTGCGGTGGGCCTCGCTGCGGCGCGCCCACGCGGGAAGCAGCCAGTCGAACCTGCGGGCGCCGCCCATCTCGACGACCTCGAGCGCGGTCACCGGGAAGTCCCAGTCCACGGACTCGCGCTGCGGCACGTAGGCGACCCGCGCGCGAGCGTCGGCGAAGGACTGCCCCCAGAAGAACGACTCACCGGCCAGCGGGCGGAGCGCGCCGATGGCAGCGTTCAGGAGCGTGGACTTCCCGGCGCCGTTGGGGCCGACGATCGCCGTCAGGGCCCCTTCGCGGGCCTCCCAGGAGACGTCCCAAAGGGCGGGAACGCCGCGGTAGGCGACGGAGATGGAGCGCAGGGCCAGGGGGGCCAGGGCTTCGCCGCTGCGGAGGATCATCGGACGTCCGCCCCCGCTGCTGCGGCGCGGCCGGCGCCCAGGGCGCTGAGGATGGTCGAGACGTTGGACTCGAGCATCGCCTCGTAGGTCACCGCGGCGCCCGGCGCGTCGGCGTGCAGGACGCCGCCGATGCGGAGGTCGTGGCCGCGGGCGCTGGCGCCCTCGAGCAGCGCCTTCACGTTCCGCTCGGAGACGGTGGACTCGAAGAAGACGGCGGGGATTCCCCGCTCAACCACGAGGTCGACCAGCTCTTCGATGGTGCTGAGCGACGCCTCGCTCGTCGTCGAGACGCCCTGGATCCCGCGGACCTCGAGGCCGTAGCGGCGGCCGAAGTAGCGGAAGGCGTCGTGGGCTGTGAGGAGCACCCGGCGGTTCGGACTCAGGGCGGCGAAGGACGCCAGGTAGGTCTCGTCCGCGGCGCTCAGCCGGGCCTCGATGGCAGCCGCGCGCGCCGTGAACGCGGGGCGCTCCGCGGGGCGCTGCTCCCCGAGGGCCTGCGCGATCAGCGCCGGCACCCTCGACCAGACGGAGACGTCCATCCAGACGTGGGGGTCGGGCGCGGCGCCGCTCGTGAGCAGCTCGCTGTCCCTCATGACCTGCTCGGCGACGGGAATGACCTCCACGCCGGACTCTCCCACACGCTCGAGGGCCTCGGAGAGATAGCCCTCCAGGTGCAGCCCGTTGTAGAGGACGAGGTCGGCCGCCATCAGCAGCTTCACGTCGTCCCGCGTCGGGCGGAACAGGTGCGGGTCCATGTCGGTACCGAAGAGGACCTCCACGCTCGCGTCATGGCCGGCGATCTCGCGGGCGAGGTCACCGATCATCGCGGTCGTGCAGACCACGTTCGGACCCACCTCCGCGGGGGCCTCGGGGCTCCCGGAGCACGAAAGGGACAGCGCCGCGAGGGCGGGGAGGAGCTTGGGCCAATCCATGGGTGAGCCGCGCGCATGCGCGCCCGACACAGAGGTTAGTCGCCGCTTTGTAACCATTGCTATTAGAACCGATGGCTTGTGGCTCCCTCTTGTCTCGTAATGGGACTGTCGGCCCTCTAGCTACCGTGAGGGTCGGTCAGCTCGGCGAAGCGGGCCAGGGTCCGCTCGCTCACGTGATGCTCGACGCCCTCGGCGTCGATCTCCGCTGCCTCGTCCGGGACGCCCAGGGAGAGCAGGAACCGCAGCACCACCAGGTGCCGCGCTCGGGAGCTCGCTGCGAGCGCCTGGCCCTCCTCGGAGAGGGCCAGCGGTCGACGGGGAGGGCTGGTCACATGGCCGAGCCGGCGGAGCCTCGCGACCACGCGGGTCACGGTCACCTGCGCCACGCCGAAACGCTCGGACAGCCACCCGACGCGGGCCTCGCCCCGCTCGCGGATCATGTCGTCGATGGCCTCGACGTAGTCCTCTGTGAGCTCGCTCGCGTGGGCCGCTCGGACCCTCGCGAAGCGCGGCGCCGCGTCTTCGGCGAGGGGCCCGGGGCTCGCGGCCCCCGCTCTGGGCTGCTGCTCCGCGCCCCGGGAGGCCACAAAGCGGTCGAAGGCCTCGAGGGACTCGGGGCCCACGTGATGCTCCATCCCCTCCGCGTCGGCCTCCGCGATCTCTTCGGGGAGCCCGAGGGCGAGGAGGAAGGCGAGCACCGCCGCGTGTCGGGCGCGGGACTGGCTGGCGATGCGCCGTCCCTCGTCGGTCAGCTGGATGGCCTCCTGTTGGCCGGAGCTGACGAGCCCGTCGCGGCGCAGGCGCTCCATGACGGAGCAGACCGCGACGTGGCTGATCCCGAACCCCGCGGCCAGGTCTCGAACACGCGCCTCGCCCCGGTCCACGATCAGGTCGTCGATGGCCTCCACGTAGTCCTCGACGACCTCCTGGCGGTTCGCGCGGCGTACGGCCTCGTGCCCCGCGCGAATCCGCTCCATGGAGGGCGTCTCGGGGTCAGCCTTGCGGGGGAGAGGATCGATCGAGTCGGCGCTCACGGCGGCCTGAGCCTAGCCGACAGAGCGTCCCGTATGGCGCCCCGTCGTGTACGGTCTCGTGGGCAGGTGAGCGAGCGATGAACTACCGGAAGATGGGCCGAACGGGCCTCAAGATCAGCAGCGTCTCGATCGGCGGCTGGCTGACCCTGGGCGGTAGCGTCGGGTCCGAGGGCTCGGCCAGGATCCTGCGCCGCGCCGTGGAGGGCGGCGTGAACTTCATCGACCTGGCTGATGTCTACTCGGCGGGTGCGGCGGAGGAGGTGGCGGGCGCGGCCATCAAGGGGCTCGATCGAACCTCACTGGTGCTCTCCTCCAAGGTCTTCGGCCGGATGGGAGATGGCCCCAACCAGCGCGGCCTCTCGCGCAAGCACATCATCGAGAGCTGCGAGGCCTCCCTGGGGAGGCTCGGGACGGACTACCTCGACCTGTACTTCTGCCACCGTCCTGATCCAGAGACGCCCCTCGAGGAGACGGTGCGCGCGATGGACGACCTCGTGCACCGGGGCAAGGTGCACTACTGGGGGACGAGCGTCTGGCCCGCGGAGCTGCTCGACGCCGCCCACGACCTCTGTGATCGGCGGGGCTTCTATCCGCCGCTCGTGGAGCAGCCGCAGTACAGCCTGCTCGAGCGCGGGATCGAAGCGTCCGTGCTCCCGGCGGCGAGGCGCCTCGGGATGGGTCTCGTGGTCTGGAGCCCGCTCGCCGGCGGGTTGCTCACGGGCAAGTACGACGACGGCATCCCTCCGGGCAGCCGCGGCGCCGAGACGAAGTGGCTGGACGACAAGCTCGAGGGGGACGTCCAGGAGCGGCTGCGCGCGTTCAGCGCGCTGGCCCGAGGTGCAGGCCTGACCCCCGGGCAGCTGGCGCTCGCGTGGATCCTGCGGAATGAAGCGATCACGAGCGTGATCACGGGGGCCACCTCCACCGACCAGGTCGAGTCAAACCTCGAGGCGGCCGATGCGGTCCTCGAGGACGAGCTGGTGGAGCGGGTCGAGGCGCTGTTTCCGGCGTGATGGGCGTGGACGAGAGCGCAGCGAAGGGGGGCGTCATCTGGCGTCGCGCCTTGCTCTCGATGAGCGCCGTGGCGCTCACGCTGCTGGGGATCGAGCTGTCCGTCGAGCGCTTCTTTCCAGTCCTCGGTCAGGTCTATCAGCTCGATCCCGGACTCCTCCACGACGCCATCCCGGGGTCGCGTCGCATCCAGCCCATGGAGCCCTCTCGCCTCGGGGAAGGGGACCGCGCGCGGGTCCTGGTGGAGGTCGGTGAGGACGGGTTCCGTGGAGACGGCGAGGGGGGCAGGGATGGGGCCCGCCGCGTGCTGGTCCTGGGAGACTCGTTCGTGATGGCCGAGAACGTGCCGGTGGAGAACACCTTCGTTCGCCGGTTGGCGGACGATCTCGGGGCCGAGCTGGGCGGTGCGATCGAGGGGATCAACGCGGGGCGTTCGGGGTACGGACCCGATCAGTCCCTGCTGCTCCTGGAGCGCGAGATCGAGGAGCTGGCGCCGGACCTCATCGTCTGTGTCCTCTGCGCCCACAACGATGTGGGAGATCTCGCGCGGAACAAGCTCTTCCGGCTCGGGGAGAGCGGCGCGCTGGTCCGCTGCAAGCCGCGGCTCGGGGCCCGTCTGGTGGGGGAGTTCACCCGCCGCGCTGAGCGGGCGAGCGGCCTCGGCGTCGAGCGCCTCGTGCGCTTCTGGAGGGAGGGCCCCGATCGAGAGCCGGTGGACTCGGTTCCCGCCGGAACCATGGACCTGTACCTCGCGGCCCTCGCGGCCCAGTCCGATGAGTTCTTCGTGAGGAACGACCTGGAGGTGGTCTCGCTCTTCGAGGACGTCTACGACGCGGACGTTGCGATCACGCCCCTCGCGCCTGGCGTACAGATGAAGTTGGCGCTCATGACCGAGGTCGTGCGGGCCATGGTCGAGCTGGCCGCGGCCCGCGGCGTGCCCCTGCACTTTGTGGTGGTGCCGTCGGCGGTGGATGTTTGCCCGGGCTTCGGGATCCAGGTCGATCCTGGCCGCTTTCCAGGCCACGCGCCGGGCCGCCTCGTGAGCGAGCTGGTGGCCGCCGTGGCTCGTGCCGGCGGGCGCTCCACTGACCTGACCAAGGTGTTCGTGGAGGGCGGCGCTGACCTGTGGGTGGGCGGGACGGACATCCACTGGAACGCGGCGGGCCAGCGGTCGGGCGCAGCGCAGGTGTGCGCGGACTTGCTTCAGCGCGGGGAGGTCAGCGAGCGGCTCCGGCCGGGCGGCGCTGGCATCCCGGGTGGCGCGGCCGGCGGATCGCGCTGAGCTCTCCTCCGCTCGACCGGTCCGTTACGACTGGTCCGTTACGACCGGACCGCCTCGACCGGACCGCCTCGACCACTCCAGCGCCCGTCGTCTCGACCGCTCCAAGGAGGGGAGACTGGCGGGGGGGGGTGGTACGCCCGACAGGATTCGAACCTGTGACCTTTCGCTCCGGAGGCGAACGCTCTATCCAGCTGAGCTACGGGCGCCCGATTTGGGGGCGGAAGCTTAGCGCCCGTGGGGCGGATCGCGCCACCGCCACCCTCCCTGAAAGGGGACTTCTGCTGTGCAGACGCCACCGAAATCCCCCCGGTTCCGGCCCCTGGGGCCCGCCAAGGCCCATCAAAAAACGAAACGTTGCCGTATCCTGTGGCGGAAGTGAGGCTATTCCTCTTGCGGCACCTTCGCTCCCGCGGGCTGCTACCCACCCCCCCCCATGGATCACGACGACACTCCCACGGCTCCCCGTCAGCCCGCCAGCGAGCCCCCGACCGGATGGGTCGGCGCCTCGTCACGCTGGCTCGCCCCCGTCGTCTCGCTGGGTGCTGGAGCCCTGCTGCTGTCGGCCTTTGGCGACTCCATTGGGCCGGTGGATGAGACGGGTGACCCGGTGCAGGAGCTCAGCGCTGGGGTCGGCGCTGCCGACTTTGACTCGGATGGGTTGAGCGACGCTCAGGAGCTCCTCCTGGGAACCTTCCCGTACGTCGCGGACTCCGACGAGGACGGCTTCGGAGACGGCGAGGAGATCGCCCGCCAATCCGATCCCCGTGACATCTACTCCATTCCCGTCGGGGCCGCGGTCAGCGCCAACCTCACCGCCCGCGGCGAGGGGAGCGCGCTCCAGCTCGTCATGCTGGTTTACGAGCCCTCCGAGGACGTTGGGGACTCCTTCGTCCGGCTTGGGGCGCTGCGTGGAGGACAGGTGACCACCGTCCCCATGGCACGCTTTGCGTCGTTCATGACGTACTCCTCGATCCCCGCCTCGGACGGGGGACAGCTCATCTCCATCGAGCTGCCCGTCCACCCTTCCTTCGTCGAGGTGGCCGACCAGGTGACGTTCTTCCTCGCCGCCGGGAACACGGTCGCGCAGAGCTACACGGCCTCGGCCAAGGTCGACATCTCGAGCGTCGAGGGCATCCTCCTCATGCAGCGCTTCGGCGCCGCACAGACCCAAGTGCAGGCTTCCCAGGGCGGCGGAAGCGTCCGCCAGCCGATCCCGGGCAGCTCGTCGCCGAGCATTCCCGGTAGCTGGGTGCCTGGGTCGATCTGCTTCCAGCGGTCCGCCGTCGTGGGCGGCAATGGTCCCGTCATGCTCCACCAGGTGATCGAGGCCGATTGCCTTCAGGGGTGGGACACCTTCTGTGTGTCCAACTGCAGCGCTGCGCTGGGATCGACCTACGAGACGATCGATCCGATCGCGCTGATCGGCGGCTGACTCGACCCCGCCTCCGCCTCCGCCTCCGGCTCTGAGCCGCCGGTGGGTCCGCTGGTCGGTCGGTCCGTGGCTGCGGCTCCTCTTCGCAACCTCGGGGGTCTCTTCGCCGCGCTGGACCCGTCCTGGGGCCTGCCCACGTGCGGGGGGCGTCCCCCCCTGGATTTTTCCCTGCCCACGGGACCGCACCGCGATCGGGCACCTCAGCGCTGGCCGGTGGCTCCGAACGCGACCTGATCTGGGACCTCGCACCCCGCCCCGGGTGCCCCTGAAGGCTCGGATGGCCTCGGTTGACGGGGGAGCGGGTCCCAAAGCAGAAATCGCAGCGGAACGAGCCCATCCATCGGGAACCGAAACCTCCTCATGGGCGTCTAATCAGGAGCCCACCATGTCCGGACCCCTCAAGACTGACCCCGACCGCGATCTGATCCTCGAGTGCCAGCGCTCGTTGGGAGAGGGGTTTGGCGGCGCTTTCAGGCAGGTCTACGAGCTCTACAAGGACCGCGTCTACAACGTCTGCTACCGCGTGACGGGGAACGCGACCGACGCCCTGGATGCCTCCCAGGAGACCTTCGGGATCGTCCATCGGAAGATCGGTGCGTTCCGCTTCGAGTCCCGCTTCTCGAGCTGGGTGTACCGGATCGCGGTCAATGCGGGCATCGACATCAAGCGCCGCGCCGCGGCCCGGTCGGTGACCTCGCTGGAGGCGCTGCGTGCTCCCATGGACCGCGAGGGCGGCGCCTTTGATGTGGAGGACGAGCGGACCGAGGCTCCGACCGAGTTCGCATCTCGCCATGAGCTCGAGGCGGACATCCAGCGGTCCATCGATCGGCTCTCCCCGAAGATGCGAACGATCATCGTCCTCAGGTACCTTGAGAGCCTGAGTTACGACGAGATCGCCGAGACGCTCACGATCTCACTCGGGACGGTCAAGTCCCGACTCTCTCGCGCCCACGCTGCCCTGGACCGAGAGCTCACTCCCATCGTCGACCGCCACTTCATTCACGAAGAAGGTCGCTGACGACTGCCAGATCCTGCCGATCCTGTTCCTGCCCAGCACTCCCCTCCATGTCTTCCGCATCCGATCCTCAGGACGATCGCCTCGACCCTACGCTGCCCACAGCGTGGTTGGGTGACGTCTTCGCTGCTGCCGGCGAGGAGGCCCCGAGCCTTGGGGCGAGCGCGTCCCTCGTGGACGGTGAGGCGCCGAGCGAAGAGCAACTTCGTGCCCTGGCGTCCGCCAAGGGACATCTGAGGGCGCTCCGCTCGCTGCCTGGCCTGCGGGCCCCCGATGAGCTGGAAGGCCGGGTGGTCGCGAGCCTCGAGGCGGGCTTCCGGCAAGACCGGGCGGCCGGTCTCGTGGCCGGGCTGAGCGCCGCGGTCGCGCCGGCCGAGCTGGATCCCCTGGTGGCGGCCAAGGTCGAGGAGAACCTCGACAGTGTCCAGGCCCCCGCAGTGCTCGAGCGACTGGTCGGCGAGCGGGTGGCTGCCCCGGCGGAAGGCATGGTCCGGAGCATGGCGCGTCGCCTCGACCGCAAGTCGGCCCCCGACGAGCTCGATGCTCGAGTGCTGGCCGAGGGTTCGGGCCGCGCCGAAGCCTCCTCCCTTGGGGGGCGCGTCCGCCGGTTCGCGATCTTCTCCGGTGCCGCTGCCCTCGTGCTGGTCGCCGTGCGGCTGGTCGTGCCCCTGCCCAGCTCAGCACCCGGCGGCCCGAGCCTCCGGATCATCCGGGTCGAGTCCCTCGAATCCGTGAGCGCTTCCGCGCTCGACCGGGCCTTCCTCGGCTCGCTCACCGGTGAGTACCCGGGGGGAGCGCGGTGAGGGGCCGGCGAATCATCCTGGCCCTCGGGCTCGCGACCTTGGGTCTCGCGGCGTGCGGCGTGGATCCCCAGGGGGCTGGCGGCGAGGGCGTTCCGGCGACCTCCGAGTCCTCCAGCGGGTCTCCTCCGCCGTGCCTCGACCTCGTCGGGCGGGCCAAGGACAACACCGCGTTCCGCGGCACCCGACGGTTCCGGCTGGTCCGGGGCCAGGACGTGATGGAGGTGCTGGAGGACGTGGGCGCCGACGGCCACGGGCGGTTCGCCATCGAGCTGCTCGACGCGGTCTCGCTGCTGCCTGACGCCGACCCCATCTCGTTCCCTCTCGTGCACGAGAACGCCGCGCGCTTCCAATGGCAGATGCGCGACTTCCGTCTGTGGAGCCTCCAGCAGGCCAGCGCCAACTACTCGATCAACTTGCTCCCCAGCCCCGCGCCAGTCGCGGGGATCCCCTGTGAGCGGGTCGAGTTCGTGCGCTTCGCCAGCGCCAATGGCTCCCCCGGGCACTTCGAGGCTGACATCGACCCCGCGACGGGCTTCGTGCTGGCCTGGCGTGAGTTCGACGAGTTCCAGCGACCGGTCGTGGAGTCGGTGTTCGAGACGTTCACCTACGGCGGTGACGTGAGCAATCTCAACCTGCGGGAGCGTTCCTTCGCTGCCCAGACCCTCGATCTGAACACGGCGCTCGCCGCCCAGGTCGGCGCGGAGGTCTTCGTCCCGGACGTCTTCCCGCCCGGGTACGAGCTGGTCGGCGGCGAGCTCCTGACCATCCCGAGCCTCCCGTCCCTGAGCACGTCGTCCATCCTCCAGCCTGGATCCTGGGTACGCCTGATGGCCTCCGATGGGATCCAGACCCTGAGCTTCGCCCACGCGGTCTCGCTGTCCATCTCCAGCACCGCACCTGGCGATCTGCGGGTGGTGTCCCTCGGCGACTGGGAGGTGGGCTTCGGAGAGTTCGCCGGCACCCGCTTCGTCATCGCGGGGCGCGTGAAGGTGGACGACCTGGCCAGCGTCGTGCAGTCCGCCTTTTGATCCTCCGCGGCGGCAGGCTCCGCCGAAGGGGCCGCGGAGCCCTGAGCGTGGGTCGTGCCCTGTCACCGCGTGATTCTCGGATCGGGGCATGAGCGGGCTCGGGCAGGGAATCTGGGCCCCACGTGACGGTCCCCCGACGTCTGCCCAGGGGCGGGGTAGATTTGTGTGCGTCGGGAATGGTCCCGTTCGCACCGAGCCCTCACGACCCCGCTGACGATGTCCGACGAGCCCTTCAAGGAAACTGATCTCGAGTCCCCCGAGTACCGGGAGCGCCTCATGCGCAAGCTCAACACCCTGATCGCGGTCCTCGAGGTCGCGAGCGCCAAGGTCAAGCGGTCTCTGGACGGGCCGGACCCGGACATGGATCGCCTGATCAAGATCCGCACGAACCTGTCCAGTACGCTCGAGGTGTGCAAGCGAGCCCGCCGGGCGCTCCAGCGCCGTGAGAGCCTCCCTGAGGGCCTCCCCGAGAACCTCGCCGAGGTGGTTCGGACCGCTGGCAAGGTCAAGCGCTTCCCCAAGCGGCTCCCCGTGGGGTCGATCGCTGAGATGACCTCATCGGAGGAGCGCAAGCGCTTCGAGCACATGGGGCGCATCAAGCCTTCTGACCTCGAAGGGGTCGATCTCGACCAGCTGTCCCTGAAGCTCCAGGGCTGATTCCTACAGAGATGGGGATCCTGGGTAGGATCCTCCCCCGGCGCGGGCCCTCCACCGTGGAGGCTCGCGTCTCTCCATAGGGAGCCCGGCCGTCCCGCCGAGCCCGCCGCCCGATGCAGTTCAACTCCTGGATCTTCCCGCTCTTCTTCGCCGTGGTCTACGCGGCGTATCTGGGGTTGGGTCCGAGGCGTTTTCGCGCGCAGAACGGGCTGCTGCTCGGCGCGAGCTACCTCTTCTACGGGTATTGGGACGCGCGCTTTCTGGTGCTCCTCGGGCTCTCCACGGTCATCGATTTCCTGATCGGCGGCCGGCTCGAGGCGACGGATGACGAGCGCGTCCGCAAGCGGCTGGTGACGCTCTCGGTCGTCATCAACCTGGGGATCCTCGGCTTCTTCAAGTACTTCGACTTCTTCATCGACAGTACGGCCGAGCTGCTCGCCGCCCTCGGCTTCTCGGTGCACTTGCCCACCCTGCGCGTGCTCCTGCCCGTCGGGATCAGCTTCTACACGTTCCAGACGCTGAGCTACACGATCGACGTGTACCGGCGCCGGATGCCAGCGACGCGGGACTTCCTCGGCTTCGCGCTCTTCGTGAGCTTCTTCCCGCAGCTGGTGGCTGGACCGATCGAGCGGGCGGCGCGGCTGCTGCCCCAGATCGAGGCGCCGCGCGAGGTGACCGCGAGCAAGGTCCAGGCGGGGCTGTGGCTGTTGGTCTGGGGCTACTTCAAGAAGACGGTGATCGCGGACCAGGCCGCGCTCGTCAGCAACCCGCTCTTCGGCGGCCAGTGGGAGACCCTGCACGGGCTGGAGCCCTTCGTGGCGGTGCTCGGGTTCACGATCCACATCTACTGCGACTTCTCGGGGTACTCCGACATCGCGCGCGGGCTCGCCAAGCTGATGGGCTTCGAGTTCCTGCTGAACTTCCGGCTGCCCTACCTGGCCACGGGGCCCAGCGACTTCTGGCTGCGCTGGCACGTGAGCCTCTCCACGTGGCTGCGTGACTACCTCTATATCCCCCTCGGCGGGAACCGCGGCGGACGCCTCGTGACCTACCGGAACATGTTCCTGGTGATGGCGCTCGGGGGCCTCTGGCACGGCGCAGCCTGGCCCTACATCCTCTGGGGGAGCTACCACGGGGTGCTCCTCGTGATGGAGCGGATCTGGGCGGACGCCCGCGGGATCGACCCCAGGCGGCCCCTTTCCCTCGCCGGCGAGTGGACGAGGATCGTGCTCTTCTGGCCCCTGATGCTGGTCGGGATGGCGGTCGTCCGCTGCACCTCGGTGGACCAGTTCTGGCACCTGTTCAGCAACCAGTCGTTCCTGCTGACCGATCGCGCCGCCGCCGGCCTCGCGAGCCTCGCGACCTTCACCTGGCCGCTCGTCATCGTCCAGCTCTTCCAGCACGGCACGCGGGACCTCCTCGTACCGCTCCGACTGCCCCTCATCCCGCGCGCCCTGCTGTTCGCGGCCCTGATCCTCGGGATGCTCGTCTTCGGCGTCCGTCAGCCCGTCGAGTTCTTCTACTTCCAGTTCTGATGGCCGGGATCGATCGAATCGCAGGCGAACAAGAGCACGCCACTGGAGCCAGGGCCCTTGGCCTGATGCTCGCCCTCGTGGCCCTCCTCGTGCTTGGCGTCAACGCCGCTGCGATCCGCCTGTCACCGGTGAGCGAGCGAACCTTCGATGGCCGCACGGTGGCGACCAAGTGGGCGCTCGCCAGCGACGGGGCGCCGGCGGGCGGCGTCGTGGTGATCGGGGACAGCAGCGGTAACTTCGCGGTCGAGACGACGGTGCTGGAGGAGCAGCTGGGTGTCGGGGCGCGGAACTACTGCACGTACGGACGCTTCCTCAACCTGGGCGCTGGTTGGTTCCTCGATCGCGCCCTGGAGGGCGCAGAGGCGCCGCCGGCGGTGGTGCTCGTGGTGATGGGGTCGAGGACCTTCGCGCTGGAGGCGGATGGGTTCACCTTCGCCAGCATCCCCGTGGCCTTCGGCGGTTGGTCGAGGCGGATTCCCTACGTGGCTCTGCCCGCGGCCGAGGCGCTCCAGGTCGCGGCGGCGCGGCTGTTCCCCCTCTATGCTCAGCACAGGAGCTTTGAGGGCGGCATCCGGAAGGGGCTCTGGCACATCGACGGGAGCCGGCTGCCCATCGGGCCGGGTGGGACCTCGGTGCTCCCCCGGGCCTACCCCAATGGCGTCGCGCCGTTCGCCGAGAAGGTCCTCGGTGAGATCGCGGACATGGGCCAGGGGCCGATCCCATCCACCCGTGATCGAGCTGCCATGCGGGGGTTGGTCCAGGCTGCCGAGGAGCGCGGCTTCGATCTCGTATTCGTCGACGGTCCGGTCTGGGAGGGCCTCGCTGAGCGGGAGGAGCATCGGGCCTTCCTCGCTGAGATCCACGGGTTCATGGATGAGATCTGTGAGGGCTCGGATCGGGCGCAGAGACTCCCGGGCGGCCTCCAAGTCTTCCCAAAGGAGGTGATGGAGAATCCCTTCCACCTCACCGGGCCGGCGGCCGCCATCTATTCGGCCGAGCTGGCGCGTCGGCTCGGAGAGCTCGGTCTGCCGCGCTGAAGTCCAGGGTCGAGGCAGTCCCCGGGACGCCCTGACTCCGCCGCGGTTTTGACGTCCAGCCGGGACCGGTCCCTGCCGATCTCCTCTGCGTGAGCGCGCGCCCGAGGGGCGTCCTGCGCGATCACTCCAGCAGGGCCGAGCAGATCAACATGAAGGGGACCGGATTCGCCACGAGGGTGGCTGTCGCCGCGATGACCGCGGGCGCTGGCCTCGCCGCCGACGGTGAGCGGTATGACGGCGTCGCCGCAGCGGTGGTGCTACCCGCCGTGAGCGCGGCCTCTCCCTCCGGGGCCGTCCGTGTCACGGTGGTGGAGGGTCGAGCCAATGCACCCCGCCCCCTGACCGTCCGCGCCCTCATCGTTCAGCCTGGCGCGCTCGCGTCCTGGGTCCTGCTCCCCCTGACGGAGGCCCCGCAGCACCTCTTCGTCCCCACGGACGAGTCCATGGTCTGCCTGGACCGCTCCTTCGGCTCGCCGCGCGTCGTCCAGCTCGATCTTGGCGGCGTGGAGGTCCGCAGCCGATCCCTGGCCTCGCTGCTTCCCGATTCGAGCCCGCGTGCCCTCAACGGGTCCATCACTCTCGGCTTCGCGGACACCGGACCGTGCCTGGCGATCGACCTCGGAAATCGAGACCTCGCGCTCGTCGACCTGAGCGAGGGGCAGGAGGGACCCCTGGAGGTCTGCTCGGTCGTCCACAACGAGCGCTCGTCCGATGGCGTGGAGGATTGGCTGCGCAGGAGTCGTGACCTGCTGCTCGAGGGCAGGGAGGTCGCGGCGCAGACCGCCCTTGAAGCGGCCAAGGACGCGTTCCCGGCCGAGCCGCGGGTCTACCAGCAGCTCGCCAGGATCCACCGTGGCTCCGGGGATCAGGCGGCCCAGCTCCAGTGTCTTGAGGAGGGGCTGTTGAGGAGCCACAGCGCGACGAGCCAGGCGGTCACCCTTGACTGGCAGGTGGGGACGCCTGAGGCTCGTCTCGCCCTCGACTTCGTCGAGACCACGCGGAGAGTGCGCGGCAACAGCGCGGCGACCAAGGCGCTCGGGCAGGCGCTCACGCTGTACCCCTGCATGGAGCAAGCCGTCCTCCTGCGGGCGGAGCTGCTCTTCTCCTCGGGCGAGGACACCGAGGCGATCGCCTCCCTCGAGCGCGCTGTCGGTACGCTCGAAGGCAGCGAGGAGCTCGGCCCGGCGCTGCACGACATCGGCCGGTTCCTGGAGCGCCAGGGGCGCGATGGGGCCGCGATTTCCTTCATGGAGCGCGCCTACGAGGCCGGCGAGTTCTCCGAGTTCCTCATCCGTGACATCGCGGACCTCCACGCTCGGGTCCATCGGCCGGCTGTCGCGGCGCGCTGGCTCACAAGGCTCGCGAACCACTGGGCCTCGACCGCCAACGGCGCGTCGGCCGCGGACCGGGCCCAGCGCGGCAACCGCCGACTCGCCGACCTCCGGCACGAGATCGAGGAGCTCGGGGGGTCAGCGGCGGTGGTCACCGACCCCTGATCCGGGTCAGCTCCCCAGGACCGCCGTCACTGCAGCGATAGCAAGGTCGTCGCGGCGGACCCCTCGCGCCTCTCCCTCGTAGCTCAGGATCAAGCGGTGCCGCAGCGCAGGCGGGGCGACGGCGCGCACGTCCTCCTCGCTGATGTTCAGGCGGTCGGCGAGCAGAGCCCGCGCCTTGGCCGCGAGGAGAATGGCCTGGCCGCCGCGGAGGCTCGACCCGTAGCGAACATGGGAGCGGATCGCCTCGGGGGCGGTGCCATGGTCGGGGTGCGTCGCGAGGATGATCGAGGCGACCGCCTCCACCACGCCGGACGGCGCGGCCACCTCACGGACGAGGGCCTGCAGGCGGAGCCATTCCTCCCGGGTGAAGGAGGGGGGCGCCTGCTCCGCAGAGCTCGTCGTGGTCGCCGAGAGGATCGTCGTCAGGTCGCCATGGTCGGGCAGTTGGAGCTCCAGCTTGAAGAGGAAGCGATCGAGCTGCGCCTCGGGGAGCGGGTAGGTGCCCTCCATCTCGATGGGGTTCTGGGTCGCGACCATGAAGAAGGGCGGGTCGAGGGGGTAGGTCTCCCCGTGCAGGGTGACCTGCCGCTCCTGCATGGCCTCCAGCAACGCGCTCTGGGTCCTCGGCGTCGCCCGGTTGACCTCGTCGGTCAGGAGGACGTTGGTGAAGACGGGGCCCTTCTCGAAGTCAAACGAGCGAGCGCCGGTGTCGTCATCCACCCGCAGGACACGGGTCCCGAGGACGTCGGACGGCATCAGGTCCGGCGTGCACTGCAGCCGCTGGAACCGGAGGTCGACCGCGTCGGAGAGGGCGTGGACGAGGGTCGTCTTGCCCAGGCCGGGCGCGCCCTCGAGGAGCACGTGGCCGCCCGCCATCAGGGCGAGAATGAGGAACTCCACGGTCTCCCCCTGGCCGAAGAACTGGCTGTTGAGGCGGCCTCGCAGCTCACGCGCAGCGGCCCTGAGGCGTTCGATCTCCGCGTCGAGTCGTTCAGTTTCGGTCACGTGGGGGCGGCGGGCTGGGGTCGAGGGTGGTCCCGGTAGGGGCGGAGCGGGAGGCCGGTACGGGCCCTCTCCGCTGGACCTGACTGCACGATAACGCGGCGGGGGGAAACGGTCTTCTCCAGCCTGGGGTCTCCCGAAGGAGCTTCCGGGTCGCCTCAGGGAGATGTCCCGCTCCAGACGAGGCCGCGTCCCCCTTCCCATCCCCGCCCCCGAATTGCATCTTGTTGCCATGGGCATCGCTCAGCATTCCACGGGCACTCCGCTGCTTGGAGACCCGGCGCCTTCCGAAGTTCTCGGAGCGCAGGGAGTCTCCGGAGCTCTCGGTGGCCTCGAGTCCGCCGAGGTCAGCGTGGAGACGGTGGCGGAGCCCGTGTCGGACCAGCGTCTCGGTCGTCTGTGGCGGGTGATCTGCCACGACGACCCACACACCACGATGGACTTCGTGGTGGAGGTGCTGATGACGGTCTTTCGGCAGCCGTCGCCCAGGGCCTTCGAGCTGATGCTCCGCGTCCACCATGCGGGGAGCGCCTTGGTGGGGTCCTGGCCGGAGTCCGTGGCCCGCGGGAAGGTCGCCAAGGCCCAGGCGAACGCGCGGATGGACGGGTTCCCGCTCACGTTCTCTGTCGAAGTGGACGACTGATCCGGTCGGTGACGCGTCGGCCGAGCGGCCGAGCTCCACCCTCCGTCAGGGCTCTAGTGCATGACCTCCACCTACGTCCCCATGCAGCGCCGATGGTCGGTCTCGGAGCTGTTCGAGGGGGTCACCGCTGCCGACGTCACCTGCTCCGAGCAGGACCTGCGCGCCGCGGAGCCCCGACTCTGGATCGACCTGGCGGCGGAGTGGGACGCTCGCCTGCTCGAGGCGCACATCCTCGAGGCGGAAAGGGGGTTCTCCCCGGAGTTCCACGCGTTCCTCGAGGTCTGGGCCGCGGACGAGGAGCAGCACACGGAGGGGCTGCTACGGCTGTACTCCCTGGTGACCGGGGAGCGAGAGGACGCCGTCCGGGGCCGGCTCGGAGCGAGGGCCGGAGACTTCCGCTCCGTTGAACCGCTCCTGGGGAGTGAGTTCGAGGTACTCGTCCTGCTCGCTTACGACGAGGCCATGAGCACGGCCGCCTATGGGGACGACATCCCCTTCTACCGCTCCCTGGGTCCGGCCTCCTTCGGGAAGCTCCTGCGTGAGCTCAAGAACGACGAGGCGATGCACTACAGGAACGCCGTGGAGCTCCTTGTCCACGCCCACAGCGATCGGGTGGATGATGTCCCGGCGGTGGTCGAGCGCGTCGTTCAGTTCGACGAGGCGCAGGAGGAGTACCGGGCGACGTTCGTCCTCGACCACGCCACCGACCAGTTCGACGGGGCGGAGATGGAGCGCGTCGGGAGGTCCGTCGTGGGGGCGATTCAGCGCCGCATGCGGCGTCAGCTCGGGGCCTAACGGAGCAGGATCACGGTCGATGTGAGGGCGACCTGAGCCAGCACGACGCCTGTGCCCAGCCGCACCTCAAGCCTCGATGAACCTTGCCGGTTCAGCCAGTCCGCGAGGCCCAGGGCGCCGGCGGGGACGAGGTAGGGTGAGATCGGCTGGAACGCCGGTGACCCCGCGACGATGGGGGCCAGGAACGGGAGGCACCACGCCACGATCCACACCGGCGCCCGCTGGGCCTCGGCGCTCCGCTGGGCGAGGATGAGCTGGTAGATCCCGAAGAGGCTCGCGCCGAAGCCGATGGGGGCCGCGACGAGCCACCCGAGCCACGCCGACGGAGACGGACCGTCGGCGCCCGCCAAGGCCCGAGTCACGAGGTGATCGACCCTCATCGACTCCGACGGACCCGCGAGCCCGATGGAGATGGACATCGCGAGGACGGCGAACACGGAGAGGGCGGTCACCTGCGCCTCGCGCTGATAGTCGGGGTGGCGCGCGACGGCCCAGGCGGTGGCAGGGATGAGCAGGATGAGCTCCATGTGGAGCATGTAGGCGGCGCCGAAGCAGATGATTGCGCGCCACTGGTAGCCGCGCCGGCTAGCCTGGCGCTGTCGAAAGAGCGACCAGAGGAGCAGGCTCGCGCCCAGCATCCCGGGTGCATAGTCGATGGGAGAGGTGGCGCCATTCCAGCTATAGGGGACCGCGAAGGCGGCGATCGCGGCAGGGAGGCTCGCGGTCCGCCGGAAGCCGAGGCCGCGCAGGAAGGCCAGGGTGAGCGTGAACGCCGCGCCGAGGCTGAGGGCCGCGAGCATCCGGATAGCGGTGGCGCCGTCGATGCCGTCGACCACCTCCAGCAAGCCGCTCGCGAGCGGATAGAGGAGCCCTTGGGTCAACACCTCCGCCCCGCCGTCGAGACGGCGGGCGGCCTCATCGCCCCCCGTGTAAGGGACCGCCGAGGGAGACGCCATGGCCAGGGCCGCCACCAGCAGCCCGTACCCGATGTCCTGGATCCGGTGCTGCTCCTCGATGACACCCACCACGCGGCGGAGCCGCCGCAGCAATCGGCGGCGTCGCCTCATGTCGGGGTCCTTGGCATGAGCTGCACCGGCGGTGCGATCAGTCTTCGCCGTCATCTGCGCTCCGGAGCCCCGCTTCGGTCCTGGCGCTGCTGCGCCGTGACCTGCCCCGTGATCGGGTCGAGGGCCAATGGGGCGGCGACCCATCCCCCGAGGGCCATCACGCGTCCAGGGGCCTCCGCGGGGGCGCGCTCGACCACCGTGATGCCCAGCCGGCGTCGGAGCAGGTAGGCCTCGTCGGAGGCAAGGTCTTGGACGATCACGGTGTCCCCCGCCTCGACCTCGCCGCGGCCACTTGCGGCGAAGAGCGAGGTGTCCGCGGGCGCGAGGGGGATGGCCACGGCGGTGAGGGCGAGCTGTCCGCCGGCGAGCAGGCCCGCCCAGCGGAGGGCGCCATCCGGGCGCGCCCGGCGCGCCAGCGCGTTGGCGACGAGGACCGCCAGCGCGGGGACCAGGGCCGCTCCGGCCTGGGCGCCTGCCAGGGCGGCGAGGGCCGCGCTGACGGCCAGCCAGAGCACGAGCCACCGCGGCGGCGGGGCTTCTTCTTCCTGACGGAACCAGCTGAGCGGGATGACGACGAGCGCCGCGCCTGCGAGCAGCAGGAGGTCCACACCCCGGCCGAAGATCGCCTCGTCGTCGAGGGCGGCGGCGGCCCTCGACCAGCCGCACGCAGCCAGGAGGAGGCACGCGACGACCGCGATTCGGATCAGGTAGCCCTTCCGGCCGCTGAGGCCCGCGTCCCGCGGCGCCGCGACCGAGGCGAGGAGGAGGGTGCTGCCCAGGGCAATCACCGGGCCGTCGGAGGGGAGCCGGCCGTGCATCAGCAGCAGCGGCGACATCACGGCAATCAGCGCCGCCGCGAACGCGACGCGGCCATGGAACCCGGCCGCCTTGAGGGCGAGCCCGAGCGCCGGGACGGTGGCGCCCACGGCCAGGGCCGACACCAGGAAGGCCGCGGCCTCGATGCCCACCCCGGCCCGACCGATGGCGGCCAGGGCCGCGTGGAAGGGCGCCAGCGGGCCAGCAGCGTCCGCCGCGAACTCGGTGGTCGAGCGGATCAGGATGTTCGCGATGGGGGTGCCTGCGGCGAGCAGCGCGATCCCGGCGCCTGTCAACAGCCACGCCGCCACGGGGACCTCGCGGTCTCGCCAGTCGGATCGAGCCACGGCCTCGAGCAGGTCTTCGCGGGGGAAGAGGTTCCCGTCGTTCGCGATGTCGAAGGGTTCAGGTTTCACGAGCGATCACGCGAGCAGTTCGGCGAGGAGAGCCTCGTCGAGGTGGATCCCCATGATCACGTCGCCCTCGCCCCGTGCGAGCACAAACTCGGGAGCCCCCACCTCGCCCTTCTTGTCATGGTCCAGCCCGCCGCGCAA
>CBFHHK010000015.1:10429-14624 GCA_965655435.1 Planctomycetota bacterium | reverse complement strand
GCCGCGGGGGTGAGCCGCTCACCGAGTCCGTACGCCGCGCGTAGCGCCTCCAGCGAACACGGCAGGCCCGCTCGGTCCAGCAGCCGCACCGTGCGCCTGGTCAGCGCCTCGGGGGCGCCCAGGGTCCGCTCTGACGCCTGCGCGGCGAGGGCGAGTCCCACGCCGACCGCGACCCCGTGGGGGACGGCCCCGAAGCCCGCGGCGTGCTCGATGGCGTGGGCGAAGGTGTGCCCGAGGTTGAGGGCGCGGCGAGGACCGCGCTCCTCGGGGTCCGAGAGCACCACCTGAGCCTTGACGCGTACGCAGGCTTCGACGACCTCCGCGAGGGCCGCTGGGTCTCGCTCGAGGAGTCGGGGGATGAGCTGCTCGACGAGGGCGAGCGTCTCGTCACCGCCAAGAATAGCGGTCTTGATGACCTCCCCAAGCCCGCTGGCGAGCTCCGCGTCGTCGAGGGTGACGAGCAGGTTGGTGTCGCAGAGGACGCCGGCGGGGTGGTGGAACGTCCCGGCGAGGTTCTTCCCCGACGGGAGGTTGATGGCGGTCTTGCCGCCCACCGACGCGTCCACCTGCGCCAGCAGGGTGGTGGGGACCTGGAGGACGTCGAGGCCGCGCTTGAAGAGCGAGGCCGCGAGCCCGCCGAGGTCTCCCACGGTACCCCCTCCAAAGGCGATCAGCAGGGAGCGCCTCGAGAGTCCGGACGCGGCGCAGAAGTCGAGCGTTCGGCCGAGGCCCTCCATCGTCTTCAGGCCCTCGCCGGCCTCGACCTCGAGGGTCGGAGCTCCGTCGAGCAGGGGCCCGTGGAGGCTGGCCACTCGGCGGTCCGCGAGCACCGCTACCCGGTCGCGCCCGCGCCGGTGGGACCGGACCTCTCCCGAAACTCCGGCGCCTACCAGGACGTCGTAGCTGCGGGACTCGCCTGTGAGGGAGATCGAAACGGACGGCATCCGAGGTCTCTCGCCGTCAGACGGCGCCGACTTCGCGGCCCTCGCGCTTGCGGCGGCGGCGGACCATGTCAACCCGCAGGCGCGCGCTCTTGCGCCGGTCTGCGCGGAGCAGGAGGAAGATCGCGATGACCATGAAGAACGTCGCGCCGACCACGATCAGCGCGATGGGCGCCACCGGGTTGGAGCCCTTCAGTTGGAAGACCTCCAGGTCGTGGAGCACGAAGACGGGCGAGCGCCGCGGCTCCCCGGACTTGTTGGTGAAGAGGATGTTCCGGAAGAAGTACCCCTTGGCCTCGACGTAGCGGTGGGCGTCATCTGCGCCCTTGAGGCCAGGCTCGCGTTGGAGGTCACGGCGGACGAACGGGCCGACCCACTTGATCGTCTTGACCGCGCCCTTCCAGTTGTTGTTGCCGATCCACCCTCGCGTCACGCGGTCGAGCCGCAGCACGTTGTCCTCCACGGTGGTGGAGTAGGTGTCGAGGTTGATGCTGACGGGGATCCGGAAGGGCGTCCCGCGGTACTCGGCTCCGTCCTCGTAGATCCGGGTCAGGGTCTCCTGGTTCAGCTCGGCGGCGGCGTCCCAGTCGGTCTCGCCGCCCTTCAGCTTCGCGTACGCCATCAGGCCCCACTGCTGGAGGTCGAAGGCGTCCTTCTCGAAGGTCCGCGAGACCTCGTCATCGATGACGGAGTCGAGGCCGAGCAAGAGCGCGCGAGACCACTCCTCGGTGATCTCGTCGGCGTCCGGTACCGCAGGGGTCGAGGGAGAGGCGCCGAACCCCAGGATCAGCGGCCCGCTCGCGGACTGGAGCGTCTCCGAGCCGATGGCGTCGGGGACGGGGGCGCGGTAGATCTTGTGGAAGAGCCCGTCGACCCGGATGAAGTCCCCGGGGCGCAGAGACTGGGGGGCGTCAGGGGCGCCCTGGAGCTTCGGCGCGTTCGCCACCAGGAAGTAGCCGAGGGACCCGTCGTCCGTCAGCACGCTCCCCATCCAACCCGGGCGGCTCCCGTCGGCGCTCTGCCGCTGGGAGACGTCGAGGATCTGACCCCGCAGGAGGATCGGCTCGAGGCGGTGGGCCGCAGGGTCCGCCATGAGCTCCTCGGTGACCTCGGCGTCCAGGGTCCGCATACCCGCGGACTCCAGGGCCTTCCGGGTCTGGAGGCGGGCGTAGGAGAAGACCTCCTGGAGCGGCGCGGACTCGAGGAACTCGCGCTGTGTGTCGGTGGCGTCCTCGACCTGGGCCAGGATCTCCGGCTGGTCGAAGGGGATCCGCTCCACCACCTCCTCGGTCTCGACGGCCTCCACGGCCGCCTCACTCCGGAGCTTCTCCTGCTCGGCGAGGGTCCGCGCGTGGGAGTAGAGGTAGAGGCCGCCGATGAGGACCGCGCTCACCGTGAGGCCGAGGATCCTGAACTTGTCCATGCGCGCCAGGCGGGCCGCTTCTTCAGGTGTGATCTTGCCGTACTTCATCTTTGGGCCGGTCGAGGGAGGGCGCGCGCAGCTTCGATGAGGCCGCGGAACAGCGCCTCGTGAACGGGTTCGCCGGGGCTGAGTTCAGGGTGCCATTGAATACCGATCACGAACGATCGGTCAGGGAGTTCAATGGCTTCCACCAGACCCTCCTCGTCCACCCCGGACGTGATCCAAGGGGGCGGGACGGTTCGGAGTGCTTGATGGTGCCTGGACACCACGCTCACGGGGTCTAGACCCATCATCGTGGCGAGTTTCGAACCGGGGGCGGGCCGCACGGAGTGGATCGCGCTGGCGGCGTGATGGACCTCGCCGGGGCGCTGGGAGGGCAGGTCTTGCCAGAGCGTCGCACCCCCCGCCAGGCCGAGGCACTGCATGCCGTAGCAGATCCCGAGGATGGGCAGGTCCCGCTCGAGGGCGAGGCGGGTCAAGGCGAGGTCGTAGCCCTGCTTCGAGTCCTCGGTGACCTCCGCCGCGGGGTGGGTGGGCCCGAGGCCGAGCCCCTCGGTGACGAAGTCGTCACCCCCCGTCAGCACGAGGCCGTCCACGCGGTCGAGGACGGCCTCCAACTCCCCGAGTCGGCCCTCGGCGTCGAGCATCGGCGCGAGGGCCACGGGGACCCCGCCAGCGCGCCGCACGGCGTCGGGGTAACGCTGCCGGAGGCGCAGCATCGGATCCTCCGCGTGGTAGAGGCCGTTGACGGCGATCACGGGTGCGCTCATTCAAGGAGTATGGCGCCCTGGCCAACGGGGGCCTAGGCCCGCGGCGGCGGTGTCTGGAGAGTTTGCCGTTCGAGCGGGTGCTTCCGAACGGCGGGCGGTAGCCTCCCTGCCATGTTCCTGGACCTCGCGTTCCTCCTGCTCGGCTTCGTCCTGCTGGCGAAGGGCGCGGACTCTCTCGTGGAGGGAGGAGCCACGCTCGCCACCAAGCTGGGGGTCAACCCGTGGGTGGTCGGCCTGACCGTCGTCGCCTGGGGGACCTCGCTCCCCGAGGTGGTCGTCTCCACCCTCGCGGCGATGGACGGTCAGCCGGGCGTGGCCGTGGACAACGTCCTGGGCTCCAACGTGGCCAACGCGGGGCTGGTGCTGGGGACGGTCGGCCTGATCTTGCCGAGGGCCCTGGTCGGCCGCCTGTCCATCCGCGAGAGCCTGCCGCTGCTGCTGTCCCTCGCGGGCTTCTACTTCGTCCTGAGCGATGGGCGGATCACCCGGGTGGAGGGCGCCGTGTTGCTGGCGGTCTTCGTGGCGTACACCTTGGAGCTGATCCTGTTCCGCGGTCGCGGCGAGGACTCCCCTACGGCGGACATCCAGCCGGGGGAGACCCACGCGCCCTACCCCTGGTTGCGCGTCATCCTCGGGGCCGTCGCCATCCTGGCCGGGGCGCGCCTCGTCCTCCTGGGCGCCACGGGAGTCGCCGAGGTCCTCGGGCTCAAGGATGGCGTGGTGGGGCTGCTGATCCTCGCCCTCGGCACCTCGCTCCCCGAGCTCGCGGCCGGCGTCGTGAGCGCTCGCAAGGGGCACACGGAGATCGGCCTCGGGAACATCGTCGGCAGCAACGTCTTCAACACCCTGGCCGTGGTGGGGGTCGCAGCCATCGTGGCTCCCTTCGGCGAGGCTGCGGGCGGGCAGGAGGCGTGGTCCGAGGCCGTGGAGCGGTCGCTTGACAGGGACTTCCCGGTGAACGTGATCTTCGCCCTGGTCCTGGTCCTCGCGCCGACGGTCTTCCGCGGTCGCGCGGCTCGCCTGCGGGCCGGCCTCATGCTGGGCGGCTGGCTCGGCTACGT
>CBFHHK010000015.1:6311-10424 GCA_965655435.1 Planctomycetota bacterium | reverse complement strand
CGTCCTCGCGCCGACGGTCTTCCGCGGTCGCGCGGCTCGCCTGCGGGCCGGCCTCATGCTGGGCGGCTGGCTCGGCTACGTCCTGTGGATCAGCCTCTAGGGCGTCGGCTCCTCTTTCAGACGGACCGGCTCACGGCCTGCCGGCTGGGGCCCGAGCACGTGCCCGCGCTGCTCGCGGTCTACGGGGACCGCGAGACCGTCCGATGGGTGGATGACGGGGAGCCCCTCACTCCCGAGGATGCCGAGCGGTGGGTCGAGGTCACCGACCGCAACTACGCGGCGCGTGGCTACGGGATGGCGGCCTTGGTCCTGACCGAGACCCGCGAGGTCGTGGGCTTCTGCGGGATCGTGAGACCAGGAGGCCAGGCGGAGGATGAGCTCAAGTACGCCCTCCTGCGGTCCAGCTGGGGCCAGGGGCTCGCCACGGAGGCCGCCCGGGGAATGCTGGCCCACGGCGCGGAGGGCCTCGGCCTGACGGTGATCATCGCCACAGTCGCCGCCGAGAACACCGCCTCCCTTGGGGTCCTCGCGAAGGTCGGGATGGAGCCCGCGGGGGAGCGGTGCCACGAGGACGGCTCGGTCACGCGTGTCCTGCGCTGGACCGCGCCCTGAACCTCTCCCTCGGCGCGTTCGCGCCGCGCCTCAGGCGCGGGCGACCTCGATAACCTCGGCGTCGGTCAGGTTCCTCGCCGAGCTCTTGGCGAACTCGAGCACGCGCGCCACGGTGCCCTCATCGGCCTGGACGCCGTTCTTCTCGAGGACCCAGCTGACGTTCGACTTGCCGCTCATGGGGCCCACGAGGATGCGCTGCTCGAGGCCGACCATGGCCGCCGGGACGCCCGAATAAACGCGGTCGGCGAGCCAGGCGTCGCCCTTGCGGAAGGCCTTGACCACGGCCGCCGCGTGGACGCCGGTGGCCGTCTCGAAGGCGTCGCTGCCGAAGACGGGGTAGTTGTCGGGGAAGGGGATACCGATGCACTCGGAGGCCTTCTTGACGTAGGCCCCGAGGGCCGTGAGGTCCCGGTCGATCCATCCCACGAGGCCGAGGTTCACCAGGAGCATGTCCATCTCCGTGTTGCCTGCCCGCTCGCCGACGCCGAGGGCCGTCCCGTGGATCCGGCTCGCGCCGGCCTCGATAGCAACGAGCGCGTTGATGAGCCCGAAGCCGCGGTCGCGGTGCCCGTGCCAGTCGATCTCGACGTCCGCGCCGCGCTCGTCGGCGATCTCCCGCACGAACTTCACGAGGCGCCGGACGCCGGTGGGGGTCGCGTGACCGCAGGTGTCACAGACGCAGAGGCGCGAGGCGCCCGCGTCGATGGCAGCGCCATAGAGCGCGCGCAGGGTCTCAGGCTTCGCCCGCGTGGTGTCCTCGGTCACGAACATGACCGGCATGTCCTCCTTGACCGCGAAGGCGACGGCATCGCTGGACAGTTGCACCATGCGCTCGAGCTCCCAGTTCTCGGTGTAGAACCGAATCGGGCTGGAGCCGATGAAGGCGCAGACCTCCAGGGGAGCGCCCACCTGCTGCTGGATCTCGGCGGCCGGCTCGATGTCGCTGACCATGGTCCGGCACGCCACGTTGGGCGTGATGGAGAGGTCCTTCATGGTCCTGGCGAGCTCGAGGATGTGCTCGCGGGCTCGGGCGCCGGCCCCGGGGAGGCCGATATTGGCTGCGTTGATCCCGAGTTGGTCCATCATCTGGACCAGCTCGATCTTGTCGGCCAGGCTCGGATCGAGGGCGCTCGGGCTCTGCAGGCCGTCCCGCAGGGTCTCGTCCACCAGCTGGATCTCCCCGAACCCCGCGGGGTCCTCGTCATTCCAGTCGTGGATCAGTGCGTCGTTGGCCTGGCCGTCGGTTTCCATCATCAGCTGTTGGGCAGGAGCGGGATCGGGGAGTTGGTCGCCCCCTGCGCCGTCTCGTATCTTAGCCCGTCCGCCCGCTTCCGTTCGGCCTCCCCTGAGTCCTCTCCGGAACCGGCTCCGTCGCCCGCCCGCCCCGCGCTCCCCGGCGTCCGCTCCGAGCATCTATGACCGCCCCCGACCCGAGCCTCGAGGCCGCGGAGACCGCCTTCCGCGACGTGCTCGCGGAGTCCCCCGCGCGGGCCGCGGCGTTGCTGGTGGATGTCCACGCGGCGGACGCCGTGGAGTGGCTCCGCGACACGGAGGACCGCGACCGCAGCCTCGTCTTCGGAGCCATGCCGCCGACCTGCCAGGCGGCGATCCTCGAGCACGCCGATGAGGCCCTCACCCAGGAGCTGATCGCGCCGCTGGACGCCCGACTCCTCACTCAGGTCCTGGAGGAGCTCCCCTCGGACGAGGCGGCCGACGTGCTCATTGAGGCCGACGACCGGGTGGCCAATGACGCCCTGGAGCGCCTCTCCCCGGCCACGGCTGACGCCCTGCGGACCCTGCTCAGCTTCGATCCCGAGAGCGCGGGCGGGATCATGGCCACCGACTTCGTGGTCACCTATCCGGGCGAGCGCATTGGAGACGTGGTCAAGAGCGTCCGCAAGGGCGCTGAGGACATCGAGCCTGACGTCGGTGTCTTCGTCCTCGACCAGCAGCGGCGCCCGATCGGCTACCTGTCAGACCGGGCCCTGCTGACTCACACCATCCACTCTCCCGTCGAGGAGGTGATGTGCGAGCCCTTCGTGGTCGCGGTGGAGGAGGACCAGGAGGGCGTCGCCCAGCTGATGGCCAAGTACGGGCTGCAGTCGGTGGCGGTGGTCGACGACGCCGGGGGCATCCTGGGGGTCATCTCCTCCGAGGACGCGTCCGCGATCCTCGAGGAGGAGGTCGATGAGGACATTGCGCTCCTGGTCGGCGTCGGTTCGGACCAGCAGCAGACCCGTCTGCCGGTCCTGGTGCGCGTTCGTCAGCGCCTGCCGCTGATGGGGCTGACGGTCCTGGCGGGCCTGGCGAGCGCCAAGATCCTCGCCGTCGCGCTCGGCCACGGCGCGGAGGGCGGTGAGAGCGGCGTGCAGCAGGCGATCCTCAGGTACCTGCCGCTGATCGTCGGGCTCGCAGGAAACGTAGGGATCCAGTCCTCCACCATCTTCGTCCGCGGCTTCGCCACGGGAGAGGTGGACGAGGATCGTGAGTGGCCCGTGTTCTTCACCGAGTGGGGCGTGGGGACGCTGATTGGCGCCCTTTGCGGGGTCGCGACGTGGCTGGTGGCCGGCTTCATCGAGGCCGGTACCCCTGGCCTCGGCGCCGCGGTCGGGTGCGCGGTCTTCGCGGCCGTGGCCTGGGCCGCGATGCTCGGCGGGGTCATCCCGATCGCGTGCCGGCGCCTGGGGATCGACCCGGCTGTGGTGGCGGGCCCCTTCCTCATCGCCCTCTCGGACGTCTCCGGTTCGGCGATCTACATCTTCGTGGCGCGTGAGATCGCCATGCGCTGATGGAGCCCTCCGTAGAGAGCCCGTCCCGTGGCATGCGCCGCGGCTTCCGCCCGTGGCGGCTCGTGATCGGGATCGCCCTCGCCCTGGCCGCTCCCCTCCTCTTCAAGGCGACGGTCGGGTGGGTCTTCCCGGTCGTCTCCGGCTCGATGGCGCCCACGGTCGAGACCGGCGAATGGGTCTTTCTGCGCTACGACGTGGACCCGCTCGAGCGCTTCGACATCGTGGCGTTCACCGGCGTGGGGGGAGGCGCCTCCATCAAACGCGTCATTGGCCTCCCCGGTGAGGTGATCTCTCTCGACCCCACCGGCGACGTTCGGATCGAGGGCGCCGCCCTGCGCGGCGAGGGGCGGAGGCCCCCGCTGACCCCGATGTTCGACTCCCGGCTCCAGTCCATCGATGAGCACTGGCGACACGGCGGCGCGTATGCGGACCCCTGGTCCCTGGTGGAGGGCTCCGCCGAAGGAGCGGGCGAGGTCTGGGAGATGGACGGGAGCGCGGTGGCACGCTCGGCCAGCCTCGGGCTGCTCGGCTTCCATGACCGCGTGGACGACGGCGGCCTGCTCGCCGACGGCTCTGTCCGGCGCGGGCAGCAGGTGGTGCACGACGTGGCCGTGTCCTTCGAGATCAAGCTCCTCGACGCGGGCGGGCGCATCTGTGTCCAGCTGATGGAGCAGGGGGATGTCTTCGAGGTCTCCGTCCCGATCTACGAGGG
>CBFHHK010000015.1:1180-6217 GCA_965655435.1 Planctomycetota bacterium | reverse complement strand
GAGTGGCTCCCCGTCCGCTTCAGCAACATCGACAACCTGCTGCGCTTCGAGATCGGAGAGTTCGAGCTCGAGTTTGACTACGACTACCGCGGCAACACCCTCCACCCGACGGCCTTTGATATGAGCGCCATCAGCCTCGGCGAGCGGGTCCGCTTGGGCGGGGAAGGGGTGGTGCTCCAGGTTCGTAACATCCTCGTTGAGCGGGACTTCCACGTGTCGGCCCGGGGCGATTTCGGCGCCGGAGCGCCCTTGCAGCTGGGTCCGGATGAGGTCTTCGTGGTCGGGGATGCCACGGGGATCAGCCGCGATAGCCGCGAGCGTGGCCCCGTGTCTCGGAGCAGGATCTTCGCGCGCGTGGACGCGGCTGTCTGGCCCCTCCGGGCCGCGAGATGGCTGCGTTGACTCCTGGCGCGGGATCCAGGGCTCCCCTGGCCGATAAGTCCCGGAGCTAGACCGGAACCTCGGGGGTCCCCCTCGGTTCCACCTCGCGGCCATGACCCTGCCTCCCGACCCGCCCCAACACGCCGCCGTACCTCCCGCGGTGCCACCCGCCGCGGGCGGCACCTCGGAGGGGTCACGGCCTGACCGAGGCGTGGAGCTCATGCTCGCCTGGCAGGGAGGGGATGAGCGGGCCTTCCACGAGCTCGTCGACGTCTACTCGGGCCAGGTCTACGCCCTGCTGACGCGCTTCCTCGGTCGCGGGCACCCCGGGCGTGAGGACCTCGTTCAAGAGGTGTTCTTGCGCGTCGTGAAGGCGCGCGCGCGCTATGCGGCGACGGCCCGCTTCTCCACCTGGCTGTACACCATCGTCTGGCGCATTTGCATCAACGAGACCGAGCGCTCGAGGAGTCGCCGCCACCTGTCGCTCGACGCCGGGCTGGACGACGAGAGGAGCCTCGACCTGCCGGACAGCGCCGAGCTTGACCCCGCGGAAGGGGTCGCCCGCGCGGATGTCATCCGCGAGGTCCGGGCCGCGATCGCCGAGCTCCCTGACAGCCAGCGAATCGCCATGGTCCTGGCGCGATATCACTCCCTCAGCTTCGCCGAGATCGCCGACGTGGTCGGCTCTTCGGAGAAGGCCATCAAGTCGATGATCCACCGCGCGAGAGGGACGCTCCGCGCACGGCTCCAGCCGCTCTTCGAGAGGGAGGCCATATGACCCCGAGACCTGAACAGAACTTCGGCGACACCCGTGAGCCAGGGCGCGAGCTCGACGAGCTGCTGGGGGTCGATCCGGACCCGAGGTTGAACGAGGAGGCTCGCCAGAGGATCCATGACCAGCTGTCCGCCGAGAATGACCGCGTCCTGGACGCGGTGCTCGAGCTCGATGAGGTCACCCTGCCAGGTGGCCTTGAGGGCCGGGTGCGAGCGGCGGTCCGCGCCGACATGCGGAGGCGGCGACTCCGCCCCGTGAGGTGGACGGCCGCAGCCGCCGCCGCAGGCTTGCTCGTCGCCGCGGGGGCTGGATGGCTCCCGCTGGGGGCCGATGGGCTGTCCGCGGTGCCGTTCGATGGCCGACAGGTCGCGTCTCTGGAGAGCCCGAGCGAGGAGCTGCTTGCGGCGCTCCCTCTCCTGGAGTCCCTGGAGTTCCTCGAGCAGGAGTTCGATTCCTTCGAGCGAGAGATCGCGCTGGTGGTGGACCCGCGTGACGCCGTCCTCTTGGAGCTGCTGGAGCTCGGGGGCTGATCCGATGAGGACAAGATGGACCCTCTCATGGCTGCTCATGCTGGGCATGGTGGTGAGCGCCGCGCCCGCGGTGTCGGCGCCCCAGGAAACTCGCGCTCCCGGGGTCCAGCCGGCGCTCGGGGCCGCGCGCCGGGCGGAGCTCCTGGAGCGGTGGCGGTCCATGGATCACGCCGAGCGTGCGCGCATGGTCGAGCGCTTTGAACAGCTCCGCTCACTCTCTCCCGAGGAGCAACAGCGCGCTCTCAAGCGGGCTCGTCGGTTGACCGACGAGCTGAACGCCACGGAGGAAGCCCTGGGCCCGGAGCAGCGCGCCGTGCTGGGCCGGTTGACCAACGAGGAGCGGCGGCGGGTGGTGCGTGGCCTGTTCCGTGACGGTGCCCGCAGTACGGCGGTGCTGCTGCGGCGGATGCTCACGGAGGAGGAGCTCGCGCGCCTCGAGGCCCTCGACGCGGCGGAGCGTGATGAGGTGATTGGCCGCCTCAAGCAGCGAGCGATGGGGCAGGTCCTTCGAGACCTCGGCCGGGTGGGCCGAGAGTTGGGGCTGAGCGCCAAGACGGTCGAGGCGCTGCGGAGCCTCCCTGTCGAGGAGCGGCTGGACGCGCTGGTCGCAGAGGTCTGGCAGCGCTGCCGCGAGTACGTGGCTCGAGAGGGGCTCCCGCCGGGGTTGAGCCCGTCAGCGTGGGAACACATGGACAACGGTTCAGAGGACCAGTTTGTGCGCGGGCTCTCGAGGATGCTGCGGCGAGACCCGTCCTTCGGGGTCGCCCCCGAGCGATGGGAGCAGCTCCGGCGCAAGCGGAGCGCGCAGGCACGCCGGCTCGCTGCCCTCTCCGAGCCCACGGTGAGCCTGCGGGTGGCGCGGCCCGAGCTCTCCGGACGGTCGCTGCGGCAGGCTGTCTTGGCCTCGCGGCGGGCCGAGGTGCTCTCCGGGTTGGCGAGCGTTGGGGGCCTGGGAGAGGTCGACAAGGGCCGCCTCGCGGCCCTCTCGACCGAGAGCCTGTGGCAGGTCTACAAGACCGCGCTCGAGCGGCTGAGGCGCGGCGTCGACGGGCGCTCGGCGGTGACCGAGGCCATGACCGTCACCGCGAACCGTGCTGCTGCCGAGGGGCGCGCGGGCTCGTCGGGCAAGCCCTCCAGGCGGAATCGGTCGCGCAGCCGGCGCTGAAGCAGCGGTCCCCTCGAGCCGGATCTCGGTTAGGTTTCGGGCGTGCCCAACGACCCGTCGAATCCCCCTCAGGATCCCCTCGCGGATCCCCTCGCCCTGCAGCTCCCGTTTGTGGGCATCGACCGGATGCCTCCGGTCGAGCGGCGAGCGGCGATGATTGACCTGCGGGCCCCGAAGGAGTTCGCGGAGGACCACGCGCCCGGCGCCATCAACGTGCCGTTGTTCGAGGACGATACGCGCTCCTACGTGGGGCTGCTCTACCGGCAGTTCGGACCCGAGGCGGCGTTCCAGGAGGGGCGGGCCGCGGTCGTGGAGGGGGTCCAGACCCTGGTCGGGAACATCCTCGCGGCGATCGACCGGCCGATGCCCCCGGAGGACCTGCGGGCCAGGGTGCTGGAGCTGACAGGCGGGGGCATGGCGCGGATGGAGGGGGCCCTGGAGCTGTACCCGGCGGGCGAGCTCACCGAGGACGCCGTGGTCTTCACCTGTGCGCGAGGTGGGCTCCGGTCCCGGAGCGTCGTGGCCCTCATGAGGTCCATCGGGCTCGAGACGGCGGTGGGCCTCGAGGGCGGCTACCGCTCGTACCGCCGCGGTGTCATGGAGCGCCTCGAGGAGTGGAGACCACCTGGTCTCGTCGTCTCCCTGCGCGGGCTGACAGGGGTGGGTAAGACCCTGGTCCTCCGGGCCATCGAGGAGCTGCGCCCGGGCTGGACCCTCGACCTCGAGGGAATCGCAGGTCACCGCAGTTCGCTGCTGGGGATGGTCGGCCTCGCGCCGGTATCGCAGAAGGCGTTCGAGTCGGGGCTCTGCCGCCGGGCGGAGCGGGGCTTCCCGGCCGGCGTGATGGTCGTCGAGGGCGAGAGCCGCAAGGTCGGTGACGCGGTGATCCCGCCGGGCATCTGGGCGGCGATGAAGGCCGCCACGAACATCGAGGTCACGGCAGGGACGTCGCGCCGCGTCACGGTCCTCTCGGAGGACTACCTCGCGGATCCGTCCGGGCTGCCGATGCTCCGCCGCCAGCTGGAGACGGTCTCGGAGCGCATGGACGGCGCCCCGGACCTCGCGGGGATGCTGGACCGGGAGGAGATCGGGCCGCTGGTCGAGCTCCTGCTGGAGCGCTACTACGACCCCCTCTATCGCCGCAGCGAAGCCGGCAAGGAGTACGCCGTCAGCGTCGACGCGGAGCGCGCCGAGGACGCCGCGGAGGCGGTGGTTCGGTGGGTCGAGGAGCGGCTCTCTGGCGTCCAGGACTGATCCTTTGCAAGGTCTGAACCTGGCGAGACGTGATCCGGAGGCTTGGGGCTGGCGGGGCGGGGCTTGCGCGGCTCTCCTCCTGGTTCGCCTCGCGCCAGGACTCCCATGAATGCTCTGCTCCTCACCCTCGCCGCTGCTCTTCCCGGAGCACACGCGGTGCCCCCTCTTCAGCCGGCGCCCATCACGCTGGGCCAGGACATCTCAGAGCTGATCACCCAGCTCGGGGGCGACGATCCGGGCCAGCGGCTCGCCGCGGCTCAGCGCGTGCGGGACCTCGGCAAGCGGGGCGCGAAGGCGGTCCCTGCCCTCATGCAATGCCTGTCTTCGGGCGACGCGCAGCTCGTGGCCGCGAGCGTTGAGGCGCTCGTGGCGATCGGACCCAAGGCGCGGGCCGCGCTGCTCGAAGCCCTCGAGACCGGGAGCTTCGGCGATGCCCCGGTGCCGCCTGGTCCGGTGGCAGGCGCGCTGCTGCAGCTCGGCAAGCGTGCACGGCTCGCGGTGGAGGCCTACATCGAGGCGGCGGAGCGCGGCCCGGCGTTGTTCCAGACGCTGGAGCAGCTGGGTGAGCCGGGGCTGCCTTTTCTCGTGGAGGCCGCGGCCGGGGGGGATGACCTCTCGGCGGAGGCGCTCCGGTCCATCCGGCGCCTCGCGGCTCGCGAACTCCGCACGGACGAGCCGCTCGGCAAGGCGCTCAAGAAGGTGGGGGACAAGGACCTCGCGGGGGCGATCTCGGTCAGCTGGACCCAGTCACCCCAGCGCGGGGACCTCGACGACCTCCGTCGTTGGATCGAGAGCGATCGGCCGGAGCTGGTGGAGACGGGCCTTTGGGCCGCAGGGCTCCTGGGCGGGCGCGCGGCCGGCCTCGCCGAACCCGCGCTGACCCGCGCCTCGAGCTCGGACGCTCAGGTTCGCCGGTCGGCCCTGTGGGCGCT
>CBFHHK010000015.1:0-1080 GCA_965655435.1 Planctomycetota bacterium | reverse complement strand
GCTCCCCAAGCTCCAGGCGCTGAAGGAGCGGAGCCCCATCGCTCAGCAGCTCCTCGTGGACGCGATCAGTCGGATCCAGGCGGGCGGCTGAGGACGGCGGCGACCTGGGAGAGGTCGTCGAAGCGCAGGTCGGTGGTGCGGGCGAGGTCGGGATGCTCTCCGGTGCGCTGGCCGTGTCGTATCCAGCCGCTGCGGACCCCGGCTCTCCTCGCGCTCAGGCAGTCGTCGATGTCGTCCCCGACGAAGAGGAGCTCCCCGTGGCGCGGCGCGTCGTGCTCATGCGCGATGACTGGGCCGAAGACGTGGGCCAGGTCCCAGCACCGGATGATCTCGTGCACGGGCTCGTGCGAGGGCTTGTTCTCGATCCTGCGCTGGAGGTGGGGGGAGTGGTGAGAGCGGGCGATCTGGACGTGGAAGAGCTCGGCGCTGGACGGGTAGCCGCTGCGTTGCAGGAGCGCGTCGAAGGCCTCCAGCGCCTCCCCGTTGTTGCGGGTGCAGATCGCCGTCCTGAGCGAAGGAGTACGGGCCTGGAGCGTGGCGGCCAGGGAGGCGAAGCCGGCGCCCAGCTTCATCCGGTCCAGAGCCATGCGCTCCTCCTCCCACACCAGGGCCTCCATCCGGGCTCGATCGGCGGCGTCGGCGGCGTGAACGGCGATCCAGGCCAGAATCGAACCCTTGCTCGGCATGCCGATCCTGGCCCGAATGGTGTCGAAGCTGATGGCCCCGGGGGCCGTGAGGGTCCCGTCCAGGTCAAAGATGACGCCTGCGACCCCGGGGCTCATCGGAACCTCCGCCAGGCCGCGGTGTCACACGCGGCGACCAACTCCTTGAGGGGGTATGCCGTCCCGCGCCAGACCACGGTCCGAGAGATGAGGGCGGTGAGCGTCGAACGCCAGAGCGTCACGAGGAAGAGCATGAGGCCGACCGGGAAGAAGAGCGCGGTCATGGCCGGGAGGCTCGATCGCTCGGCGGACTTGAGGGCGGCCCGGAGGTAGAGCAGCGCGGCGAGGCTGGCCATGGCCCTCGCCAGGGGGCTCACGCCGGGGAGCAAGGGGAGGATGAACGGCGCGATGAGGAGCA
>CBFHHK010000014.1:12569-35497 GCA_965655435.1 Planctomycetota bacterium | reverse complement strand
CCGCTCCTGGACGGGCTGCGCCGGTCCATGTGGCTCATGCACGGCCCGGATGCGCGGAGAGACGCGCGCCCGCAGCTACCCAAGATCACCTGCGGGCTGTTGCAGCAGACCGCGGCTGGCCGCCAGGCGCTGGCCGGCCTCCTTGGCGAGGACGTCCCGGTCCGGGTGCGCTTCGAGGCCGCCCTTCAGCTCGCGAAGGGACCCGGTCTCACGCCGGCGTTGGCCGGTGACGTGGCGCGCCGGATCACCGCGGACTTCGAGCGAGTCGACGGCTCCCTCAGGGCGCGCGGCCTCGCGGCGTTGGGGCGGTTCAGCGGGCCGGGAAACGAAGGGGTCGAGGGCTTCCTGGGCCGCCTCTCCGGCTCGGGCGGCGATCCGGCCGAGCGCGAGATGGCGATCGCTGTCATGGGACGCTGGTCCATGGTGGCCTCCCTTGTGGACCTCGCCACTCACCCCCTCGAGGTCGCCGCCCCTGACCTCATGGACGTGGAGGCCGCGGTTGCGGCGGCGCGGGCGCTGGCTAACCCGGCTCTCGAGCCGGGGGGACCTCTCCTGGAGCTGCTTGGGCTGGTGGAGGGCCTCGATCGGCGCCTGTCGGAGGCGGGGATCTCCGAGCTTGAGGCCGAGGCCCTCGGGCAGCTGAGGGGGACGGCGCTCATCAGCGCCGCGACCGTGGCAGGACGTGATCGAGCGCTGGCCTCCGGCCGTCCCGTTCCGGGCTGGCAGCGACTCGCGGCTGCCGTCACGCGGCGACCCATCGCGGAGGGCCCGTCGGACATCGCGCGGCGGTTTCAGGGCGAGGAGCTCGGAGCCGTGAGGTTTCGGTGGAGTGCTGAGGTGGGCGCCGTGGAGGCGCTCCCGGTGCTCGCGCGGGAGTTCATCGCGGAGGGAGCGGCGCCGTCGGCCTGGACCGGGATGGACGGGGTGGACGGGCGATTGCTCGTCATGATGGGGGAGCTCTCGCGGCGCGCAGGGAGGGGGGGCGTCGAGGCGCAGCGGCTCCTCGAGCGTGGCCTCTTCGCCATGGCCGGGGAGCCCCGGACTCGCCCCGCCTCCAGGGACCTGACCTTCGGCCGGGCCGCGCTGGGGCGAGCGATCCTCGACGGCTTCGGAGCAGGGCCAGGAGCGAGCCGGGGGGCGGAGGTCGACGCCATGCGCTGGGAACGCGCCGCTCTTCAGGCCACCCTCCTGCTCGTGGACTGGCGCCAGGGTCGCATCGCCCGGGCGGTGTTGGAGGCCGAGTTCGGCGTGGCAGATCGCAGCGTGCAGTGCGATCCCGAGGCGCGCCTCGCCGCGCTCAGTCGCGTCTTCCGGGGGCGGGCGGCCCTGGCTCGGGGGCAGGGGGCCGAGGTCGCGAGGGCCTGGGCAGAGCGCGCGCGCGGCTGGGCGCTCCAGGACCGCGATGCCGCGGAGGCGCTCGCGGTACTGGACGAGGCGATCCGGTTGAAGCAGGGTTAGGGACGTCTCCCCCGATCTTCCCTCGACCCCCCTCTCGACTCGTCATGCTCCACCTGCTCAAGAACACGCTCCTGCTCACCTCGCTGTCGCTCTCTGCCACGCTCCTGCCTAGCTGCGCTGGGACAGGCGAGGGGAGCCCTGGTGCGGAGTCCTCGAGTCCTGCGATGCAGGGGGAGTGGCTCGTGGGTGAGATTGAGGGAAAGCGAATGGTGGGCGACACCGAGGTCGTGCTGACCTTCGGTCCGGACGGGTCCTTCTCCGGTGACTCCGGCGTCAACCGTCTGCGCGCGAGCTACACCGTCGACGGAGCCGCGCTGCAGTTCTCGGAGATGCTCGCCACACGGATGGCGGGGCCGCCGGAGCTCATGGAGCAGGAGTCTCGCCTGATGGCTGCCCTGGAGGCCGCGCAGGGGAGCTCCGTGAGCGGCGGTCGGCTCCGCCTCGTGGACGGTGGCGGGGAGGTCCTGCTCGTGTCCTCGCGGCGTTAGCCGGAGGCGCGCTCAGGGCGCCTTTGCCTCGCCCTGCAGGACCTCGTTCAGGAACTCCTTCACCTGGGTCGTCGGCACTGCGAAGCTGATGCCGTTGGCCTCGACGTAGCCCGCGGTGTTCACGCCGACGCAGGCGCCGGTCAGGCTGATGAGGGGCCCGCCGGAGGACCCGGGGTTGATGGCCGTGTCCATCTGGATGAAGGAGATCTCACGGCCCTCCTCCGGCCGGACGCCGGAGAGGTTTCGACCGGTCTGGCTGATGATGCCCAGGGTGACCGTGTGACCGAGCCCGAGGGGGTTGCCGACCGCGACGGCCCAGCTGCCCACCGGGGCCTTGCGCGAGTCGCCCAGGGGGATCACCGGGAAGGGCCCCTTCGTGCCGACGATCTTGAGCAGCGCGAGGTCGAAGACCGGGTCGACCGCGAGGACCTCCAGGTCCAGCTCCTGGCCAGTGGCGCTGAGCGCCCAGTGGTCGCTGGCGCCCCGGATCACGTGGGCGTTGGTCAGGACGTAGCCGTCCTCGTGGATGATGAAGCCTGACCCCAACCCGGACCCGGGCAACGAGACCGGGATCCCCAGCCCGGGGATGCTGAAGGGGAGGAGCCGGACCCGGGCGGCCTGCTTGGTCTTGAAGTAGATGCTCAGGACCGCCGGGCGGGCAGCGGCCGCGACCTTCTCCACGGCGCGGACGTCCATCCTGCCGCTCGCGCGGGTCCTCTGCGCCTCGGTGGAGATCGTCGTCAGGGCGCCGCCTCGGAGGCTGCGGGCGCCGCGGAAGAACTCCACTGGGGCGTCCGGGGAGATGGCCTTCTCCTTGTCCAGGGTGACGCAACCGGCGGTGAGAGCGCTGGAGGCGAGGAGGGCGAGGATAACGAGGCGCTTGGGGGCGGACATGGGCCGGACTTTAGCGAGCGATGGGAGGGAAGCAACCGGGGCGGCGTCGGGCTTCCGGCCAGTTCCCGGGGGGGGAGGGACGCCGACTTCATACCATTGGGTCATGGCCATCACCGCACTCGACCGTCCTGAGGGCGCGATCGATGCGCTCGGGGACGGGATCGGCTTCGTTGCGCTCGTGGACCGGATGGAGCAGGACCCTGCTCTCAAGGTCGTCAACAGCGCTCGAATCTCGTACGACAAGCAGAAGGAAGGGTTCGAGGACAAGGACCGCAAGCTCTGCTCCTTCCTCTGGGAACACGGTCACACGTCGCCGTTCCGGCACTCCTTCTTCACGTTCCACTGGAAGGCGCCGCTCTTCGTCTTCCGGCAGGCCTTCAAGTACCAGGTCGGCAGCGGCTGGCGAACCTACGAGGTCGATGGGGCCGAGGTCTCCCTCGAGGTGTTCGACGTGATGTTCGACACGGACAAGGGCTGCTCGTGGAACGAGGTCTCTGGCCGCTATGTGCGCTGGACGCCCGAGTTTTACGTCCCGACCGTGATGAGGGCCAACCCGCCCCACGGCAACAAGCAGGCGTCCTTCGACCTGCCCGAGGACTTCGACCACGCCGGGGAGCGCAAGCTGATGCTCGACGAGTGCCAGGACGCGTTCAAGCGCTACGAGGCGCGCATCGAGCGAGGTGTGGCCAAGGAGATCGCCCGGATGATCCTGCCCCAGAGCCTGTACACCCAGGCCTACTGGACCGTCTCGCTCCAGGGCGTCCTGCACTTCCTCCAGCAGCGGCTGAAGCCTGATGCTCAGTACGAAATCCGCGTCTTCGCCGAGGCGGTCCGGGACCTGGTGAAGGACGACCTCGCCCGGGTCGGTGTGACCTTCGAGGACGCGTGATCGGCGACTTTCGGATCCGCAGGCTCGTGCCGGCGGACGCCGCCGAGTACGTGGAGCTCCGACGCGAGATGCTGATGGACACGCCGCGCTCGTTCCTCGGGGATCTGGCGGACGACGAGTGCCTGGACATCGAGGTCATGGAGGCCCGCCTCTCGTCGGAGGAGAGCCCGCTCTTCTGCGCGGAGAACGACGACGGCGAGCTGTGCTCGGTGGCGGGGTTCTACCGTGATCGCCGCGCCAAGATGCGTCACCGCGGGACCCTGTGGGGGGTCTACACGCGCCCGTCGTCCCGGCGCCGTGGCCTCTCCCGCAGGGTCATCGAGGTCGCCCTCGCCCACGCGGCGAGCGCGAAGGGCCTCGAGGTGGTCCAGCTCTCCGTCTCCGCGGAGGCCCCGGGCGCAATGGCCCTCTACGAGTCCCTCGGCTTCACCGCCTGGGGCCGGGAGCCCCGGGCGGTGATGGTGGACGACCGACAGGTGGATGAGATCCACATGTGGCGCGCCGTGGGCGAGGCCTAGTCGCGGCCGAGCGCCTTCTCGAGGGCGGCCTTGCCGCCGACGACGGGCAGACCGATGCTCGTGCCAGCGAGGTCGACGGTGAGCTTGGTCCCCTTCTCCGGCTGGAGCGTGAACTCCGGGTCGCTGGCGAAGATCATCAGGCCCAGCTGCTGACCGGCGGGCACGATCTGGTCATCCGGCATCAGGCGGAAGGCGAGGTCCACGTACTCGCCGGGGACCAGCGGGGCGCTCTCGGTCATGGAGTTGCGGTTCTGAGGGTCCGCCCACCCGCGCGAGATGATGTTGTCGTTGATGGTGGCGCCCTCCTCGAACGGGAGGGAGACCAGCCAGACGGAGAGGTTGGCCGCGGGCTTGTTCGAGGCCACGCGCACCTTCATCTCGTAGTGCCCCGAGAGGTGCAGCGGCGCCATCAGCTTCGGCGAGGCGAACAGGAGCCGCGCCTTGGAGGAGCTCGCCTGTGCGTGCTCGGCACCGGGCGTGGCGGGGGCGTCAGTCAGCGACTGCTCGCCAGACGACGCGGCCATCTCCAGCGCGCCGACGCGCGCGCCTCCGCCCGCCGGGAACAGGTCCACGAGCGAGGCCTCGGGGTTGGGGTAGTCCGCGTACGGCGTCGGGTCGGCTCGCTTGTCGGACTCCCGCACGATCCAGGCCCGGGGCTGGGCCTCGATCTCGTTGTCGATGTCGTAGAGGTAGCGGGTGAACCACTGGTTCACGAGCCAGAAGGGCGGGTCGCCGCCGTGCCCGCCCTGGTGGAAGTAGCACATCACCGGCACGCCCTTCTCCTTGAGGGCCTCGTAGATGCGGACGCTGTGCTCCGGCATCACGTTCCAGTCGTTGAACGCGTGGGCCATCAGGACGGCGGAGCGCACGCCGTCGATGTCGTTCAGATAGTCCCGCCCCGCCCAGAAGTCGTTGTAGTCACCGGTGACCCGGTCGAGGTACTTCTCGAGCTCGTCCTCCCGGATGTTCTGGTTGCACCAGTCTCGCCGGGTGGGGTCGCCGCTGTGCACGAAGTCGTAGAGGACGTCGATGTCCTCGCCCATGTAGCCGCCGGGGTGACGGACCAGGCCGTTCGACCGGTAGTAGTGGTAGTAGGAGGTGTTGGGCGCGACCGGGATGATGGCCTCGAGGCCCTCGACGCCCGTGGTGGCAGCGGCGAGGGGGAGGGTCCCGTTGAAGGACGTGCCGATCATCCCGACCTTGCCCGTGCACCAGGTCGCCTCGACCGGGTCGCCGCCGTTTGCGGCGGTGAAGCCGCGCGCGCGACCGTTGAGCCAGTCGATGACCGCCTTCGGGGCGAGCGACTCGTTGTCGGCGCCGATGGTGGGGCAGCCCTGGCTGTAGCCGGTGCCTGGCGAGGCCGAGTGCACCACGGCGAAGCCGCGCGGCACGAACTGACGGATGTAGCGGGTGGAGTTCAGAGGGCGGAAGTCCTTGCGCTCGATCTCCGGCGGGTGCGGGCGCTCCGGCGGCTTGGCGCCGACCTCGTGGTCGGGGTTCCAGAAGAACTCCTCGCTCGTGCCGCTCGTCCCCCAGAAGTAGGGGCTGGTGTTGTAGATCGCCGGGACCTTGAGGCCCTCTGACATGCACTGCCCGGGGACGGTGACGTCCACATGCATGCGGTCCTTCTCCCCGTCGCCGTCGGAGTCGAACTCGGTCTCAACCCAGAGGTGGAATTGCTCCCAGCCTTTGCGGTCCTTGAAGGCCTCGACCACCTGCGCCTCCCCGTTCTCGAAGCGGGGTTTGGCGCCGTCTTGACCGGCGGCAAGGGAGCCCGTGAGGGCGAAGAGGGCGACGGGTCCGAGGGACCAGAGGGGAGTTTGCATGGGGCTAACGGGCTGGGGGCGGTTCAGCGACAGGCGGGTCGACCGAGCATACGCGGCGATCAACGGCCGGGTGGGCGGGGCTCAGAGGATCGGAGCGAAGAGCCGGGCGAAGCGGGCGAGGAGCCTGAAGTGGAAGGGCTGGCGGCCGAAGTCTCCGACCTGCACCTCCTCCGAGCGGGCGAGGTCCTCGGTGAGCATGGTCTTCACCTGGGCCGCGAACTGCTCGCTCTCCACCAGCGCGCCGAGCTCGAAGTTGAGCCGCATGGAGCGGTTGTCGAGGTTGGCGCTCCCCACCAGCGCGAGGTCGGCGTCCACGAGGAGGACCTTCTCGTGGCAGAAGCCCGCGGTGTACCGGAAGATCCGGCAGCCGCTCTCCAGGACCTCGTTGAAGTAACTCCACCCTGCGAAGTGCGTCGCCGCGTGGTCACCGGTGGCGGGGAGCAGGATGCGCACGTCCACGCCACGCAGCGCGGCGAGCTGCAGGGCCGAGGTGATCTGCTGGTCGAACACGAAGTAGGGCGTCGCGATCCAGAGTCGGTCTTGCGCGCGGTGGATCAGGCCAACGAAGAGCAGGCTGCACGACTCCATGGGGTCCGCCGGTCCGGTGGGGACGACGAGTACGGACTGATCGTCGCCGGCGGGGTCGGGCTCCGGCGCCCAGGACCAGTCCGGGAGGTCCTCGGTCGCCCAGTGCCAATCCTCGAGGAAGGACAGCTGGATGCCCAGTGCGGCGGGCCCGGAGATTCGGATGAACGTGTCACGCCAGGGCGAGAGCCTCGGGTCCGCTCCGAGGTACTCATCGCCGACGTTGAGGCCGCCGGTGAAGGCCACTCGGCCGTCCACGACCACCGCCTTGCGGTGGTTCCGGAAGTTGAGCTGGAGCCGGTGGCTCCGGCGCGCGGTGGCGAAGGCGTTCATCTCGGCGCCGGCGTGCCGAAGGCGCGTGATGTACGCCGAGCTGAGGGTCGCGGAACCGATCCCGTCGTAGAGGAAGTAGACCCTCACGCCCCGCCCGAGCGCTGCGATCAGGGCTGCCTCGAGCTGCTGCCCGATCCCATCGTCTCGGACGATGTAGAACTGCACCAGCACGTAGCGCTCGGCGGCCTCGATCTCCTGGAGGATGGCCTCGAACGTCCGGGCGCCGTCGACCAGCAGCTCGACCCGATTGTGGCTGAGGAATGGAAGGCGGACCAGCCGCTCAAGCGCGACCAGGAGGGCCGGACGCTCGGGGGCGTCGACGAAGAAGCGCTCCCCTGATTCTCGGAGGGCATCGACCACGGGGTCGAAGACGGCGTTGCCCTCCAGGCGGGCCCCACGGTAACCCTCATAGCGGCGGGGGCCGAACACCCAGTAGAGCGGGACGGCCAGGGGCGGGATCGTCACGAGGAAGAACAGCCAGGCCACCGCGCCCTGCGGGGTGCGTCCCTGTAGCAGCACGTGAATCGCCGAGGCGATTCCGATCAGCTCCAGCGCGAGGTAGAGCAGGCCAGCGAGGGTCCAATCGGGCATGGAGTAGGGGGCGGTCCTCCCGGGACGAGCGTAACTTCGGGGTGCCCCCGGCCCAGAGGATTCGCTGAACCCGCCAGGATGGACTACGTTTCGCCTGCGGGGGCCGCACGCCCGGGCCCCGGCGGGCCCCGGCGGGCAGCGCGGTCCTCGCAAGTCTCTTCGCCGCCAGGACCCTCGCCGCCAGCCCTCTCGCCGCCAGCACCCCCTCCAGCTCAGAACTCCACGGCACGGCACGACCGCGGTCGCCGCTGAATTCCCTGCGGACGCTGAGGCCCACCCCGAACGTCTGCGTCTCCCATGCTCCACGCACTCAAGACCCCGGCCCTTGCCCTCTCGGGGATCGTCGCCGCGGTCCTCTCCCTGAACGATGCTCCCCTCGGTGCGGGCGAGGCCTCCGTCGCGCTCGGTACCGGCGCCCAGGAGTCGGGGACGGAATCCCCTGGGCCGCCGCGGCCCGCGCAGGACCCCGCTGGCCGGAGTGCGCAGGACGCGGCCGACGAGCAGGCGCAGCTGGTCAGCGCCTTCCGCGAGATGGGGATCCAGCTCTCGACCGAGGAGAAGGCCCTCGGGTTCAGCGCGCGCGTGGAGATCTTGAACGAGCTGCTGGAGTACCTGCTCGCCACCACCCAAGGGGCGACGCATGAGACGCTCTTCCTGACCGACGTGAGCCCGGACGGCCTCACGGCCGCCATGCTCGCCCTCGGAGTGGCCCAGGGGTCCAACGTCAAGTACGTGGCGAAGGACCCGCCCCCGACCCGCGAGGAGGTGCGCAGCGGCGTCCGCACCCATGACGTGGTCCCGCCCTCGGGTGGGGAGACCTACCTCTACGCAGCCTGGCGCGAGGCGGCGGGCGCCCGGGACCCCCGAACCGGCGAGTTCCCGTCCGAGACGCTGCACTTCCATCGCATGGAGGACCTGCTCCTCGACCTGGTCCGCGGGCGCTCCATGCGCCGGCACGCCTGGAGCTGGATCGGGTCTCGCATGATCCAGGATCCGGGCAGCGGAGCGGGAGAGGTGCTGGCGGCCACGGCCATGGGCAACCTCATCAACGTGGCCTTCTTCTCCCAGGGCGACACCCTGGTCACCGCGGCGCTCCCTGAGTGCGTCGTCCAGACCGGCTGGCGCCCCAACGTCTGGCTCCTCCCTGATACGGGGTCCGAGGTCCTCTTCATCATGTCCACCGTTGAGCTCGAGGGGCTTCCTGGCGACCTGAGGGCCTCCGTTCCCTTCGTGCAAGAGCCTGTGAGCGAAGCGGCCCCGCGCTGATGGCGTCGCCGCGGACGAGCACTCCCGGGGGGATCGCGACGCCCGCGCTGCGCGTGGTGGCCCAGCTGAACCGCGTCGTGACCGGCCGGGCCAGGCAGGGCTACACGGCGCAGGGGATCTGCGCCGCCATCGCCACAGCTGCGGCGACGGCCGCCCTCGCCGTGGCGAGCGGGGCGGACCTGGAGCGACCGGACCTGCTCGGGCTGGCGCTCTTTCTGGGAGCGCTGACCTTCCTGACGTGGCGGATGGAGAACGCCGTCTCTGACGGGGCCGTCGCGACGCGTGTGGACGAGGAGCTCGCGCTCCGCGGCGCCTTCGTCGCCGCTTACGAGGCCGGCAAGCGGGCGGACCCCTCCGTGATGTCAGAGCTCGGCGCCGAGCGCGTCCTGTCCGGGATCTCCCGCCGTGCGGCGCTTGAGGCTGCGACGCCTCACACCCTGGCCTTCGTGGGGCTCCCGCTGACCGCGGTGGCGCTCCTCGTCGTGTGTGTCGGAGCGCGTGAATCGTCCAGGGCGTCCGGTCAGGGGGCGCGGGCGCGCTCCTTCGCGCTCTCCTCGGACCTCGCGGCCCTGGCCCGCGACGGCGCTGGGACGATGGACGACGCGACCCGCCAGGAGCTGGAGCGAGCGGCGGCCTCGGCAGCGTCGGCGGCCTCGGGCGCGACCTCGGATCGTCGGCAGGATCAGATGCGAGCGGTGGCGGAGGAGCTGGAGGCCCTCGCGCTGGAGGCGCCGCCCGGGTCGGAGCTCGCGGAGGCCTTGGCGAAGGCTGCCGCCACCGCAGAGTCCATGTCCCTCGAGCCCGGAGATCGGGACCTTGACCAGTCATCGGAGCGGCCCGCAGCCGCCGACGAGCGTGGAGCGGGGTCCCGGCGCGGGACCAGGGAGGAGGGGTCGGAGCTCCGCCAGGTGGACGGCCGCGAGGCTGCAGCGGGGACCTCCGGTGCCGGGCGGGGGGACCTCGCGTCGACCAGCGCCGAGCCCGGCGAGTCGACCACGTCGCTTCAGGATCGAGACGGGGTGCCAGGCGAGGTGACCCGCGGGGGCGAGTCGGGGCCGGCGCCCGAGGACCTGGCGACCCGGGCGACCCTGACTCCGCGCTGGTGGGACGAGAGGGACGAGGGGCTGGTCTCGCGGTGGGTCGCGCTACGACGAGGCGCAGAGGTTCAGGACAGCACGGCCACTCCCGAGGCCGCGGGGGCCCCGAGTGGCGGGCGGCAATGATCCTGCAAATGACCGTCCAGGGCGGGACGCCGAGCAGGACTTCGTCCACAATCCCCCGCCCAGATCCCCGCTCCGACCTCTGGCTGCGCCCGATCGGAGCCCGCGTCTCAATCCCCCTGCGATCCCCCTCGCCGACACCACCGTGACCGACTCGACTGCTGCATCTGGACCCACGGGCCTCTGGCTTGTCGGCGCTCGCGGAGCGATCTCCACCTGTGTGGCCTATGGCGTCGCAGGGCTCCGCAACGGGCTGGTCTCTCCGGTCGGGTTGCCCACCGAGTTCCCACCGCTCAACGGGTTGCCGCTCGTGCCGCTGGAGGACCTGGTCCTCGGCGGGCATGACGTCTGTACCCGTGACCTCTCCTCCTCGGCGGGTGAGCTCATCCGCGCTGGCATCCTCTCCCAGGAGCTGGTGGCGGCCACGACCGCGGAGGCGTCGGCCTTCGAGGCCGCCATTCGGCCAGGGGTCCTCGACGCCGCGGACACGGGCTTTGCGGACCTCGACGCCCGGGCGGCGGACCTCGGCAGCAAGCCTCCCCGCGAGCAGATCGCTCAGCTCGTCGAGGACCTTGACGGGTTCATGGCTGACCACGGGTTGGCGAGGACAGTCGTGGTGCACGTGGCCAGCACGGAGGCGGAGTTCGCCCACCAGGCCGCGTGGGACTCGCTCGAGGCCCTCGAGGCGGCGCTCGACGCTGGCGTCGATCAGCCCGCGTCGATCATCTATGCGTACGCTGCGATCTCCTCGGGCCGGCCGTTCGTCAACTTCACGCCGAGCATCGGCGCCGGGATTCCGGCGCTACTCGAGCTCGCGCAGCAGGTGAGGGTCCCCGTCGCTGGGAATGACGGTAAGACCGGCGAGACGCTCCTGAAGTCTGCGCTCGCGCCGATGTTCAAGGCTCGGGCGCTCAACGTCCTCGCGTGGCAGGGCTACAACATGCTCGGCAACCGCGACGGCGAGGTCCTCAAGGATCCGGCCCACAAGGCGAAGAAGCTGAGGACCAAGGATGAGGCGCTTCGCTCGATCCTGGACGGTAGCTCTCCGGACCTCTCGACCCAGGTGGGGATTGATTACGTCCCCTCGCTGGGGGACTGGAAGACCGCCATGGACTTCGTCCACTTCGAGGGCTTCCTGGGTGCGAGGATGTCGCTCCAGTTCACCTGGTCCGGATGTGACTCGGCTCTGGCCGCGCCCCTGATCATCGACCTCGCCCGGCTCGCGGATTTGGCGAACCGCCGGGGTGAAGCCGGCGCCCTCGAGCACCTCGCGGGCTACTTCAAGGCTCCGCTCGGGGACGCCGTCGACCACGACTTTCACCGCCAGATGGAGCTCCTCCATCGTTACGCCAACGACATCGAACAACGATGACTCAGCACGACGCCGCCTCCTTCTCCGCCCTCGTCGACCAGCAGCTTGAGGCCGCCCAGGGTGGACTCGACGCGCTCCTCAAGCTCCCCTCGGGCGCCAGCGCCGAGGAGGTCTCGAAGACCTTCGACGGCATCGGTCGGGAGATCGGAGAGATCTCCGGGCTCGCCGAGCTCTTCTCGTCGGTGCACCCCGATGAGAAGGTGCGCGAGGCGGCCGAGGTCGCGAGCCAGAAGATCTCTGCGTTCGTGACGGAGCTGAACCTCCACCGTGGCGCCTACGAGCGCTTCGCGGAGCTCGACGTCACGGGTGACCTCCCGGCCGACGTGCAGCGCTACGTGGAGCACGCCCTGCGTGACTACCGCCGGAGCGGCGTGGACAAGGATGACGCGACGCGTGAGCGCGTGCGGGCGCTGCAAGAGGAGCTCATCCACGTGGGGCAGGAGTTCGACCGGAACATCATGGCCGGCGGGCGGACGCTCCGCATCGCGGAGGGGCACGCGGCCCTCGCAGGGCTGCCCGCCGACTTCCTCGCCGCCCACCCCGAGGACGCGGACGGGTCGGTCACGCTCTCGACCGACCCGACCGACTTCCTCCCGGTCATGCTCTATGCCGACCGCGATGACGTGCGGCGGGACTTCCACAAGGAGTTCAACCTGCGCGCCTTCCCCGAGAACGTCGACGTGCTCAACCGCCTGCTGGCGAAGCGTCACGAGCTGGCGACGACGCTCGGGTACGACCACTGGGCGCACTGGGCGTGCGAGGACAAGATGGTGGGCACCGCGCAGGCCGCGCGGGACTTCGCCGAGCGCGTCTCCGCCCGGGCGAGGCCGGTGGGAGAGTCTGAGTTCGGTGACCTGCTGGACGAGCTGCGGTCCATCGACCCCGCGGCCGAGCGCGTCGAGGCCTGGCAGTCGCGTTACCTCGCCGAGCGCGTCAAGCGCCGCAAGCACAGCTTTGACTCCCAGTCGGTCCGGCCGTACTTCGCCTACGACAGGGTTCGAGACGGCATCCTCGCGACCACGGAGATGCTCTTCGGCGTGGAGATCAAGCGGTCCGAGGCCGGCTCTCCCTGGCATGCGTCCGTCGAGTGCTACGACGTCTTTGAGGGAGACCGGCCGGTGGCTCGCTTCTACCTCGACATGTTCCCGAGGGACGGCAAGTTCAAGCACGCCGCGATGTTCCAGATGCGGAGCGGTGTCGAGGGCGGCGCTCTCCCGGAGGCTGCGTTGGTCTGTAACTTCCCGGCGCCGACGGACAGCGACCCGGCGCTGCTGCTGCACGACCAGGTCACGACGTTCTTTCACGAGGTCGGGCATCTGCTCCACCACCTGTTCTCCACCCATCGTTTCCACGGCTTCGCCGGGATCGCCTGCGAGTGGGACTTTGTCGAGGTCCCCTCACAGCTCTATGAGGAGTGGGGGTGGAGCGCCGGGGTGCTCCAGCGCTTCGCGAACCACCACGAGACCGGGGAGCCGATCCCCGAGGCGCTGGTCGACAAGCTCAGGGCGGCCGAGGAGTTCGGCAAGGGCATGAACGTCATGGGGCAGATGCTCTACGCGCAGTTCGCCCTCACGCTCTACGACCGCGACCCCGCCGGGGTTGACCCTGGGGAGCTTCTCGGTCAGCTCCAGCGGGACCTGACCTTCTTCGAGAAGGTCCCGGGGACCGCGATGCAGTGTGCCTTTGGCCATCTGCACGGCTACTCCTCGAACTACTACACCTACATGTGGTCCCTGGTGATCTCCAAGGACTTCGCGAGCGAGTTCGGGGGGGACCTGATGAGCCCCGAGAAGGCCAGGCGCTACCGGGACACGGTGCTGGGGCAAGGTGGTTCGGACGACGCTGGGACGATGGCCGCCGCATTCCTGGGGAGGGAAACCTCCTTCGACGCCTGGGAGGCCTGGCTCCAGGCGTGATCTTCGAGGCGCCTCGTGGGGTCGAAACCGAGCCACTCAGCCAAGTTTAGGTGCGCCGCTAAGTCCTTTTAGGGTGCGTCTTTCGGACGCACTTCCCATGCTGGCGTCCGCGGGTGAGTGGGCCGATCGCAAGAAAATGAGGCATCTGGTCGTCTCCAGGCGCATACCTCCTGCGAACACCCGCCCATGAGCACCCTCCTCCCCTCCACAGCCCCGCTTCCCGCCCCCTCAACGGGTCGGGACAGCAGCTTCCGGCTCCTGGCCGTGGTCGGGCTCGTATTGCTCGGCACCGCCCTGTCGGTGACGGCTTTCCTGGAGAGTGACTCGGTCGTGCGTGCGGCCGAACCGGAGGCGGCTCCTGCGCAGCGCTATGCGCCTGGCATCCGCTACGCTCCCGACCTTGAGCCGTTCCGGACCACCTCCTTCATCTGGGCTGGAGACGCTGCCCGCGCTGGCGCGCGAGGCGAGCGCAGAGCCTTGTCCAGCGGTCTTCGCCTGCGCCGGTTGCCGCGGCCCGGCAGCCAGGGCGCGGCGAGGGGCTGAGCGAAGGCGGCCTCCGGCCTCGCCGGGGATCTGGTTCCGCTGGACCTCTGGCTTCGCTGGATCTCCGGCCTTGCTGGATCTCCGGCCTTGCTGGATCTCCGGCCTTGCTGGATCTCCGGCCTTGCTGGATCTTCGGCTCCACTGAATCTTCGGCTTCGCTGGATCGTCGGCTACGGGGGGATTCGGCTCCTCCGGAAGTCCGTCGGCCGGGAAGGATTGCCGCGGGCGCGGCGGTCCGTCGAGGCGACCTCTCGTGGGGCTGGCGACTTCCAGCGCCCGTCCTCCACTCAGACGACGGTGTCCACCCAGGCGCCCACGGCGGTGGAGAGCTCCTCGAAGACGTCCTGCGGGGTTCGACCGCTGCGCTTCAGGACGGCGAACGAATGGTCACCACCTTCCACCACGTGGAGGGTCTGTGCGCCGGCAAACTGCTCGAGCGCCGGGCGGAGCAGCGCGAGGTCCGCCAGCGCGTCCCGCGTGCCCTGTAGGAAGAGCGTCGGGACCCTGACGTCAGGGAAGTGCTCCACTCGCTGCCGCTCCGGCTTGCCGGGGGGGTGGAGCGGGTAGCCGAGCAGGATGAGGCCCTCGAATGAGGTGCCCTCGGCGGCGAGGAGGGTGGAGATTCTGCCGCCCAGTGACTTCCCACCGCCGATCAGCGGCAGGTCGGGGAAGCGAGCGCGGGCGGCCGAGAGGGCGGCCCGATGCACGGCCTCGAGCGCGGGCCGGCGCTCGGGGGGGCGGCGCCCGCCCGTGCGCATCATCAGCTCGGCGTAGGCGTAGTTGAACCGCATCACCGCGAGCCCGGTGGCCCGCGCGAGGCTCGGCGCCAGGTCCTCGAGGAACTCGGAGGACATGGGGGCGCCCGACCCGTGGGCGAGGACGAAGGTGGCCCGCGGGGGGCCCTCGGGCAGGTCCCAGATGGCCGAGACCTGGCGGACCCCCTGGTGAGGGACCGTGAGCATGAACGTCTCTCTGGTCACCTGGTGCCTTCCTCCACGAGGGCTCCGTCCCGGGAGAGCAGCACCGCGATCCAGCGGGTCGAGGCCACGTTGGCGAGGATCAGGAGGGCGATGTTGGTCATCGGGACGCACAGGAACGCGCCCGGCACGCCCCAGAGCATGCTCCAACCCACGAGGGCCGTGATCACGAGGAGGGGGCTCATGTTCAACCGCCGGCCAAGCAGGTTCGGCTCCACGACGTTGGCGACAATCAGCTGCACGCTTGTGATTCCGAGGGCGACGAGCACGAAGGGCCGCAGGGTGTTGAACTGGACCAGCGCGATGCTGGACGGGAGCACGGTGGCGACGAGCGAGCCCACGTTGGGGATGAAGTTGAGCCCGAAGATCAGGAGCGCCCAGAACTCGGCGAAGTCGAGGCCGACCCAGAGCATGATCCCGTACGCAGGGAGCGCGGTGAGGAGGCTGACCAGGGACTTCAGCCCGAGGTAGACGCTGACGTCATGGTCGATCCTCTGGAGGATTCCGATCACCTCGGCGCGCCGCCCGCTGTCCCGGAAGATGAGCGCCATCTTCCGCTCGAAGAAGGGGCGCTCCAGCAGCAGGAAGAACAGGTAGACCAGGACGAGGGCGAGGTTGCCGACGGCGCTGGCGACGCCAGAGGCGAGCTGGGTCGCGAGGCCCGCGACGTTGAGGTGCTTGAGGAAGCGGTCCGAGAGGTCTGCCCCGCCGGGCTCGATGTCGAGGCCCAGCACGTTGGTCTCGAACTGGTTGACGAGGTCCGTCAGCCGCGCCTGGTAGCCTGGGGCGGCCGCCGCGATGCCCCCGGCGTTGGCCGCGACCAGGTTGATGATGCTCGCGCCGACGAGGGTCAAGAACGTGGCGGACAGGAAGGTGGTCATCACCGGCGGCAGCCGGTGACCGCCGACGGTCACCTGGCCCCAGACCCGATCGAGCGCCTGGACGAGGATGAAGGTGAAGACGGCCAGCACTAGCGGGACGAGGAAGGCCTTGCCGACGACGATGAGCCACCCTCCGATGGCGAGGGTCAGCAGCACAGCCGCGGTCTGCCGAGCTCCGCGGGGGCGGCTCTCCAGGGGCTCGGCCAGGTCGTCATCCAGTCCCATGGGCCGATCCTATCCAACCGCGGGCCCATTCCCATGGGTGGAACAGGGCTGGGGGGGGCAGCCTCACTCCATCCCTCTGCCGGACGCGTCCGCGTGCGGGCCCCCCTCGAATCCGCGGGGGATGAAGATCCTCTCAGACTTCGATGGCGTGTGGACGGATCAGGAGGGGGAGGCGCGTTTCATCAACGAGAGCTTCGTCCTCGAGGTCTCCCGGGACCTCAGGCTGCCCGCGGAGGAAGCCCGCGTTGAGTTCGAGGGCTTCCTCCGCGCTGCTCACGACGAGCCTGACCGGCACGGGTGGTGGCCGAGGGGGTTCCTCACGGCGTTCGTGGACGAGGACGAGCTCCTCGCCACCGGGGCGGTGTGCCGCTACCTGGATGACGGCGGGGACGCCCCGGGCGCCGACCGGTGGCGCGAGGGGATCCAGAGGAACGGCCACGGCTCGGCGCACGAGTACGGCTCCGAGAAGTTCGGGCCAGCCATGCAGGCCTACCTTCGGGACCAGGACCACGGGCTCGTGGACGGGGCACTTGAGCTCTCTCACCGGCTGCGGAGTGCAGGGGCCGAGCTTGTGATCGTCTCGAACTCGCCGACCGCCAAGCTCCGCAAGCTGTTCAGCGAAGCCGGCATCGAGGAGGGCGAGGGGTTCCGCCTCGTCGGCGGCGCGAGGAAGTGGTGGATTGAGAATGAGGAGCCCAGCTCGGAGTTCGCGGGCCGACGCGTGCACCTCGATCGCCCCTACTACCGGGAGATCCTCACCCGGGAGCAGCCGGACCTCGTGATCGGCGACGTCGCATCTCTGGATCTGGCGATGCCGGCGGCGATGCGGAGGGAGGGAACCCTCGCCTCCTCGATCCAGCTGATCCTGAGGCAGGGGCCGAGCTCCGCAGCTTGGGCCATGGGGCAGACCTCCCTCGATCGAGCCGAGCGACTGGTGGACCGCTGCGTCACCTCGGTCCTCGAGTTGGAAGGCCTCATGCTGGACCGCTGAGCCATGGCGCGGTGCGCGTGGATGAAGCGGTGCGCTCGCCCGTGATCCCGACTAGGCTCCGTGGAGATGGCACGACGCGGCGCAGGAAGGAGGGGCCCCCGGGGGCGGACGGGAGGTCTCGGCGGGGAGCGGGAGCAGGAACTCGGTCGAGGCGGGGGCCGCGACGAGGGCCGCGACGAGAGGGCCGCTGGCGGTCCGCATGGCCAGCGCGGCCACGGTGGAGGCCGGCCCCAGCGCCCGACGCTGCGACAGCAGACGACGACGCTCTGGTACTACCCGAGCCAGCAGTACTCCGACACTCCCATGGGGGTCCCCGGCTACGAGGGGCGGACACCGGCCTGGGTGATCTGGAACCTCCTTGAACGCTACACCCGTGAGGAGGACCTGGTGGTGGACCCCTTCTGCGGGGGCGGGACGACCCTGGACGTGGCGCGGGACATGGGGCGCAAGGCGCTGGGCTACGACCTGCGTCCGGTCCGGGAGGACATCTTCCGCGCCGATGCGCGCGCGCTCCCCCTGGAGGACGGCAAGGCGGACTTCGTCTTCATGGATCCGCCGTACGGGACGCATCTCGACTACTCCGATGATCCGAATTGCATCGGCAAGCTGAGCGCCTTCGACGAGGCCTACTTCGAGGCCATGGACGGGGCCTTCGCGGAGGCGGATCGGGTGCTCCGGGACCGGCGATACCTCGCCTGCTACGTGAGCGACTCCTTCGAGAAGAAGAAGGGCTTCGTGCCGATCGGAGCCAGGCTCTCGGGGCTGTTGAGCGCCCGCTTCAGACCCATTGATCACATCTCTGTGGTGCGTGGTAACCGCAAGCTGGAGAAGCCGGCCTTTCACCGAGCCGCCGCGGAGGGGAACTTCTTCCTGCGGGGCTTTCAGCACCTGATGATCTTCAAGAAGGAGCGCGGGTGATCTTCCCCGTCGAGGTGCTCTCGGCTGGCGCGGAGGTCGCCGCGCCGCGGCTGATCGGCGCGGTCCTGGAGGCGCGCCATGGGGGGGCCGTGACGCGCGGTCGGATCGTCGAGACCGAGGCCTACTTACCCGCTGGGGATCAAGCGTCCCACTCGGCGAGCGGCGAGACGAGGCGCAACGGGGCGATGTTCCTCGAGGCGGGCCGTGCGTACGTGTACCTGATCTACGGAATCCACCTGTGCTTCAACGTCGTGACGGGAGGCATGGGCGAGGGCGAGGCGGTGCTCATCCGCGCGCTTGAGCCGCTCGAGGGCGTGGAGCAGATGGCGTCGCGTCGGGGGGGCAGGGTCCCTGCGAGGGATCTCGCGCGCGGCCCCGGGCGCCTGACCAGCGCCATGGGCATCACCCGGGAGCACGATCGCGGGGCGCTGCTCGAGGGGGGGCCGCTGCGCCTGCTGGATCGGCCCCGCGGTTGGGTCGAGGAGGAGCTGGACGTCGGCCCGAGGGTCGGGATCAGCCGGAGCGCTGACCTGCCCCTGCGGTTCCGCCTTCGGGGATCCCGCTGGACCTCCTGAGGAGCAGGTGGCGGGCGCCAGGCCGCCGCGCGCAGGTGGGCCTCGCCGCGCGGTCGCCCTCCTGAGCGGTCAGGGCCGGGTCCCGTGGACCACGCTCCAGTAGCCGGCTGTCCGCACGCGCTCGACGCCGTGGAAGCCGCTGCGCTCGAGGAGGTCCGTGAGCTCGCTGACCCTGTATTGCTGACCCTCCGTCCAGACGAGCATGTCGAGGTGGACGAGTTGGTTCGCCAGGGGCCCGCTGTCGTCGTCCTCCACGAGCTTCTCGTGGATCACGACGCGGCCGCCAGAGGGGAGCGAAGCGAAGGCCTTGGCCACCAGCTCGGCGCCGGTCTCGAAGCTCCAGTCATGGAGGATCTGGGAGAGCAAGACGGTGTCGAAGCCAGCGGGGTAGTCCTCCGCGAACATGTCACCGGGCTGGCTTGCCACGCGGTCCTCGCAGCCCGCGGTCCGCACGTACTCGTCCGCGATGGGGCAGACGGCGGGGATGTCCCAGATGACGCACTCGAGCTCTGGGTTGGCCTTCGCGAGGGCGATGGACAGCGCACCGCTCCCGCCGCCGACGTCGAGGAGGCGCCGGGCCGAGGCGAGGTTGAGGCGCTCGGCGACCCCCGCGGCCGGTCGCTCGCTGACGCTGTGCATGGCGGCCGTGAACGCGCGCGCCTTGACGGGATCGGCCTCGTGGGCGGCCCAGGGGTCTTCCCCGCCGTACACCGTGGCCTTGTCCTTGGCGAGGGCCTCCAGGAGCGCGGCGGGAGAGAGGAAGCTGTCCACCTCCATGTCCACGAGGCCCCAGAGCGACCCCTCGGCGCCCCGGGTCAGGTAGGCCGCCGCGTCCGCGGAGGCCGTGAAGCCGTCGGCGAGGACCTCGACGAAGCCGAGGGCGGTCAACGCGTCGAGCATGGAGCGCGTCCCGCGGAGGCTCCAGCCCATCTCCGCCTGGATGTGTCCGAAGGAGCGGGCGCCGCCAGCGAGCAGGTCGAAGAGACCTGCCCGCACAGCGGCGGCGATCGCCGCGCTCTTGCGGCCGGCGATGTACGCGTCATAGACGCGCTTGTCGTCGATCGGGAAGCGCTCCGGGTCCAGGCGCTCCTCGCGACGGACGGGGCCCGTCACTTGACGGAGACGAGCTCGACGTAGAAGACGAGGGTCGCGTTCGGGGGGATGGCCCCGCCCGCGCCGCGCGCGCCGTACCCGATCGAGGGGGGGATCACGAACAGGGTCGCGCCGCCCTCCTTCATCAACTGGAGCCCCTCGGTCCACCCGGCGATGACGCCGCCGAGGTTGAAGTCCAGGGGTGCGCCGCGGTCGTAGGAGTTATCGAAGCCCGTGCCGTCTGTGAGCCACCCTGCGTAGTGGGCGAGGACTCCGTTGCTGGCGGTCGGCGTCTTGCCCGTTCCCTCGCGGATGGTCTTGTACTTGAGACCTGAGGGGGTGGTGGTGAGCTCTGACTCGTCCGGGATCTGAAACTCGGGCTTGGTGAAGGTCATGGTGTTCACGCACTCAAGGACCCAGACCTCGTCCGAGCCCGGCTTGAGCACCGGGTTCTGGCTCCGGAGACCGACCCCGATCGCCGCCGGGACGTTCATCACGAGCTGGGCGCCGGGCTTGAGATGCTCGAGGGCCTCCTCCATGAACTTCAGAGGCACCGCCTTGGCAGACAGCATCATCGGGCCTCCCCGGCTGGTGTGTCCGACGACGAAGGCGCCCTCCGGGGTGAAGCAGGAGAACTTGATGAGCCCCATGTCCGACTCGGCGATCGTCGCGCCCTCGCCGGCCTTGATGACCTGCACCTTGGAGCCCAGCGGCTTCACGATGACCCCCTCCGCTTCGGCGTTGAACGGGATGAACGGCAGGGCCCGATCGACGATTGAGAGGAGCTCAACCTCGAAGATGAGGTCTGCGTTGGCCGCGATCTTGGGGGGGGAGCCGCGCTCACCGTAGCCCAGGGCTGAGGGCACGTAGAGCTTCCACTGGGCGCCGGGGGACATCAGCTGAAGGGCCTCGTTCCAACCCTCGATCAAGCCGCCGACGGGGAACTCGGCGGGCTGCGGGTCGAGGCCGGGGCGGCGGGGGGTACGGGAGCTGTCGAAGACGGTCCCGTCGAGGTTCCACCCCGTGTAGTTCACCCGGACCAGGTCGCCCATCGCCGGGCTCGCCGTCCCGTCGCCCGCCTTCATGACGCAGTAGCGGAGGCCCGACGGGAGCATCTTCATCTCGCCGCAATCGGGGATCGGCGGGTCCTCGGCGCTCGCCGTCAGCGGGGTCAGCTCGAGGGGCGCGGGGGCAACGGAGATCGCCGGGGCGAGAAGGTGCGCGGCGAGGAGGGGCGTGGCGAGGGTCAGCATCGTCAGGAGAGTGGTGGTACGTGGGGCCCTTGCAGGCGATGGGTCTGAACGGGGGGAGGGCGGGGGTCGTTTCGGGGGCTTTAGGTCACAGGCCCATGACGTGATAGCCCGCGTCGACGAAGATCGTCGTTCCGGTGATGCCCCGTGAGTGGGGGCCGACGAGGAAGAGGCAGGTGTCACCGACCTCCTCTGCGGTCACGTTGCGGCGGAGAGGTGCCTTCTCGGCGATCCGGTCGAGCATGGTCCCGAAGTCCTTCACGCCGGAGGCGGAGAGGGTACGGATCGGGCCGGCGCTGACAGCGTTCACGCGGATGCCGCGAGGCCCGACGTCTGCGGCCAGGTAGCGGACGGACGCCTCCAGGGCCGCCTTGGCGATCCCCATCACGTTGTAGTTGGGGACGACCCGGTCAGCGCCGAGGTAGCTGAGGGTCACGATCGATCCCTCGCGTCCCTCCATCAGGGGGAGGGCGGCTCGGGTGACGGCCGTGAGAGAATAGGCGGAGACCTCGTGGGCGAGCATGTAGCCCTCCTTCGAGGTGTCGAAGAAGCTCCCCTGGAGCTCCTCGCGACGGGCGAAGGCGATGGCGTGGACCATGGCGTCCAAGCCTCCGAATTCGTTCCCGATGGTCTCGAAGGCTGCCGTGACCTCGTCGGGCTGCGTGACGTCGCAGGGCAGCGTGATCGACCCGGGGCACTCCTCAGCGAGCTTGTCCACGGCGGCCTTCAGTCGCTCGTTCGCGTAGGTGAAGGCCAGCTTCATGCCTGCGTCCGCGAGGGACCGTGCGCAGCCCCAAGCCAGGGAGCGCTTGTTCGCGACGCCAAGGATGACGCCGGTCTTGCCTTCGAGAATCCTCGGAACGGAGGGAGCGGGTTCGGACATGCCGGGGTGTTGGGGTGTGCGTTCTTTCCAGCTCCCATCCCTGGGCGCCGGTCTGGCGGGGTCGAGCGGGGAGGATAGTGGTTCCGTCGTTCCGTGGGCGAGTCCCAGGCGGGGAAGCCGTTTTTCCACATCGGTCCATGGGCCCCCCGAGGCTCCGGTCATCGATTCGGGGAATTTTCAATCTGACGGGGGCTCAGGGAGCCCTCCGGCGGGGTCGGGTAGGTCCCAGCCTGCGGAATCTGCCCAGGACCGTTAGCGTGACCTTGGCACGGCGGGCGGTCCCGACCGCTCCCGCCCCCCCCCTGGCCTCCCATGACCCAACGACGAGCTGCTCACGATCTGCGCTGGCCCATGCGCGACCGATGGTCGCCGGTTCCCGCATGGCGTCGCTACCTGCGGGCCGGCGAGGCCGAGGAAATCCTGAGGCAGATCATCCCCGGCGACCCCCTTCGCCTCCGGTTTCTGGCGGCGGCGCGGATCACCGCTGCGGCTCGCTTGCTGGACGTCGACCGGGTGGTCCTGCGGGCCATGGTGAGGGTTTCACACGGGGCGGCGCTCGTCGGCCCGCCGGCTTCGGAGCAGTGGTTGGTCGAGGAGATGGATCGCGCCATCGAGGACACCGTCGAGGCTGGTGTGCTGGATGCAGACGCGGTCGGCTCCTTCCTGCAAGGGCTCGCCCAGGGTGTGGGGCTGAAGGGCGAGGCGCTCGTTCGATCCTGCGTGGCGTTCAACCGGCGCAGTCACGATGAGCGGGCCGCGTTCTGGTCTCTGATGTTGGCCACCGAGCCGTTGGATGAGGCTGCGCAGCGCCATGGGGTGAGCCCCACAGAGCTCGCGCAGCGGTCGAAGCGGGTCCTCTCGGCGATGCTTCGAGCGGCTGGCGGGGGTGGTGCCGCATGAGCAGTCGGCCCACGGAGGCGCCCCTCGAGGACGCCGTTGACCTGCTGCTTCCCGGCGCGCCGGAGGGCGAACGGACGGTCGCGCGAGAGCTGGCGACGACCTTCCGTCTGGCGGCCATCGAGACGGCGGATGCGCGCTCGCCGTCCACAGGGATCGAGCCTGGGCTCGCGCAGGCTGCGCTGCGGGAGCACGACCTTGGGGAGGCGCTGCTCGGACTGCAGGACGTCTTGATCCACCACGCCGGGCCGTGTCGCAGACCCTCGTCCTTCGCGGTCCTTCCCCGGCCCCGCGCCCCATACACAGAGTCCCTACGGTCGCTGCTGAAGCTCCTCGGACG
>CBFHHK010000014.1:5790-12474 GCA_965655435.1 Planctomycetota bacterium | reverse complement strand
GTCGCCGCTCCGAGGACCTGCAGTTTCGACTGCCGACGCCTGAGACGCCGCGGCGGGTCGCGCTCCTCGACCTCCTCGAGGTGATGAAGGCCTGGGTCCGGCACCCTGAGGCCAGCGAGGCACAGGCCGCGCAGGCGAGGCTCTGGGAAGCGCGCTGCCTCCACAACGACGGCGAACTGGCGCGAGCCCGGGAGCTGCTCGAGGACATCCTCAGTGGCCTTCCGGGGGGCAACGACCGGGTACACCGCAGATTCCGCGCCGAGGTGCTCGCGGAGCTGGTGTCGCTTCACATGGATGCTGGCGAGCTCGAGGAGGCGAAGCGTGCCGTCGAGCGAGGGGGCCCTTCACCGAGGCTGCCGGCCGACGTCCGCTGGAATCTCGATGCGCTCGCGCTCGCCCTCGACTGGCTCGCGGGGGGATCGTCCTTTCCAGCGCTCGATGGCGCGTTCCTCCGTTCCGGACTCGATGTCCCCGGCGGGTGGCGAGAGGTCCTCAAGCGGGTCGAGCCGCAGCGACCGGCGACGCAGCGAGCCCCGCTGCGAGCTGGCGCGGAGGGGACGGCTGATGGCTGCCGCGCGCTTCCCTCCCGATCGGAACTCGGGGCCCAGGCGGTCGTATTTCTCGTCATTGACGACCAAGGACGCCTGCGAAGGGGCGCTGCGGACGTGGCGCCGGCGCTCGAAGGGGCCGTGGACCAATGGGTCCGCCGGTGGCGCCATGTGGATACGGAGTCTCGCTCGATCCTGCAGGCAGCGCTGCGCGGTTCCGAGCCAGAAATCGTCATGTCCGGGGCGCCGGGCGCCGGCTCGGACGAGAGGTTGCGGTGCTCGTGTATCGACGCCGAGCGCGGATACCCGCAGGCGGTGATCGCACTCCCCCTCGAGCAAGGACATGAGGTGGTCGGCCTGCTCTGGCTGGAGTTCGGGAGCCGAATGCTCCCCGGCGCGGCTCGCCTCAAGTCCGTGGCTGAGCGCGCGGTGGGCCACCCGATGCTCCGTCACCGGGTGGGGGCTGCGGTGCGCCTTGGAGAGGAGGAGCAGGGCCAGCTGGCGCTCGAGGAGCAGTCGGTGCGCCGGGATCTCCGTCGCCTCTGGGCCGAGCTCGTGGACGAGCTCGCGCTCAAGACCGCCGAGCGTCGCTGGGTCGCGTTTCAGCGGGTCGGGTCCATCGGTGACCTGGTCCCGGTCGCGAGCGGGGGCGCCGGTGGAGGCCGTCTCGGTGAGCCGAGCAGCGGCGGGCTCTGGGCCATCCGGAGGGTGCTGGCGGGCGGCGGCTTCCTGCGCTACGAGAGCGATCAGGACGATGGACGCTCGTCCATGCTGCACCCCGGCGCCGCGGCGGGCGTGGCCATCGCGGTCCCGGGGTTCTCGGGGGTCGAGGCGGTGCTGATCATCGAGTCGGCGCGCGGCGGCGACAGCCGTGAGCGGGACGCGATCCGCTGGGCCGAGGTGCTGGAGCGCCGGTCGAATGTGCTCCAGTGTGGCGCCCTGGATCACCGGGACCGCGTCCATCATGGGGGGGGCCTCGTCCTCGACGCCCGGGCGCCCGACGAGTTGAAGCGACTGACTCGGATCCAGGTGCTGGCCAGCAACCGCTCTGACCTCATCATCCGTGGCGAGGCCGGGTGCGGTCGGCGGACCGTTGCCCGGGCCGTACACCATGCGAGGCGAGCGCGGAGCGGCCGCGAGGAGCTCGCCCAGCTGTCCTGCTTTGGAATTCAGGCGGCGGACCTCGAGGGCGCCTTCGCGGACGACTCCGTGGAGACGGTGGTGTTGACCGACATCGACCGACTGGACGTCGATGGTCAGGTGACCCTCGCGCGGCTCCTGGATCGAGACATCCAGGAGCGGCCTCGACTCGTCGCGACCGGAGCAACGTCCCCGGCGCGGGCGACCACTCCCTCAGACGAGGCCGGTTCGGGCGGCCTCGCGGAGTCCTTCGACCCGACCCGTCATCCGGACCTGCATCGGAATCTTGGGCGCGTCGAATTCCTGGTGCAGCCGCTCCGTCATGTCCGGCACAGGATTCCTCCGCTGGCGCGGGCGCTCGCCGCGCGCTGGGAGCGGAGCGCACGGCCGGGGGTCCCAATGCTCTGGTCAGGTGAGTCCGATGGGGTGGAGTCGGTTCTTTGGCGTCAGCCCTGGGAGGGGAACGCGATCGAGCTGGAGGCTGTGGTCCGCCAAGCGCTCCTCCGCGCCGAAGGAGCGGCCGTTGAGGTCGCGGATCTGATGGCCGCGTTCAGGGACGTGGGGCTGGTCCCCCTCTCGAAGCTGCCGTCGCGTAGCCCTGACGTGCGGGACGTGGCCTCGGCGCTCTGGACAACGCGAACGGCCACAGGGCGGGTGAACAAGACCCGTGCTGCGGCCTATTGCGGCTGGGACCCGAACACGCTCGCGGCTCGCTTGCGCGACATGGGGATCTCCGAGCTTCAGGACGCCGAGCGCCTGCTAGAGGATTCGTCGGCCTGAGCCAGGCCCCCCTTGGCGGTCTGCTCGCTAGGATCTCGACCCCACCGGGGCACCTGTCCGACTTCGATTGCGGCCTTGCTCAAGGCCTCGAACCGGCCTTGACCTCGGCTCCAAGCGCCGAGTCGCTCACGTTGCGAACCACAGACTTTGACTTCGAGCTGCCGGTCGAGCGCATCGCTCAGGAACCCACGGAACCCCGCGATGCTGCGCGGCTCCTCGTCCGTGACGCCGCCGATGGGGGCGAGCTTCGGCACGGGCAGGTGCGGGACCTGCCGGACTTCCTGCGCGCCGGTGATCTGCTGGTGGTCAACGACACCCGCGTCCTCCCCGCGCGGGTGATGGGGAGGCGGGCGACTGGAGGGCAGGTGGAGATGCTCTTCCTCGAGCCAGATGCAGCCTTCGCGGAGGAGCGTGGGTGGCGCGCGATGGTTCGCCCCGCGAAGAAGCTCAAGCCCGGTGAGCGAGTGGAGTGTCGGGGCGGGGTGATCGCGCGCATGTTGGAGCGGTCGAGCGACGACGGGACATGGACCGTGACCCTGGAGGGGGCAGACGGAGCGCTCCGACCGATGGAGGAGTGGCTCGCGCGCTGCGGGGTGATGCCGCTGCCCCCCTACATCCAGCGCGCCGCCAGGGCCGAGGACGCGGAGCGCTATCAGACCGTCTACGCCTCCGAGCCGGGGGCCGTGGCGGCGCCCACTGCGGGGCTCCACTTCACCGATCAACTGTTCAAGGCGCTGGGGGAGCGCGGCGTGGACGTCGCCCGTGTCACCCTCCATGTGGGGGCCGGCACGTTCCTACCGGTGACCGCCGACCGGCTCCAGGACCACGCCATGCACTCCGAGCGCTACGAGCTCTCTGCGGACTGCGAGCAGGCGGTGCGCCGGGCCCGCGAGGGCGGGGGGCGGGTCATCGCCGTCGGGACCACGAGCGCGCGGGTCCTTGAGTCATGCCGTGCGGACGACGGGGAGGGCGCCCCCGCAGGCGTTCGGGCGGGGCGCGGGGACACCCGGATCTTCCTTCACCCGGGTCGCGGGCCAGCCGTCTGCGACGGCATCTTCACCAACTTCCATCTCCCCAAGAGCACGCTCGTGATGCTCGTCGCCTCGTTCATCGGGACCGATGAGACGCTCGCGATGTATCGCGCGGCCATCGAGGCGGAGTACCGCTTTTACAGCTACGGGGACGCGACGCTCGTCCTCCGCTGAGCGGCGCTCACTCGTCGTCGTCCGCGAGTAGGGCTCTCAGGGCCCTCGCGGCGAGGGCGGGGTCGTCGGCGCCGAGAATGGCCGAGCCGACGGCCGCACGTCCGACACGGTCGAGCTGATCGGCGTTGGAGAGATCGATCCCGCCGATGGGGAAGACCGGTGCCGTCGAGGACGCTGCGGCCAGCCACGCCCGCTCCGGACCTACGATGGCGGGCTGCGTGCTCGAGCCCGGCGTCGCGAGGTACCCCTTGGTAGGGGTGGGGAACACGGGGCCGAAGCCGAGCATGTCGACGGGCTCGTCGAGGGCCACGGCGAGGTCGGCTGCGTTGTGGGTCGACAAGCCGATCACTTGATCGTCGGCCATCACCTGCCGGGCGACCGCGGGGGGCGTATCGGACGCACCCACGTGGACCCCGTCCAGCCCCTCAGGGGCGAGGGCCGCGGCCACGTCAACGCGGTCGTTGACCATGACGAGGGGCGGCGTCGAGAGGTGGCTCGCCGCGCGGAGCTCGAGGACCTTGCGGCACCAGTGGGCTGCGTCGCGGGCCCCTGTGATCGTCGCGCCCACGGGGGCACCGGGGGCTCGGTCACCGAGCACCTTCGGGCGGACCTGGACCACGTCAACAAAGGGCAGAGCGCGCTCGAGGGCCTCGAGCGCAGCCTCACCCGCCAGGTCTGGCGTGAAGATCAGCAGCAGGGTCGCTTCCCTCAGCCGCTCCCGGCGCGCGTCGCCGCTCAGCAGCACGGGGACCCGCCGTCGGGGGCGGGCTCACAGCAGGCGCTGGTGCCCGGCGCGACCTCGAAGCGGACGAACCCCTGCTTGGTCTCCGCAGCGCTTCGCGGAGTGTTGGTCCGGCAGTCGAAGGGGGTGCTCTCCGACGGAGCGACCTCTAGAAGGGGGGGGACGGGGATGAACTGATCCGCGTAGGGCTCGCTCGTGTAGATCTCGAAGTTCTTGCGGCAGACCGCGCTCCGCACGCCGCGCTTCAGGGTGTGCCCGTCATCGTCGACCACCTCCTTCCAGGGGCCCTTGTAGATGACCGCCTCGCGATGATCGTCGCAGGGCCCCTCCTTGCCCTTGCGAGCGAGCACCGTCATGGAGCGGAACTCGATCCCGTTCACGACGGCCCAGGGCTCTGTCTGATAGCTGGTGATCTCGATCCCGTAGAGGCCCGCGTCCGCAAAGGCCTGCAGGAAGCGGTCCTCGCGCATGGCGCCAGAGATGCAGCCGGACCACAGCTCGGGGTCGCGCTGCATCTCCTCGGGGACGTCCTCGTCGGAGACGATATCGCTGATGGCCGCGCGCCCGCCGCGCTTCAGCACGCGGTGGATCTCCGCGAACATCCGCGGCTTGTCGGCGGGGTCAACGAGGTTGAGGACGCAGTTGGAGAGCACCACGTCGGCAGATTCGTCAGCGACCATGGGGGCCGCCTCGCGGAGTTCGCGGCGCTGCTGCTCGAGGGCCTCGAGGCCCTCGATGTCCTGGACCGGGTGCGCCGCGAGCCAGCCCTCCAGCGCGTCGTGATCGAGACGAAGGTCCTGGATGTGACCGCGCCGGAAGTCGACGTTGTGCCACCCGATGCGGTCGCCCACCGCCTGCTGGTGGTCACGGGCGAGGGCGAGCATCTCGTCCGTGGTGTCAACGCCGATCACCCGTCCGTTCGGGCCCACGATCTGACTGGCCATGTAGCAGATCTTCCCGGCGCCTGAGCCAAGGTCGACCACCACGTCGCCCTCGCGGACGAACCGGCTGGGGTCTCCGCAGCCGTAGTCGCGGTCCACGATCTCGGCGGGCAGGACCTCGAGGAGGGATGCGTCGTAGTCAACCGGGCAGCAGAGCTCGGGCACCTGCTGCTGGGCGCCCTCGGCGTAGCGCGCGCGGACCGTCTCGAGGGTTGAATCGGGCTGCCTGGACGTGGTGGTGGGGCTGGTGCTTTGGCTCATCTCACCCGTCTTGTAACGCCTCGGCGTCCTCATTGCAGGCCGATCTGCCAGGTCCCACACGCGGGTTCGTCCGCCATGGTGAACGACCCGCGAGTCAGGGGACTCGCGGGTCGTTCGGGGGGGGGTCCTGGTCGCTCCTCAGGGGAGCGGTCTCGTGGCGGCCTTGGGTCAGGCCGAATCGCGACGGCTCTTGCTGGGGTCAGCCTTCTTCCGGCGTCGTCCGGGCTTGCGCGCCTCCATCTTCTCAGAGAAGGCGATCCAATCCTCTTCGCTGAACAGGCGCACCTCCGCGCCACACTGGACGCAGAAGGACTTGTCGATGCTCATCAGGTAGGAGACGTAGCCGTTGCAGGCCGAGCACCACTTGCGGTCGTTCTGAAAGTCAGAGAGGAAGTCCATCGCCCTGGACAAGAAGCACGCGCCGTGCCACCCTCCGGGATGGTTCAGGATTCGGGCCTAATGTGTTGCTGCGGATACCTTTAGCGTCACTTGGTGGCCCCGATGCTCATCCGAGCCATGTCCAAGAAACTCGACGTCTCCTGACGCCCCGCTGCCCTGCCGCGGTCGGTCAAGTGGCCCGCGTTGGGGCACTTGGACGCTTGGACCGGCGCTCACAGGGCAGTGGAGGCGCTCACGTCGAGTCCGGTGGACATTCCGTTGCGGTGTCCATTCTCCGCAACGTGACTCAGCCCCTGCGGTCGAGGGACGCGCGCATGTCCATCGCGGCTCCCGGATCCACCTCGCGGGCGAGGGCACGGGAGATCGACTCCCTGACCCCGGAGTCTTCCAAGTGCCCGGCTGCCAGCGCCCAGGCCGAGGCGGCGCGGACGGATGGTGTTGGGTCGGCCGCTAGGGCCCCGAGGAGCGCGTCGAGGCCAGGCTCTGAGGGGCAGTTTCCAAGGACGATGGCAGCGTTGCGCGCCAGCCCTTCGCGCCGGGGCCGTCGAAGGGGAGAGCCCCGCCAGCGCTCCTTGTGCCCTGCGTCATCAGGCTCATCCCTGCCGTCGGTCAGGAGGTCCACGAGGGTGCCGGCCTCGCTCGCCCCCTCCTCGAAGGCCGGTCGGGTC
>CBFHHK010000014.1:0-5691 GCA_965655435.1 Planctomycetota bacterium | reverse complement strand
CCGAAGCGTTCCGTGAGGTCCGGCGCCTTGGAGCCCCAGGGGCAGACCTCGGAGCACACGTCACAGCCGAAGGCCCACTCCCCGGCCTGGGGCCGCAGGTCATGCGCCACCAGCCCGCGATGTTCAATGGTGTGGTAGCTGATGCAGCGGGTGGCATCGACCCTGCCGGGCTCAAGAATCGCGCCGGTGGGGCAGGCGTCGATGCAGGCGGTGCATGACCCGCACGAGGGGATCCGGGACGGGGCGGGGGTCGGGCTCAGGTCGAGGTCGAGGATGAGCTCTCCGAGGAAGAACCAGGGCCCGAAGCGCACGTCCAGAAGATTGGCGGCCTTGCTCGGCGCCCCGAGACCGCCTTCGGCAGCGTGGCTTCGCTCGAGCAGCGGGGTCGCGTCGACGAACGCCGAACCAGGGGAGGCGAGGCCCTCGCGCAGCAGCGCGCGCCGCAGGCGGTCCAGCATCTTGGAGACGACGTTGTGATAATCGCGGCCCGCGGCATACCTCGCGATGCGGCCCCCTCCGGGGAGGTGGAGCGCCGGCCTTGAGTGCCCGAGCCCGACGACAAGGAGTGATTTTCCGGCAGGCCACTGGGAGCGGGGGTCCACCGTCGCGGCCCGACCCCGCTCCAGGTAGCCCATCGTCCCGTGGCGCCGCTCCTCGATCCAGGCCTCGAATCGCTCGGCGTCAGGTGGGGGGCCGAAGGGCGCGATCCCGACGAGGTCGAAGCCGATCTCGCGCGCCTGCTCGAGGACCAGCGATCGGCGGCTGTCGGGGGACAGGTGAGGCGAGGGTGGAGACATTTCTGAGGGGGACCCGGGGGGGAGCGCCGGAGGTGATTGGAGCGAAACCGCGTTCGGACACGGCTCCCGATGCGCTCAAAAGTGACCCCAAGCGGGATTCAGATCTGGCTCCTAACCCCCCTGGAGACCATCGTTTGCGCTGCCGCCCCGTCAGGGGTGCGCGGTTTTGTCCGCTCTTCGTAAGACCTGCTCGAAACCTCGGCCCTCGTGGTCGCTATTTCGTGCAGCCCTTTCCCTCACCCCGCTCGCTTCGCGCCCTCTCCAGGCGCATCTCGCGCGGGTGGTCGGTCTGTTCGCGTCGCTCTTTCGAGATACGCCACGCTCCCCCGCGCGGCGTTTTGAGAAGGGCGGCGGTTCCACACGTTCAGGCCCGCCAATTTTGAAACCCACGTTAGCCTCGAACTTCCCCGGGTCCTCGCAACGCCTCTCTGGCGTCGTGCGGAACGCTGTCCCGTCGAGCCCTCCCCAACAATGCAGTCCCAGAACGTCCTCCACGCCAGCCCCCTTGCCGAGGAGAACGGCAAGGACCGGCTGCGGTCGAGGATCGGCGAGCTGGGGCGCGGGGAGTTGGACTCGGACGATCACGGGCGGATCAAGGCCATCTTCGCGGACAACGAGCTCGGCCACGATGAGCTCCGCGACCAGCTGAGCACCGCGCTCATGGACGGCTTCCGCAAGTCGAGCGGGCGCGCCGTCTTCGGCCTGCTCTACGAGCTGAACGCAGGCCACCTCATCGTCCAGGTCGCGGGCCGGCTCCGTCGCTACGGCAGCAAGGCGGATCCTGGCGACGTCTTGCAGGAGGTCTTCTTCAACGTCTTCCGCTATCCCAACCGCTTCGATGCGTCGAGGCCGGATGCCTTCCGTGTCTGGACGGCGATGATCGTCCGCAACACGGTGCTCAAGCACATGCGTTCCCGGAGCACGGGCGGGAACCGCACGGAGATCGCCCTCGACGACCTCTCAGATCAGCCCGTGGACGGTGCGCATACGCCGCTCTCCGGGGTCTTGGACACGGAGGCCTCCGAGGAGTGCTCGCGGGCCTTCATCGTCTATCTCCAGCTCTACATGCAGTTCTACACCATGCTCTCGGACCGCGAGCGACGAGCGCTGCATCTGGTCGAGGTGGATGGCGTGAGCTACCGCGAGGCCGCTGAGGATCTGGGGATCAAGCTCGAGAACCTGAAGATGGTGATCTTCAGGGCGCGGCGAAAGATCCACCGGGCCATGCGGCGGGTCTTTGAGGGGCTCACCCCGGACTGCCGGCCAGCGCGAGTGGGGCGTCGCAGGGACGCCGTCGAGGGATCCGGCGACCGATCCTCATCCTGCGACATTCCCGACGCACCTGACGCAACCTGATGCTCAACAGGGGGCTCGGGCGAAGGCTCCTGCCCCAGACCGCTTCCCAATCCTCTACGCCGACCAAAACCTGTAGCCGCGAGCCTCTCGCCGGCTAGCCCAAGAGAACGACCTGCCCGATGACCTTCCACGACCACCCTGACCAAGAGCCCTCTGGGGCTGACTCCCCGTCCTGGAGTCCTGACGACGCCTCGGCGTGGTTCGAGGGCATGGGGTGGAGCGAGGGGCTCAGCGACCAGCAGGCGGCCCTCCAGCAGGACCTGTCCTGCCTCGTGGACGGCGAGCTCGACGAGACCTCGGCTGCCCACGCCATGGTGCTGCTTGAGGAGTCGGAGGACGCGAAGATGTTCTTCGAGGACGTGCGCAAGTTCGCCCGATTCCACCGCGACCTCTCCGATCCTGAGCGGCTCGAGGCCCGGGTCGCCATGCTCGGCGCCGCCGAGATGGCCCGCGCTGCTGAGGACATCGACCTGGCGCATCGCCTCGCGACGATCTTCTATCAACTCGGCAAGGCCTACTCGCTGGCTGCGTTCGAACCGTGCCAGTTCCGCGAGCGGGTCTTCGAGGCCGCCGTACCGGTGGAGGAGACGAGGAACCGTGGCCGCGGGTTTGTAGATGGCGTCGTCTCGGCCGGCCGTGGGGGCGCAGGCGGCGACGCGGTCTCATCTGGCCGAGGGGTCGACTGGCGGCACGCTCGTCACATGCTCAACGGACGCCTCGAGCGAATCGCTGATCCGGCCGAGAAGGGCCGGCGGCTCCTGGCCCAGGCCATCGAGATTGACCCGAGTCACGAAGAGGCTCGGATCTACCTCGCCTACGTCTACGGTCGAGAGGGTCACACCCTCCGCGCCGCGAACCTCTTCCGCGAGGTCTTCGACACGGCCATCTCGGAGGTCAGCCGCGGGCACGCTGCGATCCAGCTCGGGCGGCTGTACTACGGCGAGGAGGACCACCGGACAGCGGCGGTCTACTTCCGGTGGCTCTCGATCTCCGGTCTGACCCGCAGTGACTCGCGCTTCGCCCTCGCTCACTTCAACCTCGGCTGCGCCGAGGTGGCTCGGGGTCGTGATGACGCAGCGCTCGCCGCGTTCCGGCGTCTGCTGGATGACCACCTGGCGTCCGGGGGCGTCGCCGCGGACATCGCGAGCCTCTTCCTCGAGAATGACGACTTCAGAACCCTTCTCGAATCGAGAGCTGGGCTGACCCAGAGGCTCATGGAGAGCCTTCCCGAACTATTTGAGCCACAGGCCGGAACTGGAGGCCCCGATGGCTCATCCAAGACCCACTGACCCATCGAGGCGACCGCAGAGCGGTGGCCCAGGTGATGCCTTTCGAACCATGACGTCTCTCAATCACTTCCAAGCCAAGGCTTCCTCACGCCAGCGTTGGTTGCCCGCCCTCATCCTGAGCGCCCTCAGCGTGACCTCGGCAGTCGTCGTGCTCGCTGATGAAGGGCTCGGGGGAGATTCCTCCGGCGGTGACCCGACCGTTGGGACCCTGCCGATGACCGGTGGTGAAGGGGTGGACCTCGACCAGACCGTCACGTTGCGTGGAGCCACCGAGCTCATCCGAGCGGCCGTCCGCGAGGCCGACGGAGACGGCGGTGTCGAGGTGATCCATCTCGGCGCCGGGGAGTCCTGGGTTCGCTTCTACGGTGATGTGTCTCTGGAACTCGATCTCTCGGCTCTGGCGGGCCTCGAGCTCGGGATCTTCGGTGGGTTCGAAGGCGGCGGCACGGCGTTCGCGGTCGAGACCATGCACGGGGTGGGCTCTCCCTTCGGTATCGAGAGCGGGTTCAGCCTGGAGATCGAGGTCGACCGTCTCGTGAACGAGGGGCTCATGGACACCATGATGGAAATCCACGCCTTCCACCGCAGCGGCAGGCGAACCTCCACCGGCATCGAGCTCAACGCCGCGGGCGACGGACTTCAGATCCAGCAGCAACTCTGAGCGCAGGCGCGCTCTCCTCTCGCGCCACACAGCGGGGGTGAAGTCACGACGAAGCGGAGCCGCGACAGCGGCTCCGCTTCTTTCGTTCGAGCCAAGGCGGTAGCTTGTTCCCATGACGGCACCCTCCACGACGATCCTCGCCATTGACGCCGGGACGACGGGTATCCATGCCCTGGTCTTCAACGAGCAGCTGCACCCTGTCGCCGAGGCCTACGAGGAATTCCCCCAGCACTTCCCCTTCCCCGGGGGAGTCGAGCACGACGCCAGAGAGATCCTCGACGCCGTGGATCGCGTGGTCGAGCAGGTGGTCTCGACCGCCGGGACGCCCACCGTCATCGGCATCACGAATCAGCGAGAGACCGTCTTCGCGCTGGATGTGGACTCGGGAGAGGCGCTCTCGCGCGGGATCGTCTGGCAGGACCGGCGGACGGCAGCTCGCTGCGAGGAGCTGAGGGCGGCGGGTCACGAGGAGCTGGTGCGGCAGCGCACGGGGCTCGTCCTCGATCCCTACTTCTCCGCTTCAAAGATGGAGTGGATGCTCCGCGAGCTTGTCCCAGTCCAAGCGGCCGCCGAGAGGGGCGCCCTCCGATTCGTGACGGTGGACGCGCTCATCATCTCGCACCTCACGGGTGGCGCGAGGATCGCGACGGACCCGACCAACGCCTCGAGGACCATGCTCTTCGACATCGAGCGCCGCGAGTACTGCGATGAGATGCTCGGCCTCTTTGGCCTCGATCGCTCCATGCTGGCGGACGTCGAGACCAGCGCGGGGGACTTCGGCCACGCGCAGATCAACGGGTCCGCAGTGCCCATCTGTGGCGTGCTCGGGGACCAACAGGCGGCGCTCTTCGGCCAGGGCTGCTGGGACGCAGGGACCGCGAAGATCACCTACGGAACCGGGTGCTTCTTACTCCTGAACACGGGGCAGCGCCGGGCTCGGTCCTCGGCAGGTCTCCTCACCACCGTGGGCGCAGACGTGACTGGCGCGCCGTGCTTCGCCCTCGAGGGCAGCGCCTTCGCGGGCGGCTCGGTCGTGCAGTGGTTGCGGGACGGACTTGGGGTGATCGAGGAGGCGTCGGAGTCCGCTGCCGTCGCGACGTCCGTGGAGGACACTGGAGGGGTGGTCCTTGTACCGGCATTCGCTGGACTCGGCGCGCCGCACTGGGACCCTGGGGCCAGGGCTGCAATCCTGGGAATGACGCGCGGGACCACTGGCGCCCACATCGTCCGCGCGGGGCTCGACTCCATCGCCTTCCAGTGCGCTGAGCTCGTGGACGCTCTCCGTGCCGATTCGGGGCTCCCGATCGAGCGGGTCCTCGTGGACGGAGGCGCGGCGGCCAACGGGTACCTCATGCAGCGCCAGGCGGACCTGGCCGGCGTGCGGATCGAGCGTCCGTCGGAGCTGCAGACCACGGCCCGGGGTGCCGCGGCGATCGCAGGTATCGGGGCGGGCCTGATCATCGACCCTGCGGAGGCCGCGGGGCTCCGCAGCGGTCATGCGCGCTTTGAGCCAGGCCTGCCCGTCGCGGAGCGTGAGTCGGAGATGGGCGCCTGGACCGCCGCCGTGGGGCGGGTCCTGACCCGCCCT